>NZ_CP026995.1:0-310202 GCF_013407185.1 Nitrosopumilus ureiphilus | reverse complement strand
AATAGTATAAGAATAATTAATCTACGATATCTTTTTTGTTTTGGTATGAATGATGGTTTTACATGAACAAATGCCATATACAAAAATATTCCTAGCATTGCAAATCTCAAAAAACTAAATCCAAAAGTTACCCACATCACAGCAGAGTTAGCAGGAAAAATAATTTGTAAAATTATATGAATTGGTATGAATCCAAAGTAGAAGCTAATTATTCCAAACAGTACATAGGTCAGTCTTTTCTTCCAATTTTCTTTATAGTCAATCATTTCTTTTTCTCTACTGCTTTTTAGGTGCTGTAGAGTTATCGGAGGATTACTAGTGAATTCTATACATGAACAACCTAAGAGGTAACAGTACCCTCAATTCAATATTTTATACAAAGTTATTAAAAACTAATAGTTATTTCAATAAATGTTAATAATATTTTAAAGGTTTATTAATAATATAATTGATGTTTAGGCGTGAATAAGCAAAGCAAGATGGCAATAATTGCAATTGCGGTAGTAATTCCATTAGTATCGCTTTTTGTTTGGTCAAGCGATCCGAATAACAATCTTCAAGAATCTTCAGTGGAGACAAAAGGAGAAAAAATCCAGATACTTGCATCATTTTATCCATTATACGAATTTACAAAGGAGGTTGGTAAAGACAAAGTTGATGTTTCTGTTTTGGTCTCACCAGGAGTGGAACCACATGATTGGGAACCAACTGTCAAAGACATACAAAAGATGCAAAACGCAGATCTTGTCATAATTAATGGTCTGGGTTTTGAGCAGTGGGTCAAAGATGTCAGTACAATAAATCAGCAAGTAAAAATGGTAGACACTAGTTTTGGAATTACTCCCATCAGAACAAACTCTGACTCAACAGATGAATCTGAACTGAATTTTGATCCTCACATATGGCTAAATCCACAGACCATAAAGATTCAGGTAATCAATATTGCCTCTGCACTAAAAGAGGCTGATCCAGAAAACAGTGAATACTATACTGATAACACCAAACAATATCTGGCAAAAATTGATTCTGCAGATAAAGAGATTAGAGAAGAACTAGCTCAATGCTCAAAGAAGGATTTCATTGCATTTCATGATGCGTTTAGTTATTTTGCAAAAGAATATTCGCTAAACCAGCACACTGTGGTAGATTCACTAGATCCATTTGGAGATCCAAGCCCACGAAATATAGAAAATGTGATAAATACAGCACGGGAGCTTGACATCAAGATTATTTTCACTGAAGAGTTTGTCAATCCAAAAATGTCCCAAGTGATAGCAGATGAATTGGGAGGACAGGTCTTAGTGTTGTCTCCATTGGAAATACAAGAAGAAGGTAAAACATTTCTGGATAGACTAAAGGAAAACAAAGAAAATTTGAAAAAGACATTATGTGATTGAGTTGTCGCATACGGATGTTAGTAATTTACAATACTAGATTTAATTGAATATATCACCAAGCAACTAATCGTTGTTGGTCTTAAGATTCAATTTTATTTTGTTCAAAATTAAATTATTAAAAAATATCTTTTATAGAGACAAATATAGTTCCTTTAAAGGGATTTGAAGAATCAGTTTAACACCCTATCAATAACCAAATCCATTGGGGTTTGAACATGGGATTACCATTCTGAATTTCTAAAAAAATTAACTTATATTTTTACACTAGATTAAAATAGTTAATCTGTATTTGAACCTAATAGTGTGAAAATTGGCTCAAGAATTCGTTGCACCAAAAGAAGTGAAAAGTTGTCCAGTTGATAATACATTTAGAATTATTGGTAAAAAATTCACAGTTCAAATTGTTCGAGATATGTATTTGAGAAAACAATCAAGATTCAACGAATTCTTATCATCTGTAGATGGAATAAATTCCAATACTCTTGCTGTCAGACTTAAAGAAATGGAAAAAGGAAAACTGATTACCAAAAAAATATTATCCAAAACTCCACTTAGAATAGAATATGCCTTAACTAACAAAGGATCTGATCTTATTCCAGTATTAGAACAGATGGCAGCTTTTTCATTAAAGCATGAACCTCAAATTTACTTTGATAAAAAAACTCGTAGCTTTCAAGAAGTTTGTGGACGAAATCCAGCCTCACTTTAACTTAACATAGTCTAATCTAGTTACTACTTTGTTACTATCTAATTTTAATACATAACATGTTATGAGTATGTAGATAAAAATGACAGAATTTATTGTGCTCTATAATGCACCAAAATCTGCACAAGATAAATGCAAAGACATGAGTCCTGATGAGATGTCAAAAATGATGGAAGCCTGGATGAAGTGGGCTGAAAATTGTGGTGAACATCTTGTTGACATGGGATCCATACTTGGCAATGGTAAGCATCTTGATACATCAGGTTCTACATCAAGTAGTTCTGAGGTTGGAGGATACTCCATTATGCAAGCAGATAATGTGGCAAAAGTAGAAGAACTACTCAAAGAAAATCCACATCTTAAAATGGGTGATGGATTTCATATTGAGATTCATGAAAAAATGCCTCTTCCAAAATGTTAAGGCAACTTCATATTTTTTTATTTTTTAATAATCCTCATTTTTTATATTCATCTATGTCTTATTTTACCCCAAAATAATTCTGAGTCTTTATCTATCATCATGAAATAGAATATACTATGGCCAAAAAATATCTGGATTCTCTCGTAGAATTAATGAGAAAAATTGATTCATCTAAATTCAAAAATATTGATCTAAAATGTAAGCATTTCTTTAGCGGTGCAGCTGTTTATGCAAATGGAAAAATTTGCATAACTCTAACTCCAGCTGGGTTTGCGATGAAATTGCCTGAAAAGTATAGAGATAAACTATTGAAAAATAAAGATGCCAAGCCTCTTCATTATTTTCCAGGATCTCCAGTTAAGAAAGAGTATGTAGTATTACCTAAAGATATTAAAAATAATTTGAGATCATTACGATATTGGGTTAAAATCAGTGTTGAATATGTGACCTCTCTTCCAATGTAGTTCAAACCTATTAGAATTTAAAATTATTTGATTATTTTTGTGAGAGATGAAATATTTGTAGAATTGTCTGCAAATGCTTGTGTTGTAATGCCTTTGAGAGAGATTCTGATCATTACGTTGTGATATTGCTCAATAATGGAGATATTTTCTTGCGATAATTTCTTTTTGATTAGAATCATAGTTCTTGAGATCCTCTTGTCATAGTCATAAATGCCAATATTCTTTGGATTTGAGGCTTTTTGGCTCAACAATCTCTATTTACAATGTAGGGATTTAAAGAGAATTGATGGCGCCCTCGGCGGGATTTGAACACGCGTCTCAGCCGTGACAGGGCCGAATTCTAGACCGGGCTATACTACAAGGGCACAAATTGTTTGAACAGAATTGCCAGATTAAAAGTTTCTGTCATAAGAAAAAATTTTGTAAAAGACTAAATTATACACGAAAAGCATTTTTGATGAGGGTCTATGGCGCAGCCAGGTAGCGCACCGGACTTTTAATCCGGTTGTCAAGGGTCCGAATCCCTTTAGACCCGCCTCATTTTTGACATTTATCTAGGATACTCATGTATTTGATTTTGTGGGAATCAAGATAAACAAAAACGACATCAAACATACTACAGATGATCCTATCACATTATTTAGATCCGGAATAAAATCACCGCAGACAAGAACAACTTACGAGAAGAGACTCAGAGAATTTGTTTGTTGAGTGCTGGAAGATTATTTAGACGGGGATAAACAACTACGAGAACAACAAAGAGTAGAACGTCTAAAGCAGGGAAACAAGAAGATGATCTCATCTATTCTGGAATGCAGATTTTGAAATTAGAGCAAACGAGCTTGTACAAAAGACAAGAGAAGACCCTGACAGTACAACTGGAATCTTGCTCGCATAGGTATCCAAACTAAAAGAGTGATGTGAAAAACCAAAAGATGATCCTGATTATTTGAATCTCAATAATATCCCCAACATGTTCAAGCCGATAAAAAAACTATTCAAGATGAACGGGGTACACTGGATGAGAGCGCATTGATGCATCAATGCCAACATCAGAAGTCAATTTAGATACAAGAGGATACACACATGAAGAGATAAGAGAGATTCTAAAGTTTACCAATCCGCTAGAGGCAACAGTCACCCTTGTTGCATCGTCTTCCGGAATTAGAAGGGGTGGATTTGATTTTACATGCTACCGATTCGTTGATTAGTTTTGCTTGCTTTTCACGGAATTTCATTTTAGATAACAGTTATGACCAATCAATATCTCTGGATGATTCTAATGGTTTACGTTTGCTCAAGACTTCAGGTTCATGAGAAAGATTCTCTCCTACTGAATCAACAGATTTAAGCTTCGATGAGAATTTTACCCCCGTCCTGTCTTCGATTTCGGTGAGAGCAACTTGGAATACTTTGAATTCATCTAGTTCGAGTGCCTCAAGTTCATCCAAGTTCTGAGTAAGAACAAATCCCTTTGCTTTTAGCTTACCATCTTCCACAAAAGCAATTACTTTCCAAAAATCAAGTGGGATTTTTATTCCCCTATATTCTCGATCAATATCCCGAAAAATTGGTCCGCCAAATACACTTACACGTAGATCTTCAACATCAGTATCCTCAAAAACTGCATTTTCAAGATTTCCCCATAATCCCCCACTACTAGAGCGGTTGAAATCATCCATTTGTGGAACTATATTTGTAAAATAAAATGAATCCTTATTCGCTTTTTTAGCTTCTTTAAGATTACCCCATACTAAATCTGCACGACGTGCGATGTGGCCTCTATCTAATTTGTTATCTACATAAAGTTGATTTCCAATTTGAAACTCATTTGGAATATTTGAATCCAATACAAATAATATTCCCTTTCGACTGACTTTTCTTATATTCATCCCATCAATGTTCCAAGCTACCCAAAATGCAAACTTTCTTGATTTGTTAAGGGCCAATGAAAAGTGTGTGTAATCAATTACTTCACTTCCATTTTCTTTGTACATTTTTTTCCTGTTTGAAGGAGTTAATTTGGGAAGAGGGATTTGAGTAGAGAGAAAATTTTCATCATATCCAGTACCACTTACACGTTGAGTATCAGAAGGGGGTTGCAAAGAAATTTCAAGTTTCTTAAAAATTGAATTTGGATAACAAGCTATTGCATATTCCATAGGATTCCCTTGTCCTTCTCCTGCAAAATGTAGGCCTGCCATAACATTGGTTAGTGAGCCTGAATTTGTCTTAAAAATCCAAACAGAACCAGAATCACCGCCCATGCTTACTTCTCCATTATCAGGAGTATAATCAGGGTCAAGACCTATCTCAAAACCACCAATATTTTGTTCTCCAACAGAACCACCATAATCAAGTTTTGATATTGTATCAACACGAGTTACTATTCCATGAGTCACACCAGTAGTTCTTCCACTTTTAATGACTTTGTCACCCAATTCTGGTTCTCCCAGTTTTTCAACAGTTGTCGGAATATCAATTATTTCACTGCTGAAATTACGATCTTCAATTGTTGCAATAGCACAATCACCTGCTAATCCTAAATGAGATCTGACAAGTTTCCCAAGTCGATTCAAATGAGTTCGATTATCATCAAAAGGTCCTGGTTGAACAATCTCATCCCCAATTTTTCCTTTAGACCCTTGAAGCACATGCCAATTTGTAAGAATGCATGGAGTTCCATCAAATTTATCATAGACAATACATCCAATTGTTCCAGCTGTTTCATTTACATTTGCTACACTAGCTCCAGAAAGTATTGGATCTAATCGTTTTTTTCTATCAGGTGTTATTGCTTCTTGTACAAGACGATAATCTGCTTTGAATTCTCTCTCAATTACATTTGTAGGTACATCGATGTTTCCAATTTTAATTGATTCAGGTAGTAAAGTAGTATTTAGACTTTCAAGCATATCCGTTGTAGCTTTTTTCTTAACGGTAAATTGAATTGCAATTTCCTTAGTTGGTTTCCCATCTTTAATCTGATAACCAATTCCAATTGAGGATACATTGCCATCTTTTAGATATTTACTGCCTTCAGTTCTGATAAAGGAACGTAATTTTTTCATCATGATTTTAGATTTATCTTTATTTTTTTTGTCAGTTTTTTTATAATTTGAACTACTGACCATAACTTACGAGAATAAGAAGTAATTAATAAAGTTAAAACATTTATTCGATCACATTTTAGACTACAAGCAATACTTGAGAATTATTATTGTTCTTATTCATTATAATTGTAAATAATTACGAGATAAAATTTTGATTTTTGATTTCTTTGATAAATGGAAGATTTCCAGCATCAATAGTATGCCCATCTTTTTTGTAGATGTATGTTGTTCCATCTTTCAAAATATAGACTGGTGTTGAAGAAAATGTTTTAAATTGGAATTGAATCTTGGTTGAAGATAGTATGAGTATCGATAATCACTTTTCTGATAATTGAAACAAAAAAATCTGTTAGCAATAAACTTGAGATTAAAACACAAAATAATAACTTACATAGGATATGAAATTTTATTATTAAAATAATATCAAAGAATAAATTGCTAAATAAAATAATCACTTAAAAAATGAGCAATTTTGCAACCAATCAAGAAATAAGAAATATCATCAATCAAGTCAGAATCATAGTATTAGGTCCAGGTAGACCAGAAGACCAATTGGGGTTTAGAAGAGAGATTTGTGCGAATTTACAAGATGATGGATACAATGCATTTGTCATGGAAGATGAGCCTGATTGGGAATATTATCAAACACATTTGTATAAATTTAAAAAATTACTACGTGACAATAACCCTATTCTTTGTGTTGCAATTTATTCAAAAAAAGGTTCTCCTTTAGGAGTCACCTTCGAGATTGGATATATTGCAAGAAACTATGAAAAGAATATCAAGAGTGTTCTAAAACTTTTGACAGAAAAAAATATCAAGAAAGGGAAAATCTTGACATCATACATACATGATGCACTTTATCAAACTGTTTCTCATGAAGATTATTCAACAAAAGAAGACATCATAGAGCAAATAAAAGGATGGACTAAAGCAAGAGCTTTTGAATTGAAAATGTTTAAGCAATTCTATAAATAAAATTTAGAGATTTATGTTCCTTTGTGCTTCTTATTTTTTAAATGATCATTGTATGTACTAGCTAAACTTAGTACTAGACTTCCAAGTTTAGTAAACGTATACAATAATGATTCGCCTTTACCATATAATTTAGAGATTAGTCCTTTTCTAGATAATTTCACCAAGAATTCATCAAATTGCTCTGTGTTCACGGACTCATTAAGACATTTTTGAATTTCCTCAAGTAATTCGCCATAAGTAAACGGTTTTTTTCGATCATGTAGATGTGCAAGAATACACGAGATGTGGGAATCTTGTGCCAATATTGCTTCATCTTCAATAAAGGGAGGAATCTTAACGCCTTGTAATTCCAAAGTCAATAAAAGTAGATCATAGTGGACAGTAATAAATTGATCAGGATCAAGGATTTGAACTAGGATCAATAAAAATTATGTATTTTATCGAAATTCTAAAAAATGATAAATTCAGTCACAGACTTGGCCGAAATCAGACCTAGAAGGCATACAAGTCCCTTTAGTCTTTTACGTGGATTTAGTTCTTTTTTTGTTTTCTAATTACTATGAATATAATTATCACAATTGCTATGACAATACCTGCAATGATAAACCATAGAGTGTTATCAGTTGTGGTAACTGGATGACTTGTAATGCAGTTGCTACCATCACATGCAATGATTGATGCACCTACTGCAGAACTATAATCAAATGGCGTACCTCCCAATTCATTTTGCTTGTTAGATATTTCATGTGTTCCACTGTTGGATACAAAAATTTTACCATCAGGAGTAACCAAAACATCTCTAGGCCCAACACCTACTTTATCAGGATGGTCTTCATATTCTATTTTTCCGTCAGATACTAAATCCAATGTGGTGGCATCCCATATTAACAAAGTACCTTCTTCTTGCTCTTCTCCAGGATTTGCCTTGTTATACATGTCGACACCGTAGATCTTATCACCTTGAGAATAAACTGCCCATGGTTCGTTATGAGTTGCACCTTCATCTTCAAATTGTAATTTTTGCGGAGGACCTACAGTACAGCCACCAAAACTATAATCTAAATTCCAACAATTCTTAAGATTGAAAACTGGAAAAAATGCAGGTTCGCCTGCGACGATTGGTTCGGCAAAAACAGTGAGTGGTGATTCTAGTTCGATAGAGTTTGGCATAGTAGTAATATCATAACTATCTCCACAGGGTGTAACAATTAGACCGTCATCTGTAATTACAGGATCCCATGGATTATAGCATTCTATTTGACTCAAATCAATCTCAAACATTTCCATAGTTACTCTATGAATTAGTACAAGTTTTTCTTGACCGTCATCTGTAATTACAAGCCATGTGTCATTGGGATGTGAATTAAGTCCCCATGGTCCACCATCAAGATTGCCTCCAATTGGAATGTCTGTTCTAGGAGGGTTTCCAGTAAAATTGTATATTGTTAATGTGCCATCATAATCTGTGCCGCCAATGTTACTTCCTCCCCAGTTTGCAACAAATAATTTACCGCTAACAAGAGATATTCCCCAAGGGAGATTTCCTACATCCAATGGAATGTAAGTTGAATCATACTCATCAGTAATAGGATCATATGTGATCTTTGATACTGTCCCATCAAAGTGATTTGTCACATAGATTTTGGTTCCATCATCACTAATTGCAATATCTCTAGGATCTGTCCCTACGGAAATTTTTGCCAACACTTGAAAAGTGTCAGGAGCTGCTGTTGCATTTATTACCCATACTTCATCTTGACCAGAATTTGCAACATACACTCGATCTGTATTGGCATCATAATCCATCAACCTAAAAGAGTCTGTTTGAGCATAAGCATCAACTGAATAGCTCACCGCAACAACAAATAACATGATAAATAATAAAGATAATTTTTGATACAAATCAGATAATCTAATTTTACTTAGTATATTAACATAATCATGGAATATGTATCTCACATATTATTCCATCAAAGTCATCATAAAATTTGCAACATCCATAATGATTATAAAAAAAAGAAAAATCCGTCATAAAATGGGTCTCAAACCAAACCCAGAAAAGTATATCAGCCCCTTCCGATCCGTAATCACAATTATTCAGATGTGTTCTACTTCATTTTTTAAATATTCACTCAGTTGTTCTATAGAGTTTAGAATTTTTCCGCCACTTTTTTTAATATCATATTCAACTTGTAGATTAATCTGAACCTGATTGTTTTCTCCTGTTTGTCGCAAATCGCCACGATAGCCAATTATCTTTTTTCCTAAACCATATGCCAAACCTATTTCTGCAGCTGTTCCACTATCAACATCTACACCATCCAATATTGCGATAACCATATCAGAACTGCGTAAATCAGATTCATTTCTATCTCCCAAAAACTCATTAAACTCGTTTAATTCATGATCCTGTTCGTTAGCATCTTTTTTCAGTATTTCTTGAATTTTTTTTTCATCTGAATCAAAGTTTCTCCATGGATTTATAATTCGAATTTTGTCATTTTGAATTTGAGGAATAAATTTTTCTTTTAGAAAGAATCTCCCTGCTTCAGAAAATCCCAACGGATTAGCCAAGAAAATTTTGATAGTTTGTTCTTGCTGATTCAATACTAATGAACATAGTTTTAGACTAGAATAAATGTCCACTTGCTAGTTTTTCCAAGGCACATATCATATTATTTATAAGAAAACTGTTTTAATGTAGGAATATCATATAATAACATCTCATGTGTGATGATACGAAAAACTATCTTTTAGAAGATTGGAAAATGACAATGACGAAAATTCATCATTTAGATGATATTATTTTAGATATCAGAACTAAGGGATTACCCATAGGTCCAATTATTCAGGTAATAGCAATTGTCACATCTGCAGGATTTATCCAAGATTCACCATCAATTCTTGGATCGAATATTCAATTTTTATCTTTGATCATGGTAATTGGTTCAATATACACGGTACCAATATTTCTTTTAGATAGGCTATATACCAATTTGCTAATAGATTCTGCAGAACATGCAAAAAAAGTTGAAGACAAAATAAAAATAATTTCGTTATCCAAATCCATTACAACCGATGGCAGATCTACAATACACAAAATAGCATCAACAGCAATATACATGATAATAATTGAGTTGGGATATTCAATTTTTATGATTGATCTATTAGATAAAGGAAATCAAATCACAGATATAGGATTTTTACTTGTTTTGTTATTGCCGATCATCATAATTGTTATTGTCGAAATGGTTCTAGAAATCAAAAAAACCAGAACCACAAGCAACAACTAGTGGATAAATATCTAGTTACAAATTGGGTCAAAATTGAACCAAGAAAGATACAGGTCCCTTAGATCCACTATTTTTCTTTTATTTATTTTATAATTTCATCTATTTGTTTTGTCAATGATTCAACAGAAGAACTAATTTTATTTTCTCTTTTAGTGACATCTATTCTATATTGATTAATTTTTTGAATCCTATCAGAAATCATTCTTTTTTGTTCATCATAGCCTGAAGAGCCAAATGATTTTCTGTCTTTGAGGGAAGAAACAACAGTAGTAGTAGAAATGATTTTAGATACAATTTTTGGATCGACTTTGGTATCAGATACAGATTTTTTTATTTGTTCCAGACTTAGTTTTGAAATAGGTTTTTTTGATTGATAAGCTAATTGCACTAAAACTCCTGAAATTTTATGAGTCACTCTAAAAGGAATTCCTTCCTGAACTAATTTTTCAGCAATATCAAGTGCAATGAGATTACTTGATTTAGTGACTTTTTTCATTTGTTTTTCATTTACTTTCAAAGTAAGAAGTATGGATTTTAAAATCAATAATGCACTGATTGAAATTTTCGATGTTTCCCAGATAGAAGATTTAATCTGTTGCAAATCACGTCCATAACCAGTTGCCAATCCTTTGATGGTTGTAAGGATTGCAGTAAGGTTTCCAATTATTTCAGATGTTTTACCACGTGTTAATTCTAAAATATCTGGATTTTTCTTTTGAGGCATTACACTTGAAGGAGATGTAAATTCATCGGCTAGTTCAATAAAAGAAAATTCAGACGTTGACCATATTACAAAATCTTCAGATATCTTACTTAGATTGGTCATCAAAATTGAAATCATGGCAACATATTCTGCAACAAAATCACGCGTACTTGTTGCGTCAATTGAATTTTCAACAACTCCATCAAAGCCTAACATTTTTGCAGTGCTTTGTCTGTCAATTGGAATACGTGTTCCACCAACAGGTCCAGCACCAAGTGGACTTTGATTTACTCTTTCAAATGTTCCATAGAGTCTCTGAAAGTCTCTGGACAATACATCTGCATAAGCTAAAAGGTAATGAGAAAACAAACCAGCTTGGGCTTGTTGAAGATGAGTGTAAAGTGGCATGATTGTTTTTTGATGATTTTTGGCTACGGAAACTAGGGCTTCAATAGTATCTAAAAGACAATTACAAATGATGTTAATATCATCTCTAATTTTCATTCTAATATCTAAAGCAACTTGATCGTTTCGAGACCTAGCAGTATGCATCTTTCCACCACTTGCCATGCCAACCTTTTTGATTACTAGTGATTCAATTAGTTCATGAATGTCTTCTGCTCCAGAAGATGTATCAAATTTTTCATTTTTCAAAATATCTAATGTTGATAAGATCTTTTTTGCATCATTTTTTGTTATGATGCTATTTTGGTATAACATCAAAGTATGAGCTTGACTTCCAATGATGTCATAATATGCAATTTCAGAATCATCATTAATTGATGAAACATAATCTAAAGTGATATCACTCAAATCAGTACCAAGACGTGAACGATACATTATCTAAGGTTCTAGAATGGTTATATATAGCATCGACGCTTTTGCCGACATGAGTCAAGATATCAAACAGCTTAGAGTGAAAATCTTCGATGAGTTATCAAAGATTGTAGATCCAGAAATTAACACTTCAATTGTAGAATTAGAATTGATTGACGAAGTTGATATCAATAACAATAACGTCAAAGTTGATTTGCATCTCACCAGTCCATTCTGTCCTGCAGTATTTGGTTTTAAGATTTGTCAGGATGTTCATGATAATCTCTTGAAAGTAGATGGAGTTGATGATGTTAAAGTAAATGTATCAAATCACTTTATGGCAGAACAGATTAACAATCAAGTAAATAACAGTCCAAACCCAAAGAAGTCGGGTTAACCTCTAAAACCTAGCAAGTATCCTCTAAGTAACTGAATACCCATTGCTGGATCAACACCTTTTGGACATACTTGACTACAAGAGCCCGCAAAGTGACATCTCCAGATTCCATGAGATTCATCAATAATTTTCAGCCTGGAATCTTTTCCTTTATCTCTGCTATCAGCAACATATCGATATGCTTGAGCTAATGCTTGGGGTCCAACAAAAGAAGAATCAGTTGCCATGGTAGGACATGCGGAATTACACAGCCCACATTTGATACAATTTGCAAATTGTATGTATTGTTCTACTTCTTCAGGAGATTGCAAAAATTCTTTTTCGTCAGATTCTAGTTCAGCGTCATCTCGGATAAGATATGGTTTGATTTTGTGATGAGTGTCAAATAATCTTTCAAACTTTACTGCAAGATCTCTAATAATTGGAAAATTATTCATAGGTTCAACTGTAACAACATCGGATTTTAATTCACTAATTTTTGTAAAACATGCCAATCGAGGTTTTCCATTAATCATCATTCCACATGAACCACATGTGGCTTGTCTACATGAATAACGTACTGCTACTGAATGATCAAAATGTTTTTTGACCTCAAGAATTGCCTCCAAAACAGTTGTCCATCGTTCATACGGAATTGTAAATTCCATGAATTGACTTGAATCATCGTGTTCTGGATTGTATCTTGCAATTCGAAGTGTAATTGATTTTGATGAAGATACTGGTGTGGATGCTTGTTCATCTGCAATGTGAGACACTTGTGCCATCTCTATACCATCCCCATGTTAGTCATAATAATTGTTCTTGAACCATATGCTATTAAACCAAACATTGCTGCAAGACATCCATATGAAACAGCTTTTTCATAAACTCGTCCTTGTTTTAATTCTAACAAAATAACTCGCAATCCATTAAATCCATGAATAGAAAGTAGGATCAATATTAATTCCAACATTGCAGCATATGGAATGAATTTGTAATTTGCAAGAACGGATTCATACTCTAAAGACTCTGCGAATCCCATCGTAAGACGCATTAAGACATGGACTGCAACCAAAGCTACTGCTGCCAGAGCAGTTCCATAATGAATTTTCATAATTGTGCTTTCTTTCATTTTATTCACCAAACATTACCGCTAATCCATACATCATAGCAATTGCGGCAAGAACTATTGCAGAATAGATGCCTATTTTGTGTCTGTAGTTTTGTGATGCTGGATCATATGGGTAATCAGGTCTTGCAGGTTTTCCTACACCGACTCCTCCATGTCCTAACATAACTCTAATTCCGTTAACAGTATGAAATACACACATCGCAATTACAATTGCCAAGAAAAGATGCCCTTCAGTAGTTTGAGTTAATTCTAGAAATTCATCCCATCCTACTTGTCCTCTCAAAATGGTACTTGTTTCATAAATGTGAGCTACAAAATATGCTAAAAGTCCCAATCCACTTAATCGCATTAACCAATAAGCTACCCTTTCAATTCCGTAACGGCTTGGATTGGCCATTCCTTTGATTCCTTCTTTGTGTTCGTCTTGAGTCATCTAATATTTCCTCTCAACTGGCTGATATTTTGTAATTGTCACAGGATGTGTTTTCATAATTGGTTCATTTGGATCATAGTATGCAAGAGTATGATGTAAAAAGTTTGCATCATCACGTTTAGTATAATCAGTTCTTGCATGTGCTCCACGAGATTCTTTTCTATTAATTGCACCAAGCAAAACAATCTCGGCTACTCTAAACATAGAATCAAGTTCCATTACATTTGAAAAGTTAGTATTGTACTCTTTTGCTTTATCATCAACATGTTTCCAAGTTTGTGTTTTTAGTTCACGAATTTTTTTAAGGCCTGCAACAAGATCAGTTTCATTTCTATAGACATATGCTTTTTCATTCATGGTATCAGTGAGTTCCTGTCTAATTTCATATGGATTAACATCACCGTTTCCTCTAAAAATTCCATCATAGATTCTCTTTTCTTCTGCAGCAACTAAATGATGTGGCCAAGGATTTGATCCAGTATTATTCATCGCATATTCTGCAGCCAATTCACCAGTAATTTTTCCCCAAACAATGCATTCAGATGTAGAGTTTGCGCCTAATCTATTTGAGCCATGAACACTGTTACATGCAGCCTCTCCGGCAGCCCAAACTCCCTGAATTTCTGTTGCACCATCAATATCAGTATGAATGCCTCCCATCATATAATGACATACAGGTCTAATGTCAAGTAAATCTTTAGCAGGATCAACACCAGAAAACTTTATGGATATCTCTCTAATTCCTCCTAATTTTTCTTTAATTTTCTCATCACCAATATGTCTCAAATCAAGTTTCATACAATCAACACCTGTTTCATGTTTGAATCCACGTCCTTCTTGAATTTCTGTCATAATTGATCTTGATACAATATCACGAGGTGCCAATTCCATTTTACCGGCAGCGTAAATTTTCATAAATCGTTCGCCTTTGTTGTTTAAAAGATAACCACCTTCTCCCCTTGCACCTTCTGTAATCAAAATTCCAGACGGCATAATTCCTGTTGGATGAAATTGTACAAATTCCATATCTTTGAGTGCCATACCAGCACGCAATCCCATATCCAAACCATCAGGAGTTGAAGAAAGGGCATAAGTTGAGAAACTATACAATCGCCCAGCTCCACCAGTTGCAATGATGAGGGCTTTTCCTTTAATTGTGTAAAATGTTCCTGAAGATAATTCAATTGCAGTAACTCCCATGAATTTTTTTCCATCGTGTATAATTGATGTTACAAACCATTCATTGAGATACTCAATATTTTCAAATTTTTGACATGTATCATACAAAGTTTGCATTTCAAAGAAACCAACTTTATCAGATGCATACGTTGCTCTGGGAAAACTATAGCCACCAAAGTTTCGTTGATCAATTCTTCCATCGGGTCTTCTAGACCAGGGCATTCCCCAATGATCTAATTGATGAACTTGCTGTGGCATTTCAACACAAAGTCTTTCAGCAACATCTTGATCTGCAAGAAAATCACTTCCTTTAACAGTATCATAAACATGTGATTCAATAGTATCGCCTTCATCCTCAAAAAGAACTGCTGCGGTTCCTCCTTCTGCAGAGACAGAATGAGAACGCATTACTTGCACTTTTGAAACAACGCCAATTTTGAGATGAGGTCCCTTTTTGGCCGCAGATATGGCAGCTCTCAATCCTGCAAGGCCAGAACCACAAATAATCAAATCAAATTCTAAGGAATCAACCATTTTTAGACAGACTTTCTTGATCTGGGTTAAATATGTAGTAATTGTCAGGCACAACACAAAAAATTAAAATATATCACTAGTGATATCACTAGTGATGATTTCTGAATGGTTTCAAAGAGTAGGAAGTTCAATCCCAAGAGGATTTTCCAGATATTTCATTTTAGAACTATTGAAAAAGAAAGAGCGTACTGGTAAGGAGATCATAGATTATGCAGTAGAACAAAGTAATGGGATTTGGAAACCATCTCCAGGATTAGTCTATCCTCTACTTGGTAGATTACTAGATGAAGGACTGATTGAAGAAACAAAAGACGGCAGATACAAACTGACAAAAAAAGGAATAGACACTGCTGAAGATGTAGATAAGATCAACGACATTGTAAAAAAACAGTTAGAGGTTCTTTTCAGATTAGGGAATGTAGGAAGATTTGTTGCCTTAGATTTGTTAGAGAAGATCTCCACAATGGGATCTATTCTTAGTTCCAATTTAGCAAATATGACAGATGATGAAACTCAAAAGTATAGAAAATTCCTTCAAGATGAACTAAAGAAAATGAATGAAAAAAGTTCAAAGAAGAAAGGAAAAGAGATTAAAATTGAATGATGATTTTGAAAAGTAAAAATTAATCTACTTTTTAGAAAACATATGACATCACTTACTAGAGAACAAAAGTCTATAATTTTTGGTTCATGGTTAGGATGGTCACTTGATGGTTATGATTTAGTTTTGATGTTACTTGTAATTCCATTAATTAGCATATTATTTTTTCCTGCTGAAGATCCAACATTTTCTCTTTTAGCAACATTTGCAGCATATATCATTACACTAATCATGAGACCATTTGGAGGAGCTTTTTTTGGAAACTTTGGAGATAAACATGGAAGGAAAAAAGCAATGATCATTACAATCATGGGATTTTCTGGTGCCACATTTGCAACAGGATTACTACCAACTTGGCAAATGATTGGATTTATGGCACCAATTTTACTAATTGGATTACGATTAACACAGGGATTTTTTGCGGGAGGAGAATGGGGAAGTGGTGCAGTCATTACAATGGAAACAGTACCAAAAGAAAAGAGGGGAATTCTTTCTGGATTTTTACAAAGTGGTTTTAATTTTGGTTTTGTAATTGCATCAGTAGTATTTTTTGGAGCAGTTTCATTATTTCCAGAAGAGCAATTTGTTGAAATTGGATGGAGAATAATGTTCTTTACAGGAATCATTCCTGGACTTGTTGCATTATTTGTTCGATTTAGAATGAATGAATCACAAGTATGGCTTGCAAAACAAAAACAGAAGAAAACAGAAAGATCACCTCTAAAGAAATTACTTTCTAGTAAAGACGGAAGAAAGCGATTCATCTTTTCCTTGATTTTAATGACAGGACTCATGTATGCATATTATACATCAATTGGGTTTTACCCAACATTTCTTCAAAATTATGTAGAAATTGAAAAAACTGAAGTATCGTTGTTAATGATTGTTGGAACAACTACATCATTGTTTGGTCAAATTTTTACAGGTTATCTTAGCCAAAGAATCGGCAGGAGAAAAGCAATTGGGTATTTTGCCATGGCCGCAATTGCATTGGCAATTCCAACATTTTATGGATTGTATTATGCTGAATCAACATTTGAAAGAATTGCATATACTGTGGTTTTGATTGCTGTTGCAACTACAGGATTTGGTCCAATTCCGGCATTTTTGTCTGAGAGATTTCCAACAGAAGTTAGAAACAGCGCAAGTGGTTTTATCTATAACGGAGGACTAATTTTTGGATCTTGGGCGCCATTAATTGTAGTAACAATGATATCAAAAGGTGCAGAATTAATTCCAGTTTTACTTGGAATTAATGTAATAATTGGTTCAGTAATTATTTTAATTGGTGCAAAAATTAATCCAGAAACCAGAGATGTTGATATTTCAAAGTGACATTACTT
Source organism: Nitrosopumilus ureiphilus (assembly GCF_013407185.1). Classification (NCBI taxonomy): domain Archaea; kingdom Thermoproteati; phylum Nitrososphaerota; class Nitrososphaeria; order Nitrosopumilales; family Nitrosopumilaceae; genus Nitrosopumilus; species Nitrosopumilus ureiphilus. The sequence goes on along the minus strand of NZ_CP026995.1, from coordinate 292,713 downwards.
TTAAAATCATAAATAATTCAGAAAATGAATAGATTCATGAAAAATTTACGTAATATGTTAAAATCGAATAAACCCATTGTTATTCCAGGAGTTTATGATGCAATTGGTGCAAAGATTGCAGAGAAGGTTGGATTTGATGCTATGTTCCAAACAGGTTATGGTACATCTGCAACTCTATTTGGAATGCCAGATTATGGATTTATTGGTGCAGCTGAAACAGTGGATAACGCAAGAAGAATTTGCAGAGCAGTTTCAGTTCCGGTAATTGTTGATTCAGATACAGGTTATGGAAATGCACTAAGTGTTTGGAAGCTAGTAAAAGAATTAGAGACTGCAGGAGCATCAGGAATGTTTCTAGAAGATCAAAGATGGCCTAAGAGATGCGGACATATGCAAGGAAAAGAAGTAGTAGCACAAGAGGAATACACAGAAAAATTGGGTGCTGCAATTGATGCTAGAGAAAGTAAAGACTTTTTCATTGTTGCCAGAACAGATGCAAGAGCAACAGAGGGATTGGATGCAGCAATTGAGCGAGGACTACAAAATAAAAAAACAGGAGCTGATGCTGTGTTTATTGAAGCACCAAGATCATTAAATGAAATGAGAAAAATTGGGAAGGCAATTAATGCACCTCTTGTTGCAAATATGATTGAGGGAGGAGCAACACCACTTAGTTCCGCTCAAGCATTAAACAAAATGGGATTTAAAATAATATTATATCCACTATCTGTACTATTTGCAAATACATTTGCTACAATGAATATTTTACAAGAGTTAAAGAAAACTGGAACCACTGCAAAATTTAAACAAAAGGTTGTCAATTTTGATCAGTTTAATGATCTAGTGGAGCTTCCAAAGTTTAGAAAGATGGAAAAGAAGTACGGATTTTCAAAGATAGAATAAAAGAAAAAATTTCAAGTAAAGCATACAGTTATGCTGTATTTCTCTTTACTTCAATTTCTATTGTTGAAACGTTTCTGGTTCTACCGTCTTGTGACTCTAGTGATTCTGAGCCAATTTTAATTTCTCCAATAGAGTAGCCTGCATTTTCTGTTTTTCTTGCAATGATTTGAGCTACATCTACAGCACGACCTATGCTTAGTCCTCTAGCTTTGATGTTGACGGCCGGTAAGTTTGCCAGTTGAATTAGCGTTGATGTGACATATGCCATCAATGGTTTCTTACCAATGAATATGGTGTCTCTGGCTTCGTTTGACATAGAAAACTTGCTATTTAAGGATAATTTAAAGCTAAAAGGGTTTTTTTGAATTTGTTGAAAAAATCTTGAAAAATTTTAACTAATATTAACCAGAAAAGAGGATTTCTTGCGAACTTGGAAAACATTTCAAAAGTTTTAGAATCAGGAAACAGTCAGGAGAAAATCAAAATTTTAGAAACGCTAGATAAAACAGACAATCCAATAATTTTAGAAAAAATAATTTCAAAGTTAGACGATGATGATATTCAAGTACGAGGAGAGGCGTTCAGCTCACTTGTATTAAATGAGAATGATATTTCTAATTTTTTAATTAAAAGTTTGAAATCTACTAGCAAAAATATCAGAGGTTTTGCATCCCTGGCATTAGCAAATAGAAATGAAACGGATGCAATCCCAGAAATAATCAAACTTGCTAAAGATGAGCACTCCATGGTTAGATCATGTGCGATAGGTGCATTAGGGCATCTTAAGGCAAAAGAGATAGAAGAAATTTTCTTAGAGTCTCTTTTAGATTCAAATTTAGAAGTGAGAAAAAGTGCTCTTCATGCAATTATTGTTCTAAAAATTTCAGTTCCCGAAGAGAAAAAAAATGAAATTAATAAACAGAAAGATTCAGAAATGGAAAAATTACTTTTGAAATTAAAATAGTGGACCGGAAGGGATTTGAACCCTTGATCCGATGCATGCCATGCACCTATCCTACCAGACTAGACGACCGGCCCAATAATCAGAAATCTGATTGAATAAGATTTTTCAAATTGGTTATTAACGTTTAGCGGTTTTGTTGAAATCTGCCTGTGAAATTAACACAATATATTTAACCTCGAGAATGATGGTTCAATCGTTATGGTAGTAGATAACAAAGCAACTGTCACTTATGTGCAATTACTAAAAGAAGATCTTGTAATAATTAGATTAGTTCCAAAAGATGGACCAGTTCCAGATTATCAAGCTGGTCAATTTATCACATTAGGATTACCAAATCCTGCAGAAGGAGGTAAAATCGTCAGACGTGCATATTCAATTGCATCTCATCCAGAAAATAGAGATTACATTGAGCTTGTAATTAGATGGGTTAGAAAACCACTTCCAGGTAGACTAACTACTCAAATATTTAATGCAAAAGAAGGAGATGAGATTCTCTGGTTAAAACCTACAGGTAGAGCGTTGTTAATTAATGAAGAACTTCCAAATGGGGAAAAAGACAACAGAAGAATTATTTGTATTGGTGGCGGTACAGGACTTGCACCATTTGTTAGCTATGCGCAACATCTTCATGATATAGGAGATAAACGGGAAATCATAGTTTTGCACGGTGCAAGTTATGTCGATGAATTAAGTTACAAAGATTTGCTAACTAATCTTGAAAATGAGAGTATTGCAAAAGGCAAGGATGAATGGAATTTCAAATACAGAGCAGCCATCAGTAGACCTCAAGAATGGTTTAACAGATCATGGGCAGGTCAAGTTGGAAGGGTTGAAACATTTTTGAGACCTAGGGATAACGGAAGATCACCACTGGAAGAATTAATCGGAGATGCAATTACAAAAGAAAATACAATGTTTTATGTTTGTGGTTGGCAAGGAACAATTGACGGGGTAATGGACTTTTTAAAACCAAAAGGCTTTGTCACAGAACACGACAAACGTGAAGATGGAAGCTTTGAAGTAAAATACGAATCATACGGATGATTTTTCAAAAAATAAGTCTAAAAATCAATCATTGAAATACAAGATTCATCTAGTAAAACCAATTGATTACCGCACTATATCTTGCACATCTAAATCCCGTAACTAATGCACATGTTGAAATAATTTCGGACCTAAAAAAAGAAGCAGATGTTGTCAAAGTCATGCCAGTAGTTTTCAAAGACGGTGAAAAAGAAATCAATAGCAAGAGTTTTCCATTTAATTTTGAAACTAGAAAGAAAATGCTTTGGTCAGTTTTTGGAGATTCAATTCAAATTACTGATGATTACGCTTTTTTTGCCCCATTTAAGAAATACATGCCACCATTGTTGGCTCCAAAATCATGGCAATTAAGAAAACAGATTCTCAGAGGAGTGAAGGGCGATTTTTTTTCATACACAGGTGACAGAGCAGAAGGATATATGCTGAAAATATACAGATTGAAACCCAAAGTAGGGCAGAGAAAAGTACTTTCTGCAGCATCTGTCAAAGAAAAATTGTACGATGCAGCTCTTGGAAAAGAATCTGCATGGAAAGAACATGTACCAGAAAGTATTGCCAAGATAATTAAAGAAGATTGGAAAACAGTTGAAAAATTTGCAAATTCAGAAGATATGACTACCAGAGTAGCAGGAATGAAATTTCCTAAAGAAGGATGGTCAAGGAATAATTCATAGTACTTTTTCCATTACTTAAGGTTAAGAGACTTGAGACACTGTTACGTTAACGGTTAGTCCTGAATGAATTTTACTAATATTCAACCTTAAGAGGTAACAGCACTGTTTTGTCAGATACAATCTTTGAGAATGAAATAAGCACATCTCAATCAATTACAATTCCTGTAAAATTAGCGGAGATAAGTAAAAACCACATTATAGAAAAAGGCCAAAGCATCTGTTTTGCTAACTTACAGTAAACTCTACACTTAGTGGATGGCCCTTAGGATCGACTGAGTTATTCTTCCAAGGACCATTTCCTATTTTGGCTCTGTAAGAAACATTTGAACCAGTGACAGAAACTTTATTGCTAAAAAGTCCAGTAGGGCAATCAAAGTTCAAGACGATGTTACTGCCATTATTTGAATATGTCACACTACCATCAGCACCATGTATTCCAAGTGAATCTTGTAACCAAAATCCTGAACGTGAATTTGGTGCTATTGAAGCACTTGGTTTTAGAACCCATTTACCGTTTGGATTTGTGGATTTAGTAAGAGTTAGTGTGTTTGAAGAATTATTAACTATTCTAACAAAGCATGAATAGTCCATAGGAGTAGGAAGCTTTGGAAGAATAAATACAATATCGCCTTGTGGGATACCTGAAGCCTCGTTACAAAGATAACCACCATGAGGACCTTTTGTTACGTCATAAATAGTCGGTGTTGGAGTAGTATCTACATTAGTGACTTCAGCAAATGAATATCTTGAGGTGGTTGAGTCTGGTTCTGCAAAACACTCAAATCCACAATTGACATCGTCTGCCAATGCCTTTACTCCTGATGTAGGCCAATGTGTATGTCCGGTAATAGTGAGATCGGCATTATTTTTCAGTGCCGCTTGTTGAGTAAACCAAGACATGCTTCTTGCCATGCCGTCAGTATAGATTGATTTTTGAACGTATTCAACACCATACTTGTTAACCCATGTTGTAAACAGATTTGCATAGTCGGACTTTACATCATCAATAGTTTTTGTACTTCCGTCTGCCATTTTAAAGACGCCTGTTGTTGGAAATTTGGATACTTGTACCCAAATGTCGACAAAGTCACTAATAGTTGATGCGTCAAATTTTTGCATAGCATACATTTTTACAATAAATTTCAATGCTGGTAAAAACGCCTTATCCAGCAGTATCTGCCTCTCTGCAGGAGCACCGAATCCCGTTATCTGCCACGCAGGAGTTCCCTGTTGTTGTACATAGTATGCAATAAGACGGGTTACAAAATGTCCAAGTGGAATAGGGTTTACAGGATCAGGGGCATTAAATATTGTAAACAAATGCCCGTGTGTAAAAAGACAGTTGCCAACTGTATACTCATCGGTCTGTTTTGTAATTTTATAACCACCAGAAAGTGGAATTTTATCTAAATCTGCTTGTGTAATACTAATGTCATGATTTCCGACAACATAGGAAACATTTCCATCTAGTGCAGATACAACTGTGTCAAGGGTTCCTTTGTTTGCAAATATGCCGGGATTTGCCTTTATGATGTCCTCAACAGTTGGTGGCTGAACATCTGGAGGATATGTCCAAAAATCAAACAGATCCCCTAAAATTATAAACTCTTTGAGATTGTCTTTTTGTGATATTACGTATTCTAAAACTCTATTCAAATAAGGTTCATGATATCCTTTGTTATACCAACATGCAATGCTGTTATTGCCAATGTGAATATCGCTTATCGATACAATGGATGTTTTATTCATCACATATGAATATGTGAATACTTTTATTAAAATATTTATTATTAATGTCTTAAGATCGATCAATTATTTTTAATATTAATTTGATGATTTTCTTATAATCACATGGTAGTTTACGATAATTTTCATAATAACTTAGTAAAATAATGTAATTATTTCATAACCGATCTGTCTGTTTATGTTTTAATATCACTTATTATCACAAACGTACATGACTTCAGTTTCTGTCGCCCTCATACTTGATGTATCAGGTAGCATGGCAGGTAGCAAATTAGCTAATGCACAAACTGATGCATCTACATTTGTGAATCTTATGCATACTGATGATTATGTGGGTGTCGTAAAATTTTCAGACAATGCAACAATAATTTATCCAACTAATGCCGCATCAAACTTGGTACAGATTACAGGTTTACCGATTCAAAATGCCGCAGTCTCGGCAATTATGGGAACCAAGTCACTTAATATGACCAACATAAAAGATGCAATTACCAAAGCATTTGGGATGTTTCCTTCATCACCTACTAACTCTGGAATGGTTTTGTTATCTGATGGCTATTGGAATGTAGGTGGAAATCCAATTCCTGTTAGTGAAACCACTGTGCCTATTTACACAATTGGTCTTATGGTTGGTACAAAAACATCAGCGGTACTACAAACCATTGCAACTTCAACAAAAGGAAAATATCATTATTCAGCTGATGCATGGGATCTAGCTGAAATCTATAACGATATTGCACAGAGCTCATCTCTTGGCAATCTTACAATAAATAATAAAGAATCAATACCACAAATGAATTTCAAAACATATCCTACAACAATATCATCGGGCAATACTCATGCAAAGTTTGCAGTTAATTGGACCAATCAATCAGTAGCTTATACTTCTGATACTCCAAAAACAAATCAAATCAATGTATCATTGAAAGATCCTGATGGAAGCACCGTCACTCCCACAACTGTCGCACCTGGAAAGGGCTTTGTAGTTCTTACAGTGAATAATCCAAAAGCTGGAAGCTGGACAATTGGTTCATGGACAGGAGGCACGGGCACACTTGATACCACGGTAGCTGCAATTGAGCCAAACGCAACCTCAATGAATTTAAGAATTACTTCTTCTAACTTAAAGACTGGTGAATCAATACCATTTATTGCAAAAGTTCATAACAATGGTAATGCAATTGATGGCGTAAAAATTAATGCCACAGTAGAGTCACCACTAGTTTCGGTTGCCAATGATGAGGATGATGAATTAAAAGCCCCACAAGTATCACTTCCACGCAAGATTTTTCCAATAACTACCAACGAGAAAGAGTCAGGCGAGCATCATGGGGAAATACTTGCTGATACTGAAGGAAGTCACACAATTCGGGTAACTGCACATGGAATATCCCCAATAGATGGTTCCCCATTTGCACGGACCGCTCGTTTGAGCGTAAATGTTGTTAATTCCTAATCGTTTAGTTATCAAAAAGATATTTTTGTCTCCAAGGTTGAATATTAGTAAAATTCATTCAGGTTCAACCGTTAACGTAACAGTACCAGACTTGAAATGAATTGAAAATAGATTAATACGCATCTAGTAAAATTTTTTTATGAAACTTCCACTTTCAAAATATGTCTGGTTTGATGGAAAGTATGTCCTTACAGAAAAAGCGCAAGTTCCAATCACCACACATGCAATTCATTATGGAACATCAATCTTTGAAGGAATCAGGGCATATTGGAATGGAAAAAATCTTTACATCTTTAGACTGGATGAGCATGTTAAACGATTTAGAAGATCAGGACAATTCTACAACATTTCACTTAATTTTTCAGACAAAGAAATCACAGATGCCATCATAGGAATCTGTAGAAAAAACAAGATAAAAAAATCATGTTACATTAGACCATTTTATTTTGTAGGAGATTATGGAATAAATCTGCATGTAACTGAAAAGGCGCCAACAAATGTTGCAATTTTTACATTTCCTTTTGGAGATTTATTTAACAAAAATGGAATTACAGGAGGAGTCGTATCTTGGAGAAAGTTCTCAGATAATTCTACACCGCCACAAGCAAAAATGGGGGGAAATTATCTCAATTCAATCATAGCGACACAAGAAGCAAAGAGAAATGGTTTTGATGAGGCAATTTTGCTTGATCATAATGGAAATGTAAGTGAAGCACCAGGAGAAAATATCTTTATTGTGAGAGAAGGCCAATTGGCAACGCCAACATTGTCATCATCTGCACTTGAAGGAATTACTCGAGATGCAATAATAAAAATTGCAAAAGATTTGGATATAGATGTTGTAGAAAGAGACATTACAAGAAGTGAGTTAATTATTTCAGAGGAGATTTTTCTTACAGGTACAGCAGCTGAAATTACATCAATCATATCAATGGATTCAAAAAAGATTGGCAATGGTAAACCAGGGGACATCACAAAGAAAATGATGCAAGAGTACACAGACATAGTAATGAACAAAAATGCAGATTATTCTCACTGGTTGACGGAAGTGTATTAGATGAAAATTGTTCAAATTGGAACTGGTGGATGGGGTAAAAACCATACAAGAATTTTATCTCAATTAGGAGTACTTTCGGCAATATGTGATGCCGATCCTCAAAAAAGCAAAGAGTATGGAGAAAAATATTCTGTAAAATATTATGAATCATTAGATAGGTTGCTAAATTCTGAAGAATTTGACGCAGCATTTGTTGTAACTCCCACATCAACTCATACCGAAATTGCAAAAAAATTGTTAGAGGCAAAAAAACACGTGTTTGTGGAAAAACCAATGACTTACAAATCTGAAGACGGTGAAATATTAGCTAAACTTGCAGAAAAAAATAAAGTGATTCTAACATGTGGGTATATTGAGAGATTTAATCCTGCAGTAGATGTTGTGAAAAAATTTGTTAAAGAAAAGAAATTTGGCGATTTGGTAATGTTAGAATTTCACCGTGAAAATAGAATGCCTCTTCATATCAAAGATGTAGGAATAATTTACGATACGTCGGTTCATGATATTGATACTGCTAATTGGTTGTTTGATGACATGCCTCATGTAGTATTTGCAAGAGCAGGCAAAATAAGACATGAGCATGAAGATTTTGCAAGCATCATGCTAGGATACAAAGATGACAAGGTTGCAATTATTTCATCAAATTGGATTACACCAAAAAAAGTTAGAAAATTTAATGCGGTGTGTACAGATGCAATTATTTCATCAGATTTTATCACTCAAGAAATAACTGTGGAAAAAGATGACGAAAACGAGATTGTTCAAAATGAGAAGCAAGAGCCATTATTATTAGAAATTAAGAGTTTCATTGGAGCAATTGAGGGCAAAAATGAGCATATTGTCAAATCACAAGAGGCAGTAAATGTGACAAAAATAGCAGAAGCGGCACTCTTATCTAGTTTAAAGGGAATTCCAATTTATCTGGATTTAAAATGAATAAAACAATGATGGACATCTTGGCATGTCCAATTGATAAAAATCATCCTTTAGAATTATTTGAAATTAAAGAAAAAGATAACGTAATTTCAGAAGGTGCGCTATTTTGTGAAAAGTGTTCAAGATTCTATCCAATTATAGAAGGAATTCCAATAATGCTCCCTGATGAATTAAGAGACAAAAAACAAGAGATGGGTTTTCTAAGAAATTACAAAGAGGAATTACCTGAAAAAATTATTACACAGGGAAACCCATGGCATTTGTGAGATAATGGTTACAAATTTTATTTCTGATAAAGCAAAAATTGGTCAGAATGTTCAGATTTGGCATTTTTCATATGTAGGAGACAATGTGGAGATTGGAGATAATGTCAAGATAGGTTCTCTTGCACATATTGATTATGATGTAAAGATTGGCGAGAATACAAAAATAGAAGGGCAAGCATACATTCCACCTTTATCCAGAATTGGAAAGAATGTTTTCATCGGTCCAGCAGCTGCTCTTACAAATGATCCTTATCCAATGTGTGACAAAATGATAGGAGTTACCATTGAAGATAATGTAATAATAGGTGCACGTGCAGTAATCAAAGCAGGTGTTACTGTAGGAAAAAACAGTGTTGTTGCAATGGGTGCTGTAGTAACAAGAGATGTTCCTGAAAATTCTGTGGTAATTGGTTCTCCTGCCACCATAAGATACAGTAGAGAAGAATACGACAAGAAACAAAGAGAATGGAAAGAAAGTTAAGATTTAATCTCTTTTCTAAAGATCCAGTTTTTCAATTTTGATAAAATTAAAACCCAAATCACAACAAGAATAATCGCAATTATAGCTTTAATGATGGATGAAATAAACATATCAAATTGACCAAATCCAGAAATCGATATTGGTCCTAAAATTGTAACAAGAATTCCGCCACCAAGTAGGATCAAAATCCACATAGCAAACAAGAATCCATATAGACCAGATTTCATGGATATACTCCCATCAAAAATGCCGTAATTATTGCCAAGATTCCTGAAAATATTGCAAGTTTGAAGATTGCAAATCCAACCTGTTTTTCAGTAAGTGGACCTCCAGCAAGAATCAACCTCACCAAAGTTACAGGAGCAGTTTTGTCATCAGTTGCTTTGAGTTTAAAATCATCAGTGTGCTCTACAGGCGTTCCCTTGACTTGCCTGTGTTCTACTATTCGTTTTACGCTTGAGAGAAACAAAAAGGAGTTGATAACCGCAGGTAACAATGCTACAGCAGCAATAATTTCAACACCACCTACAATTGCAATTGCACCATACATTGCACCTAGAGTTAATGCACCAGAATCTCCAGGAAAAATTTTACTTGGGATTTTATGGTATTTGTAAAATGCCAAGGAAACAAATCCTAATGGCAAACTAACAATTGCAATCTCATAATTTTGCACCATAAACAAACATACAGATAATGAAAAACTTGCAATAACCATAAAGCCACTAGCAACACCATTTAGAACATCAATGGAATTAATTGTGTTTCCAGTAATTGGAATCATAAAAATTATCAAACCAAGATATAATGCTGGAATTTGAACCGTGCCAAATATGGGAAAAGCAAGATCTGAATCGTACACACCAAATACAATAATTGGAATTGCGGCAATTGCAAGCGCTACAGGTTTAAACCAACCACCCATAACTTTTCTATCATCAACATACCCTATTAGAAAAGCTGTAAATGTCGTAATGGTTATTGCTAGAATTTCATTTAATTGTAAAAATGCATAAAGTACAATTTCTGATGCAATAATTCCTACAATTATAGATATCCCACCAGGTCTTGCAACCATCACATCTTCTTTTTTATTCATATCCTTGACTGCAAGATTTCTTTTTTCAAGAAATTTAATCAGAGGAGGAGTCATTGTAAACACGACAAAAAATGCAACAATACAAGAAACTATTGCTGGAAGTATTAATTCAATCAATTATCTAACCTTTCGTAACTCTGCCTTTATGTTATCCGCAATGGTTGAACCAATTTTATCAATCTCTGCCAATTTATTCACCGGAATCTTTGCCAAATCATCTAAATTCTTTATTCCATGTTTGTATAGAATTCTAGCTCTGACCCTTCCAATTCCTTTGACTCTAACCAAGTCAAGCAATTCCCTTCTTATTCCATATACAATTCTTGTTCGTAGGTCAGCCAATTCGTCAAGCAAATCCGCTCTTTCAACATGTTTTGAAATCTCTCTTAAGCAATATGTAAGCCAATTAGCATTTTCAGCCATCCTATGCATGTCTCCAGACTCTATTCCAAGGTTATCAGATAGAGATAATTCTGAAGATTCAGTAATCCAAGACTGCAAAGCTAAAAGACTTCTTGAGCAATCATATTCAGAAATTGGCTCTAGGAGTTCTGAAGAATTGTTTTCTATCATTAAACTGGCCGACTCGTAATCTTTTTGCCGCAGTGAAAATTTTGGGAAAAATTCATCACAATTTGAAATCAGATGCAAAAATCCAAACGTATGGTTTCTTTCTTTAGATACATTTTCAATTGCATCTCTAAAGTATGTTGCAGTTAAAGGATCAATGTACAGCATCGATGTCTTTTTTCCAAATTCAGTAGCTGCATATCGTTCTCCTTTTTTGATTATCAGATACTTACTAGAAAGAAAACGCAATGATATATCAATTGCAAATTTTAAGGTAGGTTTTCTTGATTGCAATCCCCCCAATGTTTGCAAAAAGAATTCCAAAATCTCTTCTTTTTTAATTCCAGGATGTGTTACTATTACACTAAGAATGTGAGTTCTCAAAGATTTATCATCAGTGATCTTTGAAACTATTGGTTCTGGTTCTCCGTTAATGTAGTACTCTATAAGATCTTCAGCATTTCCATTTCCAACAATTATTGATTCCCCGTAATCATCGTACTGAGGTCTTCCAGCTCGACCGCACAGTTGTTTGTATTCCAGAATACTAATCGGTCTATTTGCTCCAACCTTTGCATTATATCGATTAATATTTGAAATTACAACTCTTCTTGCAGGAAGATTAACTCCCGCAGCTAAAGTCGGAGTCGACGATAGTAGTTTGATTGTTCCTTTACGAAATTCTGCCTCTATGATCTCTCTGCATTTTTGATTTAGTCCTGCATGATGAAACGCAACTCCTTTTTTAACAAGAAGTGCCAATGTTTTTACTAGTTCCGTATGTTCATTTTCAGATAGAATTTTTTTCGATGTTTTTTCTAATTCGGTTAATTCATTTTTTTTTAAAATCTGAAAAATTGCATCTGCAGCTTTTGTTGCAAGAGACTTGGAGCGAGCTCTAGTCTCAGCAAACACTAGTGATTGACCTCCTTGTTGTACTGATTGCACACCTAAATCAATAGGTGTTCCACGTAGACTGCGCTCAACTTCAAAGGTTTTGCCATCACTCATAGTAACCTTTCCCCCATCACATACTCCTTCAGAGAGAGGTACTGGTCGCCAGTCATTTTTCACCAGTTTACAATTAAGCCAATCTGCAATCTCATCAGAATTTGTAATTGTTGCACTAAGGCCTACAAGTTGAGGTTTTGTATTCAAAAGTTTTAGTTGTGTTAGAATCATTTCAAGTGTTGGGCCTCGACTTTCATCTCCAATCAAATGTACTTCATCTGAAATTACTAATCCAATTTCTTCAACCCACTCTACACCATGTCTAATAATTGAATCCATCTTTTCATTTGTCAATATCAATACGTCACTTTTCTCTAGATTTTTTTCAATATTTTCAAAATCGCCAGTTGATATTCCAACTTTGATTTTTCCCCCCAAAGATACTTTTTCTAATTTTTTAAATTCTGAAAACTTTTCAGCAGCCAATGCACGTAATGGACTAAGATAAATCACCTTACCGTCATTTTTTGAAAGATAACTAATCATTGCAAGCATTGCAATCAAAGTCTTTCCACTCGCAGTAGGGGCAGATACTAGAATACTTTTGCCATCTAACAATCCAGACTTTACACTGTCATCTTGTGGCGGGTATAATTTTTCAAAACCTTGTGATTGTAAAAATTCAATTGCTGATTTTGGAAGATCTAGTTGCTCAATTTTCATACTCGGTTATAGTGACCGGGTTTTGATTCATAAATAGATGCTTCTCTGAGCATTCTTCTGACATAGTTTCTTGCTTCCTCTTCTGTGAATTTTTCACTCTTTTCGAGTTCTTTGACAAATGTTCTTTCTTCTACTGGAACTTTATTGTCACCTTCTAGACTTTTTAGGACATCCATGAATAGCTGCATCTTAGATACTTCACTTCTTGGCTTTCCTTGCAATACTCCAAGATCGACCTTTCCAGTATTGACATCAACTCCTGCATCTTGAAGCATACTCTGAATTAAGAATATTGCACGCTCAGCATCCTCTTCTTCCACCTTGTCTTTCATGAGTAATCTTGCTCTTGCAGTAGAAAGTCGAATAATTCCTTCTAATTGTCTTGGAGTTACAGTGATCATTTCTTCAGATTCTACATTTCTCATCTGGAGATAATAGGATAGAATTTTCTCTTCTGCTTCTTTTGTCAATTCAGGAATTCCACGTTTTGCATATGAGAGATATTTTGTAAGCAAATCAACTTCAATGACAGATTTTTTGTCTGTTCCTTGAGTGGTGTTTCTTTGAATTATGTGTCTTGCAATCTTTTCATCTCGTTCTTTTGTTGGAATATCTCTAACAACAAAGATCAAATCAAATCTAGTAAGTAATGGAATTGGCAAGTTTACGTTTTCTGTAATATTTTTGAATGGATCATATTTTCCATACATCGGGTTTGCTGCAGCTAAAATTGAAGTTCGGGCATTTAGCGTGGCAACAATACCACCCTTTGCAATACTTGCTGATTGCTGTTCCATAACTTCGTGTAAAGCACTTCTATCTTCAGGTTTCATCTTGTCAAATTCGTCTATACTTACAAGACCTTGATCACCAAGTACTACTGCACCAGCTTCTAACATCATAATACCTGTTTTATCTCGAACTACAGCAGCTGTAAGTCCTGCAGCAGTTGAACCTCTACCAGAAGTATACAAACCTCTTGGTGCAATTCTTGCACAGAATTTTAGCATCTCGCTTTTTGCAGTACCAGGATCTCCAACTAGAAATACGTTAATGTCCCCTCTAATCTTACTTCCATCACCAAGTAATCTCTGATTGGAACCTACAATGAGTAACAAAATTGCTTCTTTGATTAATGATTGTCCTTGGATGTGTGGTGCAAATGAATCAATTAGTCTTTGATACACATCAGAACTCTGACTAAGAGATTTGATCATTTTTTCTTCTTCGGGTGAAATTTCCTCTCTTCCGATTTTTCTATCAGTTTTAGATCCACGACCACTCAAAAATTCAATATTATTTCCCTCAATTCTTAATCGATATAATCCACTATGACCTCTTTGAATGCCTGCAACTGATTCTTGTTCTACTCTCACTACACCTGTAAGAATAATTCTATCACCAGGCCTTGAATTATCTACTAAATCCTGCCTAATTGTGACATCAATGTAATGAGGAAGTTGTCCTGGAGGCAAGTCCTCAGGAAGCTCTTGTAATCTAAGAATCTGAAAATCAATAAATTTACTTGCCTCTGGTTTTAACTCAAAATCACGCTGTTTACAATTTGGATTATCACAGACAACTGGAATTTTTACATCCATTCCTTTTAGTTGAATTACTTTAGTTGTATGCTCATCAGGACATACAAAGACTAGTTCTTTTGCAAGAGGCTTTACTTCTGATGCTCGAACTACCATTCCTGAAACACTTGTAATGTGTCCAATTGTTTCAGCATTGATTTGTCTTAGACTTCGCTCAAGTGGGAAATTAATTAATCTTACACGAACTTCATCTTTGATTTTTTCAGCATAATCAGGAAATCTTGTTTGTAGTGCTTCTTTTATTGCTCTAGAAAATGCGTCAAATATCCTATCAGGATTTGTAGAAAATATTACCTCAATTTGTGGTTCTACTACTAAGTCATTATAATCGACGATGATGTATTTTGCATTCTTTGGCATCATCTCATCGATTGCATCTACATACTTGTAGTTGCCATTTTTATCTTTGAAACGAGTTAGAAATTCTTTTACTTTATCTGATAAAGCAGAATCGGTAAAAGTACTAGCTTGTTTGGTGCTCATTTAAGCCCCCTGTAATTTGTTTTTCAAATTCTTTGCTGTTATCATAGATAGTTTTGTAAAAGATATTTTCCTCAACAGTGAGTTTATTGTATAAATCTGAATTTAGTTTGATAGAGTCAGCCATCTTTACTAATTTACCTCTTCTCATTCTAAATAATTCAAGCATCATACTTTCAACTTTATCAAAATCATCGCGATTCAATTCTTTCATCGATTCTCTTAATTTTATGTAAAAATGCGGATCAAGTGTAGATATTTGATATTCTCCAACCATCTTTTCTTTTGATAGAGCTTGTTTTAATTCGGTAATCATGTCTGGAGAATCTAATACTCCCAAGTTATTATCAGATAGAATCTTTCCTATCCATTGAGGAATGTTGTTAGTGTCACCTTGAATTGCTTCAGTTTTTATTCCTGCCACATTGAATTTAAAATCCCGATTTACTGTAAATTTCGCATCCTTTAGGCGGTATCCAATAGAATGCACTTTTTCTACTTTATCAATTTCCATGCGAGATCACTTATCCTCTTTTAGATCCTCAAGTATCGGATCGATCAATTCTGTTAACAATTTAGTGAGATCAATTGATCCTAATTAATCTCAGGCTGATCGCAGTAGGATTAAGCTAAATTTTGATTTTAATATATGGTATGATACAATAACCAATTCGGATTTATTAATGGGGATTAGGCCTTAGGACTCATGTTTGGAAGTGGTATGTGGGTAGAAAAGTATCGGCCAACAAAGCTCTCAGAGATTGTAAATCAAACTGAGATTATTGGTAGTTTGGAGGCATTAATCAAAGATCCAACAGATATGCCACATCTGATGTTTTCAGGTTCTGCAGGAGTTGGAAAGACAACTGCTGCATTATGCATTGCAAATCAAATCTTGGGGAAAAATTTCAAAGATTATACACTTGAGCTAAACGCATCTGATGAAAGAGGAATTGGCATGGTCAGAGAAAAAGTTAAGAAATTTTCAAGATTTGCTGGAATGGGAGAGGTTCCATTCAAGATTATCATCTTAGATGAAGCAGATGAGATGACTGCAGATGCTCAAACAGCACTAAGAAGAATTATTGAAGACACTGCAAAAATTTGCAGATTTATTTTCATTGCAAACAATATTTCAAAAATCATTGACCCCATTCAAAGTAGATGTGCAACCTTCAAGTTTACAACAATTCCAGAAGAGGATCTTATCAAAAGACTAGAGGAGATTGCAAAAAATGAGAAAATCAAATTTGACAAAAAAGGTCTCAAAGCAATTTATGATTATTCTGAAGGAGATATGAGACATGCAATTAACCTAATGCAGGCAACTGCAAGCCTTGGTGGAATTACCGAAGAGCATGTAAAGGGATCAGCTGGGTTAACTAAAACCAGTGATGTCGATGAAGTTCTAAAAATTGCATTATCAGGTAAAATTGCAGAAGCAAGGGAGAGGATGATAGAACTAATCAAAGTATATGGAATGTCAGAATCTGATTTCCTAAAATATCTCAACTCAGCGGTGTTCAAATCAAAACATGAAAAATTATCAGATATTTTAGAGATTATTGCAAAATATGATTACAGAGTTCTAGTTGGAGCAAATTCTGAAATTCAGCTATCTGCAATGTTAGCAGAACTTGGAAAAATAGAAAATTAAAACGCAGAGAGAGGGATTTGAACCCCCGTATGCTTGCGCACACAGGCTCTCAAGGCCCGCGCCCTACCGAGCTAGGCGACCTCTGCGAAAACTCTTTGATAGAAGTGATTAAAATTTGTTGGTGTGAAATAGAAAAATAAGAAAAAAGAAAAAGTTTCTTTAATCGTGTGCGTGTGGGTTTTCTGAGCCAGATTTCATAAGTACATATGTACCGGCTGCTTTCTCGTGCCATTCTTGATTAGCTGATTCAATTCGAATAGCTCCTTCAGGACAGATTTCTTGACATGCCATGCAAACAGTACAATCATGCTCTCTGATTGGTTGTGATTTGTCTGTATAGTCTAATCTTTCATCTTGTTCTGTAAGGCCAGTTCCATCAAAAGTTTCACCAAGACATTTGTCTGCTGGAATATCTTTTTCAGTTCTGTACCATTGGAATGTTTGAACTGGGCATACACTCATGCATGCACCTGCTGCAACACATGAATCCCAATCGACTGCGACAGTTGTTCCATGAATTCCAAGAGGAACTTGTTTTTCTCCTCTTGCTTCATAAGCTGCCTTTACGTCGTCGTTTTTGAATGCTGCACCATCTGGATTTCCATCTCCCCAGATCCAATGAAAGTTTTCGCCATCTGCATGACTAGTCTTTCCCTTTGGTTCTTTATCAACACAGAAATCTTCTGGTATAACTAATTCTGCCATAGCCTGACTATCTCAAAATATTATTTAAATCTAGATATAATTAGTCGAGACTAAATAAAAAAAGAAAATAAAAATTTCTAGATATAATTTGGTCTTGAAATTCTAAAGAGTTTTGGCTGCAGATTCATGTTTTTCAACATTTGACTGATCAACTTTGATTGCTTGTGGTGGACAAACAGATACACATGCCATACACCAAATACAATCATGTTCTCTGATTGGATCTGCTTTGTCAGTTAGATCTTTTCGTTCATCTTTGACATTGCTTCCAGTTCCGTTAAAAGTTTGACCAACAACATCTTTGGCTGGAACGTCCTTTTCAGTTCTGTACCATTGGAATACTTGTACTGGACATGCTTCAATACATGCACCATCTGCAACACATGAATCCCAATCGACTGCGACCATTGTACCACTTACACCAAGGGGAACTTGTTCTTCTCCTCTTGCAGCATACGCGGCAACTACGTCTGAATCTGCAAACATTTCAGCTTGTGAGCCATCAGTGTTTTTTTCTTTGCCTGGACCCCACATGATATGGAAATTTCCATCATCGAGATTTATTTTTCCAATTGGCTTTAGACCTTCAGGGAAATTTTCTGCTATTGGCATGGTATAATTTTTCAGAGTTATTATTTAAAGCTAGATAAGGTAAATTACGAATACACCAGTAATAATCGATCTATTAGGAATGAATTCCTTACGTTCATAACGTTGAACGATCAATTTTCTGGATATGGATATTATCAAGTACGATGTATATCGTGGGCCAAACATTGGAGTTTACACTAAAGTAAATGATAGTGTAATTTTACTTCCGATGGGATATGCACAATCGAAAGCAGAAAAACTTGCAAAATATCTTGATGTAGAATATCTATTCATGTCAATTGCAAACACAAGACTGATTGGGGCATTATGTGTAATGAATAACAAAGGAATACTAATTCCAAAAACGGCATACCAAGATGAATTTGATTTTCTCAAAAATGAAACAGGGTTAGAGGTAGGTGTTCTTGATTCAAAATTATCTGCCTTAGGAAATGTAATTTGTACCAATGATAAAGGAGCAGTTGTATCTCCATGGTTATCATCTCAAGACTGTAAAAATATTTCAGATGTTTTGGAAGTAGAGGTAATTCAGAAAAAAATTGCGGGTTTTAATCAAACAGGAGCTGTAATGGTTGCCAATAATTCTGGTGCGGCCATTCATCCAGAAGCTGATGAGGAGGACATGAAGACATTTTCCAATTTATTAGGCGTAAAAATTGAGCAGTGCTCCATAAATAATGGAATCCCATATGTTGCATCAGGAATTCTGGCAAATAATCATTCTATTGTTGTAGGATCATTAACTACTGGTCCTGAAATTATGATGTTAACTAGGGCTTTTCTAAATTAAGAATGGATTTTGGATCATCAGTTAATGTCTCTAGTGGAATAGTTCCTTCAGTTCCATTAACCATATCTTTGAGTACAACATTTCCTTCTTCAAGTTCATCAGGTCCCACTATAATTGAGAACTTGGCATTGTTTGCAATATCCATTTGTTTTTTCAGGTTTCTTCCTGCCAAGTCAATGTCAGTTGGAATGTTATTGAGTCTTAATAATGAAGCAATTGAATGAGCAACTTTTTGCATCTCGTCATTGACATACATCACTGCAACTCGTTTTTGTAAAACTTCTGGAATTATTTTTTGCTCTTGCATTGTAAGAATAATTCTCTCAACCCCACCTGCAACTCCAGTTGCACCAATATCTTCTCTACCGAATGCTTTAGTTAGTGTATCATATCTTCCACCACCAGCTAATGCTCCCAATGTAGAATTTTTATCAAAGACTTCAAAGACAGTTCCTGAATAGTAATCCAACCCTCTAACTATACCAAAATTAATTCTAACATTAGATACACCTCTATTCTCAAGTGAATCAAATAGTTGTTTTAGATCATCCCATGATTCTAGCTGTTTAGTATCAAATGTTTTTTCAACTTCTGAAATTGTTCCTTTAATTTGTGAGAACTCTAGAATCTTTTCCATCTTTTCTGTTTCGTATCCTTTTGCTTGAAATTCTTTTAGGATTTCGTCTTTTTGTTTTTTTGCAATTTTATCTACTGCTCTTAAAATATCAGCTACTAATTCTGGATCTTTTGAATTGAAAATTTTGTTAATGTAAGACTCTACTAGACTTCTATGATTGATGTCAATTGTAATTCCTTTGAGTAAAAGTGAATCAAATAATCTAGATGTCAGCTCGATGATTTCAGCCTCTGATTCAATGGATGGTTTCCCATACACTTCGATATCCCATTGATGAAAGTATCGATATCTGCCCTTTTGTGGTTCATCATATCTGAATACACCACCAAAACTTGAGAGTTTTGCTGGTAGTTTCATGGATTTTTGGGAAGCAGCGTATCTTGTTAACCCCATTGTAAAATCAAATCTCAATGCAACTTCTCTGTCTCCTTTATCTTTAAAATAGTAAATTTCATCTCTAATTCCTGGACCTGACTTTGTCTCTAAAGTTGACAGTAATTCAATTGGGGATGGATCCATAAATGAAAATCCATACAGATTTGATAGTTGTTTGAAATGATACCGGATGTGCTCAATGTTTGCATTTTCTGCACCCTCAAAATCTTTCATTCCTCGTGGTAGTTCCAAGATGATTCTTTCTTAGATGGTTGTGATTTAGATATTTCTGTGAGAATACCAGTTTTTTAAAGAGATTTTTTCTAAGATACTTGTGCCAATTGAGAGAATTACTCTTGCAAAAGATTTGGAAATTTGTAGAATTCTAAATGGAATGTGGCAAGTTGCAGGAGGCCATGGTCAGATTGACAAGGATTTGGCAATTGTAGATATGATAGAATATCATAATTCAGGATTTACAACTTGGGATTTGGCAGACATTTATGGCCCTGCAGAATTATTGGTTGGAGAATTTAGGGAAAAAATAGACAAGACTCAATCACAAGCACTAACTAAATTTGTTCCAAATCCTGGTCCAATGAGCAATAGTATTGTTACCCATTATATTGAGCAATCATTAAAAAAAATGAATACTGATTGTATTGATCTTCTCCAATTTCACTGGTGGGATTATAATGATTCTAGCTATCTTGATGCACTCCATCACTTATCTAAATTGCAAAGCGAACAAAAAATAAAACATCTGGGATTGACAAACTTTGATACTGAGCGAGTTAAAATAATGATTGAGAATGGATTTCAAATAGTGTCAAACCAAATTCAGTTTTCTATTTTGGATCAAAGACCAGAAAAACTCATGACTCCATTTTTTGCAAAAAATGGAATAAAGATTCTAACATACGGGACATTGCTTGGAGGATTCTTTTCTGAAAAATATTTGGGCTTAGATGAACCACATAGAGGAAAATTAACAACTTATAGTCTGCAAAAATACAAGAACATGATCGATATTTGGGGAGGATGGGAGTTATTTCAAGAATTACTTTGCAGTATGGATAAAATTGCAAAAAAGCACCAATGCAGTATTGCAAACGTAGCTACTCGATTTGTATTGGACAAACCTCAAGTTGCAGGAGTAATTATTGGAGCAAGACTTGGAATTGCTAACCACAGAAATGATAATGCCAAAGTTTTTGATGTGAAATTAGATAAAGAAGATATTTCATTGATTAATTCAATTACTGCAAAATCAAATGATTTGTTTGAGACAATTGGGGATTGCGGTGACGAATACAGATAGAAAAAAAGGAAAATCCATCATAAACTAGGCAGTTTTTTAAAACTCTATTCTAATATGCTTTAAGTTTACAGAATTATTTTAGAAATATGCTAAAAGATCTCACAGTTGGGGGCAAAGATGGAATTAGTTGTGAATATTAGTAAATGAAAAAAATCTTTTTTGATAATAGATTTTCTGTACGGATATACATCAAAAAATACTATGAAATTGTATCCTTCAAGAAACCCGTAAAGAGAATATCTTTGCAGGCTTGAAGTTCAAATATTTTCAAAATTAAATTTTACATCGATATAATAAAAAAAGAAAGATTAGTTAGCAGGAACTACTAGTCCTCTATCTATCATCTTAAGAGCAGTGTCTGCTTTGAGACACATTGGTATTCCGTTTGATGCTTTCATTACAAGACTGAATCCTTCACGGCACTCAACTTCTGCAGCATCAATGCCGGCAGTAATTTGTGTACGTGGGGAAATCCATGCTAATTGCATGTCTTTTGCCTTTTGAATGAATTCTTCTCTAAGTTGTTGTTTTTCATCGTCTGTCATTTCAGATGCTCGCTCACGAAGTTCGGCTTTGAATGCTTTCATGTCAGCTAATCTGTCATGGATTGCAGATCTTCGCTCATCAGACATTTTGATTTTGATTTTTGTCATGTGATCTTTGAACTTCATATTTAGTTCTGATTTTCGCTCATCAGTTAGTTCACCGTGTTTTTCTCTGTATTTCATCTTGATTTCTTCACGTTTCTCATCAGAAATGTCATGTTTGTCCATGATCATAGCCTTGAGTCGTGGAGACATGTCAGACATTCTAATTCTATCAGAAACCTTGTCTTTGATGTCATCATGATGCTCTTTCTTGTAGTCTTCTCTTTCTTCAGGTGTCATATTACACCATTTTGAGATTCTATCAAGTTTTGCAACATCGGTAATTTCTGCTGCTCTGTCAGATTCGGACATTGAACAAAATCTATCATAGTTCATTCGGATGTCAGTCATTTTGTCTGTGACTTTATCATGAATTTTCTCTTTCATGTAATCACGGATGACATCTTTATGTTCTGCAATAAATTTGTCAATTGCGTCTTCTCTTTCATCTCCAGACAAATCACAATAGTTTGCTAATCTGTCAGAAAATTGTTCAAGTCTTGGATGGTCTTCAAAGAATTGACGTTTTTCATCGGTAGTCATATCACAGAAGTGCTCTAGTCTATCATCAAGGTCTGCATGTCTGCCATATTTGTCATCTTTGTCGTCAGTTTCGTCTCTATCATCTTTTACTTTAGCATCATCTTCATTAGCCTCATCTTCGAATTCATCAAATTCGTCTTTGAGATCTTCCATGTCGTCGTCAACATCTTCTCTAGCTAGAACAACATCTAAAATGAAATCATCAAGTGCATCTTCGCGTTCATCTTCATCTGCTATATCACAAATTGTAGAAAGTTTTTCATCGTATTCTACCATATCTGGATAATCAGTGAAAAAGTCGCTTTGTTGCTCGACGCTCATTTCACAAAAGTTTTCTACTAAATCTTCAAGATCATCACTATCAGCAAATGCGGTACTACCTGCAGTTACTCCAGTAAACATGATCAGTGAAAAAACAACGCTTAGAAGTTGTGTACTTTTCATTATACAAATTCTTTATTTTTGTATATAAAGAATGTCGGTCAATATCATAGTAAGTATTATTACAAATGAGACAATTTTTGAGTAATTCACGCATAGGAGGCATGTGTTAAATTTTGCAAGTGTAAATCAGGGTAATTTTCTGAACTCAAATTCACTGTATGAATAAAAGATAAGTTAGTAGTAATTTCTTTTATTGTTTTCAGGATAATTTCTTCATGTTTACTCAAAAAGAAAACGAGTTTGTAGAAGAGATAACAAAGTGGGCTCAATCAATTGGAATTAATCTAGACAGAGATCCAGAACAGGTGTAGTTTTTGAACACCCATTTTGTTAAATAAAATTTTTTTTAAGGAAACATCATGAAATTAATCGGACAAACAAAACTACCACATGGAATTGTTTATCACTATTCAAACAATAGTGGAAACATAGAATCTTATTTTATTGAACATGGCACTCAATAGAATTTTTAATAGACCCAATCCAAGTCAATCCAGTTGGAGTCAATAAAGTCACTAAACAAAAAGATTGCATGCTGTAAAAAATGTCCAAGATTATCTACATACATCAGAGATGTTGCAAAAAACAAGATAAGACGATTCAAGGATGAGAAATATTATGGTAAACCACTCTCAGGATTTGGCGATGTCAATGCCAAATTACTCATTGTAGGTTTGGCTCCAGCTGCACACGGGGGAAATAGAACAGGGAGAATGTTCACAGGGGATTCATCAGGGGACTGGCTGGCAAAAGTAATGCATAAACATGGATTTGCATCAATACCTACTAGTCAGAACATTAATGATGGAATGTTCCTCAAAAATGCATACATTACTGCAGCAGTTAGGTGTGCACCACCTCAAAACAAACCAACCCGAGAGGAGATGGACATGTGTTTTGGATTCTTGGAACAGGAAAGAAAGATTCTAAAAAACATCACAACAGTTCTTTGTCTTGGAAAAATAGCATATGATGCTACTTGTAAATTATATAACGTAAAACCTGAAAAATTTGGGCACAATAAACTATTTCAACATGATGCAATTTGGATCCTCACATCATATCACCCTTCAAGGCAAAATACACAGACTGGACGATTAACTTGGATACAATGGTCTGCAGTGTTTGCAAAGGCCAAAAAATTAACTCTGATTTGAATTAATGATTTCTAGCGAAAAATAAAAATATTGAAAATGCGCATACTGCTAAAATGGCAACAGGTAATGGTTGTACAATATGCAATTCTGAACATGATGGAGATTTTTACAGATTCTGTAAGTGTTCTTGTCACGATAGAATTGCAAGGGAAATCGTAGGCTAGAAATACTTTAAATAAAATCTTAAACTCTAAGATTTTTTCAACTAGTATCCTCATACAGTTTTTGAATTTGTTCAATAGTTTTAGGGTCTAATTTCTCAAAGAACTTTTGTAACTCTTTTTCATCTAATTCTTCATCATGAAACAACATCTATGTTCTGCATTAGTTTTGGTATTTACCATGATTATCATGGGAGATTACAAACAATGTACAAAAGACTCAAAAAATTATAGTCTTTGTTATTCTTTACAATCCATGAAATTCAGACCACTGGTGCTCTAGCTTGTAAATTATTTTCCAAGCAAGCCTATCGATGTTTACACTTGGTTCTGCAATAATCATTAAGATGTATCTTCCAAAAGGAAAACTCATCATCACAACCTTTTCTCTCCTAGAAGAAGAGTATTTGACTCTGCCCAAATTGGCATCAAACCCTTTTCTATTTGCAACTCTGTGTGCTAATTCTTGAAATGTCTGCCTTCGTCTTGCATCATTTTCAAAAGGAACAACGCCGTCCTTAAAATCGCCTGCAATTAATTCCCCCTCGCAATCAATCAAACCACAATATCGAATTTCAGGTTCGGCCAAAATATCTTTGATTTTATTTTTGATATTTTCAATTGAAAATTTCTCCTCAGACATATGAGACTAGATGTGTTTTTGTGTATTTAACACAACTATACGATCGATGACATTGTTTGGTTAAATCTATACTAGAAAACAAACTAAATCATAAATTAATGTACATTTGTATTGTTATATCATGAATAATAAACGAATATTAAGATTTTTCTCAGAATACTTTAAATTTCATTTTCACACATTGCCAATGACGAGGTCTATCATATCTGCCGAAATTCAAAAGGAGAGATTTGAGGAGGTGGACAGATAGAAAAAAAGGAAAACACGAAAAAAGATGGAAGCATCTAAAGTTCGTAGTTTTCCAGCATACCTCGTTTCCTATTTCGTGATAAATCAACTTTGTAGATTTTAAAGCAAATACGTAGATTCGTTGGAGCATCCAAAAACATGTGAAGAAATGTCAATGCAATAAATGTGATTGCCCAAATGGGATAAAAGAATTTGGTCACAGATATGAAGAAGAAAATGCCATAGTAGAAGCTAAATTTGAAAAGGATGTAGATAAAGTTGAATCAATAATCAAAGAGATTTGTGATTCTTGTGAGAAAGGTCAACACCAAGGTCAACCAAACTCATAAGGAATGTCTAATTATTTATCTACATTCATTGTAAAAGTAGTATGCAAACTCCAATGAAAGAGATAATTTTTGTTATTTTTTTGTTTACAATTCCTACAGCATTTGCTCAAGAGTATCAAGAGTTGGGAGTTAAAGTGGAAACAGTAGCTGACAACCTCACTATTCCATGGAGTATTGATTGGTTACCTGATGGAACTATATTATTTACAGAAAGAAACGGACACCTCAGGATAATTCAAAATGGGGAATTGTTAGAAGAACCATTACTGTCACTTGGAGTTGGAGGAGTAGAAGGTGGAATGCTAGGAATTACAGTGGATCCAAAATTTGAAGAAAATAATTTCATCTATCTCTATTATACATACAATGAATTTTTATCAACAATAAACAAACTTGTTCGATTTCAATTTGTAGATGGAATACTAACAGAAGATAAAATATTACTTGATGGAATTCCTGGTGGACCATTTCATGATGGTGGAAGAATTCAGTTTGGACCAGATGGGAAATTATACATCACAACAGGAGAAGCTGGAGATCCAAAATTAGCACAAGATTTGAATTCGTTGGGAGGAAAGATTCTCAGAATTAATTCTGATGGAACAATACCGGTAGATAACCCATGGAGGAATTCTCCAATTTATTCAATAGGTCATAGAAATCCTCAAGGAATTGATTGGGACGAATCTGGAAATCTGGTTGCAACAGAGCACGGTCCATCAGGATGGAGGGGAATAGCACATGATGAAATCAATGTGATAATTCCAGGAACAAATTATGGATGGCCCGACATAATTGGTGATGAGACAGCAGAAGGTTTGCAAAATCCAATCTTGCATACAGGTGATGATACATGGGCACCATCAGGTGCAGAATTCTACTATGGAGACAAAATTCCTGAATGGACTGGAAAATATTTTATTGCAACACTCAGAGGGAGTCATCTGCATATGGTAGAATTTGATCTGGAAAATAATTTGGTGTTGTCCCACGAAAAACTATTCCAAGATGAATTTGGAAGACTGCGAGATGTGCAAACAGGACCTGATGGATTATTGTATATTCTTACAAGCAATCAGGATGGCAGAGGATTCCCAAATCCGAATGATGATAAAATTCTCAGGATCACACCAATAAATGAAATCAATAGTTTTGAGGAGTGTGTTGAATCTGGAAATCCCGTAATGGAACTATATCCAAGGCAGTGTGGAACTGAGGACGGCAAACATTTCGTGGAAATGATTTCTAAAATTCCTGAATGGATTAAAAAAACTGCAAAGTGGTGGTCATTAAATCAAATTTCAGATGAGGACTATTCATCAGGTCTTCAATATCTTATAGAAAAGGATATCATCACAATTCCATTTGGAACAACATCTGAAGGAGATTCAGAAGAACAATTACCATCATGGTTACGAAAAGATGCAGGATGGTGGAGTCAGGGGCTAATATCAGATGAAGAGTATTTCAAAAGCATTCGATGGATGATAAATAATGAATTTATCAAAATCTAGTCTTTAGGAGTTTTACTTGGTGGAATTGGAGGAATGGGAATAAATACAAACTCTCTTTTCTTTCTGAAACGAAACATAGTAGGTCTATCCAACAATTTTAATATAAATATCAAGTAGAAATTATTCTTAAGTTCAATCTGAGTAAAAAATTTGTGATCTCATCTAATTAGCAATATTTGAGATTTGGGATCTACTTTTTATTTAATAACTGTACATAGTAATATAGAAAGCTGACACAATATCCTATTGTCTGAATGCTGGTGATTGTTTACCGGTCTATGCATACAGCAAGGCTGTGTAAAGATTAATCCGCAATGGTCAGCTTTCAAATTTTTAAAAACAGAATAAAATCAAGCAACACAGTGAATATCAAAATAGGATGTACTGGGTGGAGTTATCAAGGATGGTCTGGGACATTTTATCCCAGAAATCTCAAGAGCCAAGATTGGCTCAGATATTATTCACAGATTTTTGAAATTACTGAAATTAATTCTACATTTTACAGGATACCTTCTCAAGAGATTGTAAGGAGGTGGAATGTTGACACTCCAAGGCATTTTAGATTTACAGCCAAATTCCCATCAGTAATTACGCATGAAAAGAGGCTGGAAAGGGTAAATTCTGAAATTTTTTCATTCTTGTCATCTCTTGTTCCAATTCACGAAAAGGTTTCAGCACTTGTTTTGCAATTGCCCCCATCATTATCATTTGATGAGGCAAAACCAAGACTAGAAGAACTGTTTGATATTTTGCCTGATGATTTTTTGTATCCAATTGAAGGAAGACATGAATCGTGGTTTTCAGATGATGCATTATCATATCTAAAACAAAACAAACATTGTCTTGTATGGAATGATGTTGCAGGAGTTAATAATCCAATGCCAGTTACTGCAAATTTTCTTTATGTTAGATTAATTGGAGATCGTTCTATTCCCGATTCGGAATTTGGAAAAGTTACAAAAGATAAAGAAGAACTGATCAAAAACTGGGCAAAGAAACTACAAAACATTCAAGACATTCCACTTGCTATGGTAATGACAAACAATCATTATGAAGGATTTGGCCCTGCAACTGCAAATTCTTTGAGAATACAACTTGGAATGCGGGAATTAATCTGGGAAGAAAAAAGACAAAAGACGTTAGGTAATTTTTAAACAGAAATTCTTCAAGAATTAGGGTGTATTGAAGAATCTCTGCCAAACATCCAGTCAAACAATAGGATGATAGTATGCATAGAACGTTTTCAATATTTAAGGCAATGATGTAATTGTACTAGTGCCGAGTCCAATTGCTTCACCAAAGTAATATCCAGATAGAATTGTTCCAGTAGACCAAACACATGATCCTGCAAATGTGTAAGTAACAAATTTTGGAATTTTCATTTTTAGTAATCCTGCTGGAACTGAAATCATTTCTCTCATAACTGGAACCATCCTTCCTAAAAATACAGCCTTGTCGCCATACTTTTCAAACCAGATCTCTACTCGCTCTAATTTTTTTTCAGATACTCGGACATATCGCAGATAACGAATTAGAACAACACGACCAAGCTTTAACGCAATTAGGTATATTGCAGATGTACCAAGAGTAGCACCTCCTGCTCCAAGCAAAATCATCGGGATGAGACCAATGATTGGTATACCTTGTTGGAATGCCAAGAATCCCGCAGTAGGAAATACTGCAAGTGTGGGAATAGGCGGGACTATAGTCTCAAGTAAGGCTGCTAGAAATATCCCTTCATAGAGATGCTCACCTAGAAACTCTGCAATCCAAATAAGAAATGAATCAAATGGTTCCAATTGCTTCTGCAAATGAAATCTTACTAAATTACTTTACGAGTGCAAACTCATACAAATTAGTCACTTGACATGACAATTTTAGATAATATATCAAAATCACAGCATAATTGATTATTTCTTAGTTATGTATTCCAACAAAATGACAATTCATTTGGAGACAATTATTAGATAAAATTCATTTAAGTTACAAAGATCTTGTTTTTTCAATCTTGTAAAAAACATCTAAATGAATTTTATGAGATTTTTTCTGTGATCGATCTTAATTTTAAATTATTATGATCCATCAAAGGGAAAATTACAAAATTGGAGATTTATGCTAAAAATATTTTTGTACAGTAAGGAAGCAATGGAATAAAAGGAATTATGGCAGATATGTTAAAAACTGCAATTAAACAAGAAAGGGAATTTACAAAAGATGAGTTAAAAAACAGATGACTGGGTTGAAAAAATTATAGATGTCAAAGTATCAGAGTAGATTTTTTATTGGACTAGTTCTCTTAATTTTGACTAATTCATTTGTTCATATTTTCAAGCGATTTTTCAAAATTTTACAAATTACAATACTTGTGAGATCAGAATTCTTGCCAGGTACTAGGATATGGATAAAAGTGATGAACAGCATCTATCAATGTGGAAGAACAAGGTGATGAAGAAATAACATGTCTGGTATGCAGTGCTGAGATTATTGAATATTTTGAAGAGCGATACAAAGGCCAGAGAGGAAAATGCACTATCTGTGAGATTGATTTTCCCTTAGAATAAACCAATTTAGATGAGATTATAATTCAAATCATGGTTTTAGAAATACCTTTAACGTATCAGGCTTTTTTGCATGAATAATTGCTTCTTGAAATTTCTCAAGAGGAAATGTGGAATCGATCATATCATCAACTGTGACCATTCCAGTAGCGAGTGCGTCAATTGCTGGTTTAAACAATCCACAACGAGAGCCAATCAACGTTATTTCATTGACTACTGTAGGAGTCAAATCAAGATTTTCTCTTGATGCAATGGTTGATTTTAAAATAACAATTCCACGCGGTCTTGTTAATTTCATAGTGTCAGAAAATCCAGAATTACTTCCAGTAGCCTCCACCACTAAATCAAAAGTGAATTCATCTGAAGATTCAATTCCAATCTTCGTTTTTATTCCTAGTTTATCCAAACTTTGGAGTTTATTTTTGTGCCTACCAAAGCATGTGGTATTGATACAAGATAATTTCAATACTTGTGCAATTAATTGTGCCAGTCTTCCATCACCTATCACTGCAACATTCCATTGAGGATCCAGTTTTACTTGTTCTTTGATTTCAAATGCAGCTGCTAGTGGTTCGATAAACACAGCTTGTTCATCACTAATTGAATCAGGTAAAACATGTAAGTTTTTTTCAGGAAGTGAGACAAATTCTGCAAATGCTCCATTTCTTTTTAAAATTCCAAGAACTGTTCTGTTAGGACAATGTCGAGACATTCCATTTTTACAAGAGTCACAAACTCCACATCCAACATTAATTTCACCCACAATTCTTTTTCCAATTAGTTCAGAATTTTCAGATTTTTCTACAGTTCCAACAAATTCATGACCCAAGATTCCACTATACTTCATGTATCCATCTAGAATCTCCAAGTCAGTTCCACAAATTCCTGCCAGATTTACTCTAACTAATGTTTCAGCAGAATTTGGTTCTGGATAGTTTTGATCAAAAGTCATTTTTTCTCCATCAAAATAAGCAGCTTTCATCAAATCATTTCAATAGGCATCCAATTTTAAAATACTGAAATTCTTCAAAATAAAAAGATCAGTTTTAAATAATTTAGCGAGATGGAAAGTTATATCAAGAATTTTTCATTTTGACATACCAGTAGATGATCCTCAGAGGGCACAAAAATTTTACAGAGAAGTGTTTGGTTGAAAGTTTGAGAAATGGGACGGACCAATGGACTATTGGATGGCAACAACAGGAACAGAAGAGCCTAGAATTAACGAGGGGCTATCAAATAGAATGTCAGGACAGATAGAAATCTCAAATATCATCAGAGTTCCATCACTTGATGACTGTGAACTACCACCCAACTTGTTGGGTGGCCTCTTCCTGCTTCATCGAGTCTCAAAGTTGCTTCGCAGACGTTTGTGGTTGTGGCTCTCACATCCCTTGGTCGGGGACTGCTGTTCTCACAGCTCAGGCCTTTGTATTTGATGGTTCCTGCAATTCCTGCGGTACCACAGTCATTATACAATGTATGACTTTACTCATATTTGAGAATGTGGTTAGTTTGCGATTCATCCACCGTATAAGCATATGGTGGTCTTCTTGCCATGTGATTATAAAAAAATATAGAAAAAGGTGGACAGTTAATTGTTCCAAAAATGACAATTCCAAAAATTGGATGGTTTGCACAATGTACTAACACTGAGGGCAACATGTTTGGAATAATAGAAATGGATGAGAAGCACAATAGTCTAAACAACAGTAGAAATAATACAAATTTTACCACATGAGGAATAAATCTTGGAATTAGTAAAAAGAGCAGAATTACTTGCAAAAAAGAAACATGCAGGACAGTTTAGAAAAGATAACACTGCTCCTTACTCAAAACACCTAGAAGATGTAGTTAACAGACTCAAGAGTTTAGGTGTAATTGATAAAGAACTTCTAAGTGCAGGATGGCTTCACGATATTATTGAAGACACTGATACTAGTTTTGATAGTTTGTATGAGCAGTTTGGAGATAGGATTGCAGTAATTGTATCATCTTTGACTAAAGACAAAACATTACCAAGAAAACAAAGAGAAAAAGCATACAACGTACAACTCAAAGAAGCATCATTGGATGCAAAACTAATCAAACTTTGTGATATTTCTGCAAACTTGAGTGATTTGAAAAATTATGATGCATCAAAATCAAAAAAACTGCGTGAGGTAAAACAAAAAAGACATTATCTAACAATCATTAAAAAGGATTTGATAAATACAGATTATCCTAAAATTGTTACATTACTAGAAACAATAAATCAGATCCTAAAACGATACGGTCAAAGGGCTATTACTTTCAATTAGAATCATGAAAAATTATTTTTCTCGGGTCACATATTGTATAAAATAGGCTAGATTAATAATCAGAAAGTTTTCTAAAAAATACAATTGAGTTACAAATTTTTAGATCATGCAACTGATGCAATAATTGAGGTTACTGCAAAAGACATCAAAGAAGCATTTGCTGTAGCAGCTGAAGCAGAAATTAATTTGACACTTGATCAAGACAAAGTTGAAGAAAAAGACAAAAAAGAATTCACTGCCAATGGAAAAGATTTGCGTTATCTCCTATTTAGCTGGCTTGAAGAGATTCCATTTCTTTTAATTACTGAAGGATTTGCAATTAAGAGGATTGAGTTTAATATCGAGGAAAATGATGGCTATAAAATTAATGCAGTAGCATACGGGGAGCCACTTGATACTCATAAGCACAATTTCAAAGTCGAGATAAAGGCTCCAACATTTTATGACATGGAAATTAAGACAAATAGTCAAACATACATGAGATTTCTCCTAGATTTGTGAGTTTAGTGAATATTTCTTTGCACAAAAGAAGAAGAAATTATACGCGTTTTTTAAAAATAAACTTGGAGTATCAATATTGTGCGCACTAAATTAGCAGTATTTGCGACATTCTCATTATTTGTGTTAATGGTGATTCCATCTTATGCAGAGGTCATAGAAGTTTCCATGGGAAAGAATTTCTACACGATTGATGAAAAAATTTCATTTTTAGGAAATGAGAGTGAAGGTAGTGTGTTAGTCAATGTAGTTGTAAAGGATCCCAACGGGAAAGCAAAATTACTTGGAGGATTTTCTGATCCTGAAGGAGGATTTGAAACAATACCACAATCGGTAAAAAATATTTTTTCAATAGTTGGGACTTATAACGCAACAGCATTTGTATATAAAATTGAAAACGGTACTTCAATAACACTTGAATTTGATGGAAAGAAAGTATTTGATGTTCCTGACTATGTATTGCAACTAAATTCAATTGGAGACAAAACAGTTGAAGTAGAAAAAACTATAACATTTACAGCTACTCTTGCAGACAGTTCAGTAACTGATGCAGTGTTTAGTTTGAACAATGCACCTTCTGGTGCCACAATAGATCCAAATTCAGGTAAATTTGTATGGACACCATCTAAATCTCATGGGAACATACAAGATGTATTTTATAATTTTGATATTGTTGTAAATAAAGGAAATCAAGAGGATAAAGAAAAAATAACAATTACTGTAAAGCAAGCATATACAGAACCAAAACCTAAACCTAAACAAACCTCACCTGAACCAGAACCTAAAAAATTAGAGATTCCAGCTTTATTTGTTGATGAAACAAAAGATCCGCAAAGTTATGTTGATAGATACAACAATGAGGCAAGTTACAAAAAATGGTTTGATGATAATTTTTCAGAGTATGATTCAATTTATCAGGCAGTAGGTTTGGATGAACCACTGCAAATTCCAGCTTTATTTGTTGATGAAACAAAAGATCCGCAAAGTTATGTTGATAGATACAACAATGAGGCAAGTTACAAAAAATGGTTTGATGATAATTTTTCAGAGTATGATTCAATTTATCAGGCAGTAGGTTTGGATGAACCACTGCAAATTCCAGCTTTATTTGTTGATGAAACAAAAGATCCGCAAAGTTATGTTGATAGATACAACAATGAGGCAAGTTACAAAAAATGGTTTGATGATAATTTTTCAGAGTATGATTCAATTTATCAGGCAGTAGGTTTGGATGAACCCAAAAAATTAGCACCATTTGTTGATCCAAATTTAGATCCCCAATATTACATTGACAGATATAATAGAGAAGATACATACAAAAAATGGTTTGATGAAACATACCCAGATGTAACAATTTATGATGCTGTAGGTATTCAAGAGCCAGAAATTGATGAACCAGAATTTGGTGAGTGTGGTGAAGGAACGGATTTGGTTGACGGATTGTGTGTCATTACTGATAATTCCGAAGGTGGAGGTTGTCTAATTGCAACTGCAACATATGGAACAGAGATGTCCCCACAAGTTCAATTGCTCAGAGAAATTCGTGACAATCAGCTAATGAACACTGATTCAGGGGCATCATTTATGGCAGGATTCAATCAATTCTACTATTCATTCTCACCAACAATTGCAGATATGGAAAGAGAGAATCCTGTATTTAGAGAAGCAGTAAAGATTGGAATTACCCCATTGCTATCATCATTGTCAATCTTGTCATATGCTGATTCAGAATCAGAGGTTCTAGGGTATGGAATAGGCGTGATTTTGATGAATATTGGAATGTATTTTGTAGCACCCGCAATAATAATTTTGAAATCTAAAAAATACATCAAAATTTAGAGAAATCCGGACATATTGTAAACCTCAATTGATCAAAAGGGTAGTGAAATTAATTATTCAGTTTATTAAATTTGCATTTAAGGAAATAATTATAATTTGGAAAAAAAAATAATTTTTAGCATACTATTTGCAATTTGTATAACATCTATCCAAATTGCATATGCAGAACCAGAATTTGCTTTCAAATTTGGTTCATTAGGTTCAGATAATGATGAACTTGATACTCCAACTGACGTGATAGTGGATAAAAATGGAAAAAATGTCTATGTTGTAGATAACAAAAACAATAGAGTAAACGTCTTTGAAAACGACGGAGACGATGACTTTAGGTATGGCTCATTTTGTGATATTGTAGTAATTCAAAATTGTAATAACAATGCAGATGGGGCAGAGGTAGCAGGAGACGGTCAATTCAATGATCCAATCAGTATTGCCAGAGATGCATTAGGAAAATTTTTTGTTGTAGATTCAGATAATTCCAGAGTTCAGATATTTGATGATGATGGGGAATTTCAATCAAAATTTGGTTCATCAGATAGCGGTATTGATGAATATCTTGGTTCAGCTAAAGGAATCGTAGTGCAAGAATCAACTAGGAATATTCTAGTTTCAGATATCGAAAGAGATTCAATATCTGTGTTTGATTCTACAGGTGACTTTCTATTCAAGTTTGATTCATTTGATGGAAATGATGATTTTCGAAATCCAACTTACATGGTAATTAATAACTCTGAAGAAATGCTATATGTTGCAGATACAGGAAATGATAGAATAGTTATTTTTCAGCTAGTTGATGGTACAACATGTCCTAGTGGGACAGATGAATCAGTTGATGGTGTTTGTTTTGTAAAACAATTTGGTTCTGCAGGTAATGACAATGGAGAGTTTGATGATCCATCAGGGTTAGCATTTGATTCCAACAGTAATTTGCTATATGTTGCAGATACAGACAATAACAGAGTTCAAGCATTTGAGATAATTAATGGTACAACATGTCCTAGTGGAACTGAAGAAATAGTTGATGGTGTTTGTTTTGTTGAAAAGTTTGGTTCTGTAGGAACAAGTGATGGAAAATTTGATTCTCCCATGGGAATAGCACTTGATACAAAAAATGAACTGTTGTTTGTGACTGATTCAGATAATAACAGAGTTCAAGCATTTAACATAAATCCAGAACCAGATGTTCTCATTCCAAATAAACCAGATAATCTAAATGCATTTCCAATTTCTCCAACTTCAATAATAATTTCATGGGAAGAACCTGAAATGGATAAAAACGTACCAACAATTTCAGGATACAAAATAGAATATAAAATTGGTTCAGGAGAATTTATCATGATCACTGATAACACTAAAAGTACAACTACATCATTTGTTCACAAAGGACTTGATTCAAAGTCAACCTATCATTATCGTGTATACTCTATTAATTCAGAAGGAACAAGTGTTGCATCATCAATTATTTCAATGAAACCAGCACATACAACAACTCCTGCAGCATTAACTGCTACAGCAATATCACCTAATCAGATAAAACTTTCATGGTTTCCACCATCAGAAACTTTTGGACAAACAGTTGCAGGTTATGAAATAAAACGAGAAATCATACCAGGAGTTTATGATAATCTAGGAGATACAAATAGTGACACTATGACATTTATTGTTAGTGATTTAGTAACTGATAAAAAATACACATTTGCAGTAAGTGCAAAAATTGGATTTGGTTCAACACAAGAATCAAACACAGCGTCTGCCACCCCCAGAGAAGATTCTGTTAATACATCCGAGGTACCACTAACATCAGAGCAGGTACAAATGAAAGTTTCCACGCCGCCAATAAAATTAACAGCATCTATAGTTTCTTCAAGTCAAGTCAATTTATCATGGAGCCCACCAGTAAATGATGGAAACACACCAATTGTTGGCTACAAAATAGAAGTGAAAAAAGATGGGAATTCATATACCACATTAGTTGAAAATACTCAAAGTACAACTAGATCATATTCACATACAAATCTAATTACAAATGTAAAGTATACTTACAAAGTTTCAGCAATCAATATTGTAGGAACAAGTGAACCATCAAACGAATTTTCTGTCACACCAAGATCAACAAATGTTCAAATCAATCCATTGGGGAAACTTACAATAGATGAAGGAAAAATCCTGTCATTTACAGTCAAGCTTCAGGATAATTCTGTCAAAGACGTAGTGTTTAGTTTAGAGAAAAATTCACCAGTAGGTGCAAAAATTATATCAAATACAGGCATGTTTTTATGGACCCCATCAACATTTGATGGTGGAAAAACTTACACATTTGATGTGGTAGCAAAAAAGGATGGACTTTCAGATAGAGAAACAATCACAATTACGGTAAATGACATTGTTGATAATTCACAACCAGTAACAGTGCCTGAACTAATAATGGAACCAAAAGAGCTTGGACTAGCTTTATTTGTTGATGAAACAAAAGATCCGCAAAGTTATGTTGATAGATACAACAATGAGGCAAGTTACAAAAAATGGTTTGATGATAATTTTTCAGAGTATGATTCAATTTATCAGGCAGTAGGTTTGGATGAACCACTGCAAATTCCAGCTTTATTTGTTGATGAAACAAAAGATCCGCAAAGTTATGTTGATAGATACAACAATGAGGCAAGTTACAAAAAATGGTTTGATGATAATTTTTCAGAGTATGATTCAATTTATCAGGCAGTAGGTTTGGATGAACCTAAAGTTGTAGAGAAAAAATTTGGGATATGCGGTCCTGGAACAAATCTGATTGAAGGAGTTTGCACAATTGTTGAGAAGCCAGCTGTAAAGCCTTGGTGGCAATTTTGGTAATTTACAGAAAAGGTTAAGTTTTAATCATAATGTTTTATCAGCATCAGTATGGGGAAGCTAAGTCGAAATCTTAGAATTTGTGGAGACTGTGGTATTGCATATACTTCTGTTAGCTTTACAAGATACATAGATCAGTGCCCAATGTGTAAATCACGAAGGTTTGAGGCAATCCCTATTAAAACAGAAAACGATTAGTGCATAAGCAATGATTTAAGATCAAATCTGTATAGATTTTTTAGTAGAAGTAATTTCTTGTAATTAATGTCTGAAGATCCAGAAATTCAAAAAATAATGAAAAAAAAATTAGCTGAAATACTCAACCAAAAAAACCAGCCTAAAATTGAGCCAGGCATTATAGATTTGAATGGATCTAATTTTGATCATGTAGTATCGGCTGAGAACCCAACATTAGTTGATTTTTGGGCAGAATGGTGTGGTCCATGCAAGTCTATGCACCCAGTATTTGAGAGCATCTCAAAGAAATATCCTAATGTGAAATTTGCCAGAGTAAATGTAGATCAAAATCAAAACATTTCAATGAAGTTTGGCATACAATCCATTCCAACATTCATTATGTTCAAGTCAGGCCAGATTGTGGATAAAATGATGGGAGCTGTAGGAGCTCCTGGAATTCATATGATCTGCAAGAAACATTCTCAATAATTAATATCCGTAAATTGGTTCTTTTTCTCTCTGGATTCTAACTATATCGTTTAAAACTTCTTGTTCTTCAGGACTTAGTTTATGCATGTACTTGGTGAGTAATTTTTTTGCCTCAGGTGATGGAGGAAAAGTATAGAAAACTTCTTCTTCAAAGATCTGTCTTCCAATCGTCACATCATTAACAGAGCATGCAACTTCATCTCCTGCCTTTGCAGAAGATACTGTTTTTTTATCAAGCTGCAATTGGTGAATTGTTCCAACTTTGCGTCCAGACATATTCATAAATGGAATTTTATGTTTTAGAATTCCAACATCCACACGAACCCCAAATACTGCAGGATTGTTATTTCGAAATACCATTCCTTTAAGAAAAGTAAATTTTGCAACAGGAGTTAATTCTGCAAACATTGCATCTTCTTCGTTTGCAGTATCTTCTTCAACCCATGTGTTGTAGTTGTCAATCAAGCTGTAGATTACTTTGTCTTCAAAAATTTTGATGTGACTGTCTTCTGATTCTTCTTTTGCATCAGGTAAAATCTTTACATTAAATGCCAAAACGATTCCTAGATGTCTGTCGTTTTCTTTGATTGCTTTTGCCTCCATGATATCTCGTCTATTTACAGGGCCAATGTCGGCCTTTGCGACAGGTACTTGTGAGCGCCTTAGCATCTCAACTATGGCCTCAAGTGAACCGATAGTGTCACATTTGAGGATAATTCCATTAGTTTCAGTATCAATAAAGACTGATTTCATTTCAGCTTCAATTAGTTTGGTGAATTTTTCAATCTCAGCGTCATTTGTTGCAACATAAAGAGTACTTCCAGGAAGAACGCCTTCAAGATCGGGGGATGCAATTTTCAATCCAGCTGCGGCATCTACCTGTGAAACTGGTTTGAATTTGTCTCGAGGATCTCGCATCTCATCAAGAGGTTTTGGTAATAGTATTGCTTTGGGTTTTGTAACAATTACAGAATCTCTTTTTGCTACTACAATGCTGTTTTCTTTTTTTATGGTTCCATCAATTAAAATAATATTTGCAGTTTGCCCCAATCCTATTTCGTCATTAACTTCCAAAACTATTCCACGTGGTTCTTTTTCTTCCTGATTGAGTCTTTTCTGAAGATATTGTTGAGTCAACCCCACCAAAACACTGAGAAGTTCAGGGATTCCTACTCCAGAACGTGCAGAAATTGGAACTATTGCAATCTCTGATTTAAAGTCCTTTACACGATAAAATGCCTCTGACTGATATCCAAGAATAGACAGAGTTCCTACAACATCATAGATTTTTTGATCAAGATCAGTCTGAATTGACGCGTCTTGTTCTTTGATTGCTTGTGAAATGAATTTGGTTTCTGATTTTCTCCATCCAGAAATTTGATCACATTTGTTCAGTGCTACTACAAAAGGAACTTTTCTGCTCTGTAAAATTTTCAGACTTTCGTTTGTTTGTGGTTGAAATCCACGATTAACATCAACTACTAAAATTGCAATGTCAGCTGCAGAACCTCCACGTGAACGAAGATTTGTAAAAACTTCGTGTCCCGGAGTGTCTATAACTAAAATTCCAGGTATCTTGTGTTCTGCCTGTTCAAGTTTTTTGTATAGTATTCCACATGTTTCTTTGATTGTCTCAGATGGAAGAAAACTTGCGCCAATGTGTTGAGTAATACCTCCTGCTTCTCTACCTTGAACTCCAGTGCCACGAATTCTATCTAAAAGAGATGTTTTTCCAGAGTCTACGTGACCAAGAACTGCCACTATGGGCTGACGAATTTGCAAATCAGATCACTCAAATGCTACCCTCGATTCGTGATCAAAACTTTCTTGTGAATCTGATGCGTGAATAATGTTCTCACTAAATCCTAATCCAAAGTCTCCTCTGATGGAGCCAGGTTCAGCTTCAAATGATTTTGTAGCGCCAATCATAATCCTAGTAGTTGCAATTGCATTATTTCCTTCAATGATTGCTGCAACTACAGGTCCTGATGTGATAAATGATGTCAATTCACCAAAGAATGGTTTGTCTTTGTGTACACCGTAAAAGTTCTCTGCTTGTTGTTGAGTAAACGTAAACATCTTTAATTTCAATAGTTTGAATCCTTTTCTTTCAAATCTTGATATGACTTCACCAACTAGATTTCTAGCTACTGCATCTGGCTTTACAATGAATAGAGATTGTTCAGTCAATCTACTTCTTTCTAATTCCGCCTTTGACGTATTTCTTTGTCCACTTTAATTTTCTTGGATCACGTTTTAGTTCTAGCATATTCTTTTTGCATTTTGAAGAGCAAAACCATAGAACGGTTCCATCATTTTTTGCAAGCATTGTACCAGAACCTTTGGCGACAGGCCTGTCACAGAAATTGCATGGTTTAACTAAAAGACTCATTACTTATCACCTATTTGATTTTCTTTGCTTCTCTCTCTGTTTCTCTTAGCATTAGAATTTCTCCTACTCTAACAGAACCTTTGACGTTTCTTGTAAGAATTCTACCTTTATCTTTACCAGTAAGAACTTTGACTCTAACTTGAATTACTTCACCAGCAATACCAGTTCGTCCAACAATTTGAATAATTTCAGATTGAACTACTTCTTCAGTTGTAGAGCTCATTGATCAGTCTTTCCACCTTTAATTTTAGCAATTGATGATACAACTTGGTCTACAATGTGTTGTGCATCACCAGCATCCAAAATTGCTGCAGCGGCAGAAGTGATATCAATACCCAAAGACTTGCCTAATTCTTGTTTGCTGGGTACAAATGCATATGCTGCACCTTGTTCCTCACATAGAATTGGAAGATGTGCGACTACCTCTGGTGGTTCTACATCTTCAGCGATAACAATTAGTTTGCTAGTACCACGTTCAATTGCCTTTGTGGCTTCGTTGGTTCCTTTCTTTACTTTACCGCTAGTAGATGCTACTCTAACGGCCTCTAAGATTGGATTTACGAGATCCTCTGGCGTTTCGAATTTAACATAATATGATTTTCCCATACTTCGTCACCCTTAGGGTTCATTCTCCATTCTCTCAAAACGTTGGAATGGTTTTAAAAGTGTTATCGGGAAATGATTGTCTTGACTTTTTTGAGGTATTCAGACATCAAAGAGTCTAGTTTCTCTTGGCTTTCAGCTTCTGCATATACTCTAACTATTGGTTCTGTTCCACTAGGTCTAACCATTACCCAGTTTTTAGGATCAATTGAAATTTTGATTCCGTCTGTCACATCAAAACTTGGAAACTCTTCTTTAAGAGAGGATATTAATTCTGTCACTTTTTCAGGAGGACATGGTACCTTGTCTTTTGTAATAAAGGATAGCGGTAAAAGAGAAATCTCATCAGATAGGGATTTTCCAGAAGTTGCCAAAAGATCAAGCATTAATCCTAACGTCATACAACCATCTCTTACTTGATTATGTTTTCCATACATGAATCCACCATTCTCTTCAAATCCAATCAGTGCGTCAGTTGGAACCATCTTCCTAGAAACTTCAACACTTCCAACTTTGGTTCTGATAACTTTGGAATTAAACTTCTCAGCAATTTTTTCAATGTTGTATCCTGAATTCAAACAAGTTACAACCAAAGAGTTTGGGTTCTTCTTTAAGATATGTTGAGTTAGTACAAGTGCAGACTTGTCACCAGTTAAAATGTCACCTTTATTATCACAAAATATACTTCTATCACCATCTCCATCAAATGCAATGCCAACATCTGCATGGTTTTCAGTCACAGTCCTTGAAAGTATTGAAAGATTTTGTGGTGTTGGTTCTGATCCACGTCCTGGAAAATTTCCATCAATGTTTTCATTTACAAGAAATGTTTCACATTGTAACTTTTTACAAAAATCTGGTGCAGATACTACCTGTGCACCATTTCCTAAATCTAAAACAACTCTGAACTTTTTTGATTTTATTAATTTAGAATCAATATGAGATAAAATTCCATTCAGATACGTCTCAATAGTTCTCTCTTCTATTCCTGTAGTACCCCATTTTGAAGGATTTGTAATCCAACTTTTTTTCAAGTAAATATCTTCAATTACTAACTCATCTTCTCGTGAAATCTCGACACCATCTTTTGCAGCAGGCTTGATGCCATTGTATTGTGAAGGATTGTGAGATGCAGTAATCATGATGCCGCCAGAATATCCCAAAATCTTTACTGCAAATTCAAGACACGGTGTTGGAATAATTCCTGCAACATTGCAATCAATTCCAATTGAATTGAGAGCTGAACTAACAACCTTGCAAATTATTGGACTTGATTCTCGTCCATCATATCCAATTAATACAGGTCCTTTCTCAAAGTAAGTTCCAACAGCCAAAGTCATATCATGTACAAATTCTAAAGTAAAATCTTCAGAGAACACTCCACGAATTCCATTAGTTCCAAAAAATTTTGCCATGTCACTATTCAATAATAGATAAATTTGTGTTTAATGGCAAAGTCGTTGCGGGAGTCGCCCAGCCTGGTCAAAGGCGTAGGGCTTAGGACCCTATCTCTTAGGAGTTCGTGGGTTCAAATCCCACCTCCCGCACCATTTTGATTTCTGTGAATGATTAATAATGAGAAAATCTTCACCAAACAAAGTCATGAAAAAAACAGTAGTTGGAATTACAGTTGTAGGCAAAGATAGGGAAGGAATTGTAGCTACATTTACTAATTTTGCATTTTCAAGAGGTGGAAACATTGAGAAAGTAAATCAAAATGTAATCAAAGGTCTTTTTGGAATGTATCTGGAAGTATCATTCTCAAAATCACTTGATGTGAAGAAATTTGATTCAGAGATTCAAAGCTTGGCTAAAAAAGAAAAGATGGATGTAAGCACGCATCATGAAACTAATTCACAGAAAAA
This sequence comes from Nitrosopumilus ureiphilus, assembly GCF_013407185.1. Classification (NCBI taxonomy): domain Archaea; kingdom Thermoproteati; phylum Nitrososphaerota; class Nitrososphaeria; order Nitrosopumilales; family Nitrosopumilaceae; genus Nitrosopumilus; species Nitrosopumilus ureiphilus. The sequence goes on along the minus strand of NZ_CP026995.1, from coordinate 250,413 downwards.
CATTGCAATATTTGTAACAAAAGAGCCGTTATGTCTTGAAACTATTCTTAAAAATACAAAGTCTCTAAAAGGAAAAATATCAGTAATAGTTGGTACTGAAAAGACATTAGAGTCATTAGCAAAGAAGGCAAAGATCCCATTTGTTTCAGTAGAAGATAAAAAGCAAGAGGAAGCAGAAGAGAAAATTATTCAGATCTGTAAAAAATACGACATTGATTTGATTATACTTGCAAGATACATGAGAATTCTTAGCCCCAACTTTGTTTGGAGATATCCAAATAGAATCATTAACATTCACCCATCATTGCTGCCTGCATTCCCAGGTGCATTAGCATATGCGCAGGCATTTGAGAGAGGCACAAAAATTGTTGGTGTAACTTCACATTATGTTACAGAAAACTTGGATCAGGGACCAATCATATTCCAAGATTCCTTCAAGGTAGATCCTAACGATACGCTTGAAAAAATAAAGGCAAAGGGACAAAAACTAGAAGCAGATACACTACTCAAAGCAACAAAGATGCATCTGGAAAATAAACTTGAAGTTCGTTGGAGAAAGGTTCACATCAAATCTAAGTGAATTAGATGGCAGAAATCAAATCTCAGTTCGATCCAAATCTTAGAAAATTAATTTTAAAGAAAAAACAAGTTGCAGTAATTCCAGTGGGATCAATTGAGCAACACGGCCCACACTTACCAATATCAACTGATACGGACATTGTAACTGAGGTTGCAAAAAGAATCTCAGAAAAAAATGGATACCTTCTGCTTCCAACCATCACCTATGGAGTTTCATTTGAGCATGCACCATTTTTCAATCTGAGTATTAGAGAATCAACTTTGCGTACAGTTCTTTCTGATTTGTGTACATCATTATTATCAAATGGCATCAAGACAGTTTTCATAATTAATGGGCATCATGGAAATCTAAAACCTATAAAAAATATAGATATCAAACTAAAGAAACTCTCAAAAGACAAGATAAAGGTTTTCTCGCTATCTTATTGGCATTTTATGAGAAGGGATTTTGATCATGCAGGATTTGTAGAAACATCACTAATGCTTGCAATCTCAAAAAATGTCAAAATGAATTCAGCTAAAAAAGGACTAATCACAGACAAAATGACAAAACAGCAAATTCAGAAACTTGGAAAACTAGCAAATCAATCATTTCCAAAAGCTACCAAAAATGGAATTTGGGGGGATCCAACAAAAGCCACAAAGAAAGATGGACAGGTAATTTTAGCTGAAATCATCAATAATCTATCAAAAAGGTGTCAAACTTGCCTTACTGGGCATAGCTCATAGTTTCACCAATGGAAATTTAATATAACGCCTCGATATCCAAGTCAATAAGTGATTATAGATGTCCGTTGATATGGCAGTAAAAGTATTGGATGAGAGTATCAATCAAGTCGTATTGATAAAACTCAAAGGGAACAAAACCATTAGAGGCATGCTTCTAGGTTTTGACCAACACATGAACCTGCTACTCGATTCTTCAGAGGAAATTCCTGTTGAAGGCGATTCTAAAAGCCTTGGAAGCATTGTAGTTAGAGGAGACAATGTCGTTATGATTTCTCCTCCACCAGCACAACATTAGGTGATTTGAGATGACTAAAGGCACAACTTCTATGGGTGGTTTTACAAAGAAAAAAGTTCACATCAGATGTAGACGATGTGGTAAAAACTCACTTCATAAACGTCACCACCAATGTGCAAGTTGTGGATTCCCAGAGGCTAAACGCAGAAAGTATTCCTGGATTAAATGGTATACATAGATGCAAGAAATTGTTTTAATTCTTAGTTCATTAGCAGGTGTAGCTACTGCTGCTGCAGTACGAAAAATGCCAAGAGACAAAAATCAGCTACTTAGTCTTGGTGCCAGCTCTCACATCAAAAGTCAAATTAGTTCTCTAAAAATAGAAAAAGATATTCTCACTAAAACAATATCAAGATTATATCAAGCTGATACAGAATTTTCTAAAATTCAAAAAGATAAACTATTACTCAAGTACCAACATCAATTAGGAATTGTTTTAGCTAAGCTAGAAAAACTAGAACAAGCAAGCAAGCATCCAGACTTGGGTCCAGTTGGAGACGGTTTGATTACTTTGATGGATCAAAAACTATCAAAACTAGATGATAGATTGTATGAGTTATCATCAAAGATTGTAACTGCTAAAGTTGAGACAGAAAGTAAAAAGAAAGAAGTAAAGAAAGAACCAAAACAAGATATTTCAAAGGCTTTCAAAAATACATTCAACTTTGAAATCCCAAAGAAGACAGAGACAAAACCAATTGAAATTCCTGCAACAAGATCAAGACAGTCATTTGAATTAACTACACTAACTAACATTTCAAGAAATGAACCAAAGTTCCCACTCTTTGAAAAAGAAGAAAAACAGGTTGTAAAACCAATGCCACAACCAAGAGTAATGCAAACGGAACTAATTAAACCTAAAGAAGAAATAGTTGAAGAAATTATTCAACCAAAACCCAAAGTCGAAGACAAAATTGAGATTATTCAATCAGTTGCACCAAAACCAGAAGTAAGTTTTGAAACTAAACCAGACATTAACAAAGAAGTAGCAAAAATTACAGAACACAAGGCACTACCAGAACCAGAAAAGCCAAAGACTACACTAAATGATGACTTTGATGATGATGCTGATGATTTAGATAAAATCAAGGGAAACATCATGAGAGTTTTATCAAAGCTTGATCAAGCAGAGGTAGAGTGATTGTTCTACGATAATGCCATTGTGGCATTGTCAAATGATGCATTAAAGTTAGTTAAAGACAACTATATCATTGGATTAGGTAGTGGAAGAGCAGCTACTACACTTGTAAAATCACTTGGAAAATTAATCAAACTAAAAAATTACAAAATTATAGGAATTTCAACATCACTGCAAATCAAATTGATTGCAGAAAAAGTAGGCATTCCACTTGTCGAAGCTGATCATGTTAATCACATCGATATTGTGTTTGATGGAGCAGATCAAATCGACTCTCAAAAATATGTAATCAAAGGAGGCGGAGGCGCACTATTACGAGAAAATATTTTGTTTAGTCTTGCAAAAAAAGTCATTGTTATGGCAGATAGTACAAAATTTGTAAAAAATTTCACTAGAACTGTTCCAGTAGAAGTTCATCCACTTGCAAGAAATTTAGTAGTTAGATCAATTGAGAAGATAGGAGGAAAGGCAGAATTGCGCTCACTTGATAGAGGATACCCATTCTTTACAGAAAATGGCAACATAATTTTGGATTGTGATTTTGGAACAATAAAGAATCCTAAAGTTCTTACTCAAAAAATCAAGCAAACCACAGGAGTTTTAGAATCAGGTATTTTTCTGAGAAAGCCAGATATTATCTACAAAGCCAAAACAGGCGGCAAATTCGACATTCTGAAATAGAAAATAATCAAAAACCGCGTATTTTACATAACCATGAATAAATGACATAATGTCATAAATGTGACAACATTAAAATATGAAAAGAGTGAAGTTCTCGACAATGCAAATTGCAACTTTTCAGTCAGATGAGATTCAATCAAAACCCAAATCAGAAAGACAAATCACATATTTTTGCAGATTATGCAGACAATACAAAATAAAAACAAGAAAAGCTCATCTACAAAATTATCATAATGCAAATAGAGATACCGTAACTAAAAGAAGCAATAATGATCTAGTGGAGGTTATTTTTATAGAATCAAAATAACTTTAAAAAATATAAAAAATTATTGTACAGAGACGGATTTTTTTGTCTGTACTGTTGTTGGTTTTGATTTGGGCAGTATGATATCCAAAACACCATCTGTGAGTTTTGCCTTTGTTTGTCCAGAAACTACTTTTTCTGAGAGTGGAAGTGTTCTGAAATAGGAAACATGGCTGCGTTCCTTTCTAAGATAGTTCTTTTTCTTATCTTCAGATTCTTCTTTGTGTTCTGCAGAGACTTCTATGGAGTTATCAGTTACATTTAGCTTGATGTCTTTTTTCTGAACTCCTGGAACGTTCATTTTTATTCGAAATTGTTTTCCCTCATCAATAACATCACATGAAGTTTCTTGTATATTTGGAAATCTAGGAATGGAAATTGCAGGAAATGATGAAAATGACTTTTCAAGATCCCTTCTAAAATTTACAAATGCTTTGTCCATTTCTTCCCAACTAGAATGCCATGGAGATATTCCATGTGATGCTTTCTTTGGTACTTTTTTAGTAGCCATGATGTACTGTTTTTTTTTTTGTAGTACTTAATGTATGAACTAGATTCTCAAAAATGAATCTGAAATTGTATATTAATGAAATTTTGTTCTAATTATTTTTTGCCAAATTTTCCTAATAATGGAACAAAGACATAATGTGATTCGTTTTTAATTTCAACAATTCCTTTTTTAGTCTTTTGTAATAATACTAATGATTGAGAAGAATCACCTACTGGTGCAATTAACAATCCGCCATCTGCTAATTGATCAAGTAATGGCAAAGGAATTTCAGTACAAGCAGCAGTAATCATTATTCGATCATATGGCGAGGCTTTGGAATATCCAATACTACCGTCACTCAAAATAACATCAACATTATCCACTCCTAGTTTTTCTAAATTTTCTCGTGCAAACTTTACAAGTTCGGATTTAATTTCAACAGAATAAACAGTCCCTTGGCCTACCAAGTAAGAGAGAATCGCAGTCTGCCATCCAGAGCCAGTACCAATCTCAAGAATTTTTTGTCCTTGCTTAATATCCAGCCACTCAGTCATTCTTGAAACTACTGCTGGCTGGGAAATTGTTTGGTTTTTTTTGATTGGTAATGGTTCATTGTAATACGCATAGTCTAATTCTGATGATGGAACAAATTCATGTCTTGGAATATTTCTAAATGCATCTTCTACTTTTTTATCATTAAGAAATCTTGAATTTTTTAAATAATTAATCAAGTCATTTAATGCTGTTTGATATTTTTTTTCAATGGATTTTTTTCTCAATTAATGTAATTGGTATTTTTTCCAATTAAAACACTCTGTAAATTGTTCTAAATGATTTTAAAATTCAGGATTTTGTTTCAGAATTATCATGTCTTATAGTATTCGTGAACTACCACTTACTAAAGCATCGTGGCTTCCTGCTTCATCGAGCCTCAAAGTTGCTTTCGCAGACGTTTGTGGTTGTGGCTCTCGCATCCCTTGGTCGGGAATTGTCTTTTCAGACTCAGGCGTTTGTATTTTGATGATTCCCACAGTTCCTGCGGTATCATATGTCATTGGTTTTCTTACACGCATATTTTATTTGAATATTTGATTGTGTTTTGCTTTGAGTTGTGGTGTGCTCGCTCTCATCCCAACCCTGAAGGGTTTGTGGTTTTTCCGCTCACATTTCATAAAGAATCAGTTGATTTTTCGCTCAACTAGCTTGCCATGACCCAATTTACCAATAACCTCAAAATTTTCAGCAACAGTTTCTCCCCGTACAATTGTCTTTACAGGCCATCCTTTTAGATTTCTTCCTTCATATACAATATAATCAGAGAATCCGCCAAACAAATCAGATGTGGCCTTTTTTTCTTTTTTTAAATCTATCATGGTAATGTCTGCATCTGAATTTTTCTCAAGAGTTCCTTTTTGTGGATACATTCCAAAGATTTGAGCAGCATTTTGACTAGTAAATTTTACAAATTGTTCAAGGGTTATTCTGTTTTGATTTACTCCATCATTGAGTAGTATTGGAAGCACTGTTCCAATTCCTGGAAAACCCGCAAGTGCACTCCACACATCATCTCCTCCAAGTTTGAGTTTTAGTTGATTTGCAACATGATCTGTACCAATTGTGTTGATCAAATTATTTGATAAAGCACTCCAAACTGCCTTGGAGTCTTTTTCTGATCTTATTGGAGGCATTACTTTAGCAAGATATCCTTGTTGTTTCTCATAAGATAGAGTAAGGTAGTGTGGACAGGTTTCAACAAAAATTTTTGTTCCAAGTTTTCTCTCTTCTTCAATCTGTGCAAGTGCTCGCTCAGAGCCAATATGTACAAAGTAAATCACACAGCCATAATCGCGTCCAAATTTAGATACTGTTTTGATTGCTTTTGCCTCAAATTCAGGGGAACGACTTTCAGACCAGGCATGCAATCCGTCTTGTTTTTTCTCTTTTGCAGTTTTAATTCCACAGCCACATGACTCATAGTCTTCAGCATGAACTAGTACTGGACAACCAAGTAATGCGGCAGTCTTTACTGTTTGCTCAACTATTTCATCGGTTACGTCTACCTGAGCTGCTACAAGATCAAATGAATCAGGCGGCATATCCATGTATACGTGACCAATTTCACCACCTAGATTCATGTAAATTTTAAAAGACGTGATTCCTTTATCCACACAAAAATTCATCTCATTAATTTGATCGTTAGTGAAAATTGAAGCATGGATTGCATAATCAACATAATGATTCTTAGATGCCGCATCAAGCTGAGCTTGTAATGATTTTGTAAATGAATCTCCCAGTCTTAGCATTCTCATCATAGTTGTAATTCCGCCAATTGCCGCTGCATGAGATTCAGTTTTTGCTGCTTCATTAATCGGAGAATAAACGCCATAGTGAACATGAGTGTCAATTGGACCTGGAACAGAAATCAATCCGTTTCCATTTATTTTATTATCACATGCAGGAGTATCATGGGTTAATCCAACTATTTTTCCGTCATCAATTATGATATTTTTGTCAACCATTCCTTGAGGAAGAATAACGTGTGAATCAGTAATCACAGCATCATACGTCATATGAGAACATTATGCTTGCAGTCTATTATGCGTTGAGAAAATGAATAAAAGCACAGCTCTAAGAGATAGTTCATTGGGCCGGTGATTTAGGGGTATAATGCCTCGTTCGCAACGAGGATGTCGAGGGTTCGATTCTCTCCCGGTCCACCAAAACTTTTGAAATTAAATTAACAATGGTTTGATTGTTATTTTTAATTACCATTCATCAATATCGTCATCAGCATCATCAGAAACAGTTTTTCTTGATGGCCTAATTGGAATGTAAATTCTCACAATTTTTCACATTAATTATTACACTTAGTATGGTGTTTGATTTATCCGAAAATTAGGCAGGTGTTGAAACAATTGGTTTTGAAAAGATACGACAAAAGAGGAAAATTCCTAAAATTTCAACTTGCTCTACAAGTAAAATAAAATACAAATGCTCTAGCCACCCACTAGAAAACTCATTCATTATCGCGTATGTAATTGAGAATGCATAGTCAAATGTAGAGTAAATTCTGTTATCAGAATCATAAACAATATGGATGTTTTTTAGATTGTTTGGATTTAGTTGATTCAAGTCATTGTTTGAAACTATAGCATCATAAAACATAGCCTTGTCCTCAGAGAAAACAGATTCACCTCTCTCCATGAAAAATATCGAACTACCAAAATATAGTAAAGATAGAATAGAGATTCCAATTACATATTTTCCAGTCTTTCCAAAAATTGTCTTTTTCATTTGCTTTTCCAAAATACTGCCAATTTTTCCCAGTCGTCCTTTTTTTGTTAAAATGAGTAGAGTAATTCCTAATCCGGAAATTAGGCCAAAATTACCTAGCCATTGATCAGAAACATATTCTACAAAAACCAATCTTAGAGGTAAAAATAGCCCTATAAGAAATCCGATCACAATTAGCTTTTCTTTAAAGTCACCTATACCCATGCCCCTTAACCCGTATACATTAGTGGCATCATTTGGTTAAAACATTTCGAATGAATGCTATTCCAGAAACTATTATACATAAATAAAAAATATAAGCATCATGGAAGTTTTTGACGGCAAAAAAGCTGCACAAGATTACATGTCAAAGCATACTTTAGCATTCTCTACACCAGAATTAACTTTAATGAGATTTGCATTTTGGTTAGGAGATTCAATACCAGATCCAAAAAATGAAGGGAAAGGAATTCCAAGAATGATGACATATTTGACAGAACAAGACTTTCAACCAGTCTTAATTGATGATGAGAAATACGAACCATCAGGAGCAGTAAGAAGTTCAGCAGTTGTAGGAAATGCCTACAATGAAGTTCAATCAGATGGAAAGTTTTGTTCAGAATGTGGAACTAGTTTATCTGCTACTGCAAAGTTCTGTCCTGAATGTGGTACAACACAATAAAAATAAGAAAAGATTTTTTCAACTAATTTTATGCTTTAGCGCCACACTTTGTACAAAATTTTGCGTTAGATCTTAATGTGGCACCACATGAAGAACATCCATTGCCAACATTTTGCGTATTTTGACGTGGCATCAAAGATGGATCAGGGGATGGTAAAGTTCCAACATCTCCAAATACTTCTTGTGCAGAAACAATTCCTGGTGGACCTCCACCTACTGGATTTTGTGCAGTTCCTGCTCTTGGCGGCATTCCCATGCCACCTGCCATCATTCCAGGATTTCCCATTCCAGGCATCAAACCAGGAGACTGTGTGCTTCCTGTACCTGTGCCCATAGATTTTTTCATTTCAAATATTACTTTGATTGCAAGAAATTCTAATGCAGAATATGCTACTGTGTAATCACCTAGTTTTTGGAAGAATTCTTTGTCACTGAGTTGGCCTTTTTTGTACATGTTATTAGTATCCAGAAATGATTCATAGTAACCTTGAGATTCATCAAATAAACTTTGTAGTTTATCAAACAGCATGTTTAGAGTGTCTACTTCACCAAATGACATATTCCCACTAAAGTTTTGGAATATTAATTACTTTAGGATCAAAAAAGAGGAAAACGTGTTTGAGTTTATGCAAGTGCTCTATCAATCATATTTTTGTATGATTCTTTAGAAGCTGCACCTACTTGCTGGCTGACTATTTCGCCTTTGTTAAGGAGGATTAAGGTTGGAATACTAAAGACGTTGTATTTAGATGCCAATTCATTGGCCTCATCAACATTAACCTTGACAAATTTTACTTTGCCGTCATAGTCATTAGCCAATTCTTCAACTACTGGACCTACCATTCTACATGGACCACACCATTCGGCCCAAAAGTCTACAAATACAGGAACGTCAGAGTTTATCACATTGATTTCCCATGATTTTGCATCTGAAATTTGAGTAATTCCCATTGTAATGATATTGAGTTAAACGTACCTAAAAATGTTCACCAGAATTTACACCATATTTTTTGTTGTGGAATAAAATTTCATATATACTTAAATGACGTTTTGACAAAACCCAGACATGAGTTCAGAACTTAGATTAAAGAAATTACGAGGTTCCGGAGGCTATGTTATGGCCACAGTTACAGATGAACAACAGATGAAAGGCAACCTAGGCGGGCCAGATCTGTTTTTAGCACCAATCGGAAGATTAGAAGCTGAAAGAATTACTAAACATTTTTGCAATACTTGTGAAAAAGAATTTGAAGGTTCTCCAAAAATAGAATTTGAAAATCCCAATGAAGAAGTTGCAGAGAATCTCATCCTATATGAAAAAGGACAATACATTTGCAATTCATGTAATGCATCAATTGCAGAATACAGAGAATTTAGAAAACAAGATGAAACTGGAGATGTTGGAGTTGCAAAACCATTAGAACCTACAGTTGAAAGTGCACCACAACAAGTTGTAGAACCTAAAGTGCAAACTCCACAGCAAACAGTTACACAGCCAGATCCAGCAACATCAGTTAGTTCAATTGAAGGAAGAGGAGTATATGATGAAAATGCTAACAAGATCGGAACTGCAAAACAAGTGGGAATTGATTCTACACAATCAATGGTTCTAGTAATTACTAAAAATGATAGTACTGAAGGTAGTGTCCCATGGAGTAATATCAAAAAGATTGGAGAAATTATTCTTTTAGGAAATCCAGAAGAAGTGTCTCAGCCTGGAAAATGCTCTAATTGTGGTTTTGGAAATAAGGAGGGTTCTAAATTTTGTGAAGAATGTGGAACCAAGATCTAGCTAACAAATTTAATCAATGATACTAAGGCGATAATGTAATTGGCAAAAAGATCCATCTCTAAAGGAGTTATCAAAGATATTATCATTGTAGGCGTAGGAGTTTTAATTATTTGGATAGGATTACAAGTTGCTTTTGGAACACAAAACCCATTTTATGTAGTTGCAAGTGGAAGTATGATTCCAGTTTTACAAGTATACGACGTACTAGTAGTACAAGGACACGAACCTTTTGAAGATATTGAAATAGGAGACATCATTGTATTTAATCGGCCATCTGATCACAATCGAGTAATTGTACATAGAGTTGCATCAATTATTGATGATGATCCTAAAACAATTAGAACAAAAGGTGATGCAAATCCTGCATCTATTCCTGGAACTGATTTTCCAATTACTGAAGAAGAATACATAGGAAAAGTAGCATATACGATTCCACAAGTTGGATATGTCACACAGTTACTAAAACCACCAATCAACTATGTCATAATTGCAGTTGTGATAGGTATCATGGTTGTAAAACAGATGGTAAAGAAGAAAAATGAAAAAGAACTCACATTCACCGATCCCATAAACTCAGAAAATCCAGATATTATTGAAGATCTATCTGACATTGATAAAATAGAGAAAGACTCTGAATATTCAGAACATGGGGAGACATCAGAACATGGGGAGACATCAGAAGACATTGAAAAAAAATTAGAAGGTATAGAAAAATCTGTTGAAGAAAACAATACAGATGAGAAAAAGAAAGAATGAATCAAATTCGTTAAAATTCAAGCAAACAGGTTCACATATGCTTTAGATTCAAGCAATAGATCGTCCTGCTTGCTTGGTAGTATCATTACGTCGAATTTACTAAAAAAGGATCCTCAGAAATTATCTGTTTCAAGAGTAGAATCATTTATGAATTAGTAAAAAATCTTGGTTTGAATATCTAATAGTGTCAATCTAAGTTGAAATGATTTTAAAGAATCGATTCTTTAGTTTTGAAGAGTCGCTTAAAGTATTCAGAGGGTTCATGTGGTTCTTCAACATCGTTTGTAATTCCTGCCAGATTCTTTGCAAGATTCTTTTTGTATCCTACTTGCATCTGTCTTTGAATCTGGATTCGTTGTGCTTGAGGAGAACCTGCACCATGCATGGACTCTGTTAGATATCCAACGGCATTTCTACCAAGAGTCATGTTTTCAATTAATCTCAATATTCTCATTCTATTTTCAACATCAACGCCTTTTCTTCCTGCTAGGTATTTTTTGAGTAGTGGTCCTGCTTCTGGATGTCTAAAGTCTTTTTCAGATGGAAGAGTTACTACTAGACCACCTGCAATGTCTTGTGCAAGTCTACTTATTTCATATGGGAATCGAGTTACGTTATGTTTACAAACTTGAGCAAGCATATCATCATTTAGGTAAACACCAGATTTCATCTTATGGCCTTGGTGGGAAGATGCAAGTCCTGCAGCAAAGATAGTCTCATTAAGATGAGTCATTTCAATAATTTTGTCTTTGATATGAGATACCTTTGGAACTCCATTGTAATCTGCAATTGTTGCAGCTGCACCAATTAGTACATCGCCAAGTCCCGTTTTACAGACATAACTGCGTCTATGATAACAAGTAAAACGCTCTATGAGCATGGATGCAAACTCATATTCACCATTCATGAAAACTTTGTCCCATGGAATAAACACTCTATCTAAAATGATTAATGCTTCTTGTCCACCAAATTTTGCATTACCATCATCAATGTCGCCTTCTTCCATACTTCGAGTATCACAAGATTGTCTACCATAGATGTAAGTAACACCTTTTGCATCAGCCGGAATTGCTCCAACAATTGCCCAATCTTTGTCATTTTCTGTTAGTCTAACTGTTGGCATCAAAATAATCCAATGTGAGTTAATGCAGCCAGTTTGGTGCGCTTTTGCACCAGAAACATAGATTCCTTTCTCATCTTTATCTACAATTCTTGTAAACAGATCTGGATCATCTTGTTCTGCAGGTCCTTTGCTTCTATCACCTTTAGGATCAGTCATTGCACCACCGATTACAAGATTTTCTTTTTGAACCATCTTTACAAATTCTAAAAATCTTTTATGATAATCTGTTCCATGTTTCTCATCAATTTCAAATGTTGTAGAGTGCAAAGAATTTAATGCATCCATTCCAACACATCTCTGGAAACATGTTCCAGTGTTTTGTCCTAGTTTTCTTTGCATTTTATTTTGTAAAACTAAATCTTGTGCACTTTCTGCAATGTGTAAAAATCGATTAACCTTCAATCCAGTAAGAGATGAATTTGCAGAAGCTAATTCTTCTTCTCTGACTGCAAGATCATAAGTCTCAGCAACTGCATTAATTGACGGTCTAATCATTGGATGGTCTACTGGTTCTTTTACTAGTTCTCCAAATAGATAAATTTTGAGATCTCTACCTCTGAGACTTTCAATATAATCATTGCCTGTCCTAATCGTCTTCAAGACATTAGCCATCTAACAATATTGGTTTTGATGTTGTATAAATATTCTAAAAGCGTATTGAGTAAATTTTAGGAATGAATTGCGATCAGAGTCCTATTCGGACATCAAGAATACGACAGCCTTTACCCTTTTCCATGACTAGTACCGGATTCATGTCTAACTCTTTGATTTCTTTAAAGTCAGAAACTAGTTGAGACAATCTCTGAATGCATTCAGAGAGTTTTGCAATATCAGATGGTTTCTCACCTCTAACTCCTTGTAGTAGTTTTTGAGTTTTAATTGAGGCTATCATGTCATCAGCTTCAATATCAGTTACTGGTGCAAGTTTGAATGTAACATCTTTAAGAACTTCGACATAGATTCCTCCCATTCCGAGCATAATTACTGGACCAAAACCGGGTTCAAGTTTTGAACCAATGATTAGTTCCTTGCCACCTTTTATCATCTCTACAATCAAAACTCCTTTAATCTCGGCGTTCTTGTTGTATTTTTTAGCATTTTTGACAATTGTTTTGAATGCATCTTTGATCTCTTCATCGTTTGTAATATTTACTTTAACACCACCAGCATCAGATTTATGAATAATCTGAGGTGATGCAATTTTCATTACAACAGGATAACCAATCTTCTTGGCAATCTTTACTGCTTCTGCTTCATTTTTAGCTAGTGCACTTTGAGGTAACGGCAATCCATATGCTTTGAGAACTTCTTGCCCTTCTTCTTCTAGAAGATTTGGTCTCTTTTCTTTTTTGACTTTATCGAAGATCTTTTTTGCTTTAGCTTTGTTTACTTTGAATTTAGTAATTTTTCCATTTGGAGCTTTAATCCAATTAGAAAATCTAATCATTGCTGAAAGTGTTCTAATTGCACCTTCTGCATATGTATAATATGGAACATTACCATCAGCTAAAATTTCTCTGTTAGTAATTCCTTCGTCTAGTCCCATCAGACTTGCAAGCATTGTTTTTTTGTATTTCTTTGACATTTCAACAATTACTTCAGCAAGTTTGTCATAATTGAGAGTTCCAGATGGAGTACACATGGATATAACAGAACCAACTCGTGGATGCTTTAGGACTCTATCTAAAACATTATGGAATCTATTAAAATCAGCATCACCTACGATATCAACTGGATTTCTAGAGCTTCCCCAGGGTGGAATAACTTCATCGATTTTTTTTCTAACGCTAGTAATGTCTGCCATTTTGATTTTCATTTTAGAGCATGCGTCAGTAGAGATGATTGCAGGACCACCTGCATTTGACACGATAACAAGATCACCGCCTGTTGGCAATGGTTGTTTTGAAAATGCAGTAGCGTAATCAAAGAGTTCTTCCATAGTATCAACTCGAATTGCACCGGATTGTTTTAGTAATGCATCATAGATTTCATCTGAACCCATCAAGGCTCCAGTATGAGACATTGCAGCCTTTGCACCCTCTGGACTACGTCCAGATTTGAGCACAAGAACAGGTTTTTTGAGTTTTTTAGTAATATTTTTACAAACTTTAAGAAATTCTTGACCATCCCCCATGTCTTCAAGATACATTACAATAACTTCGGTCTGTTTGTGGTTTGCAAGAATCTTTAGAACATCAACTTCGCTCATTACGGCTTTATTTCCAAGACTTACAACTGCTGAGAAACCTATTCCCTGGGCACTAGCATCCTCAACTAATGCTGCACATATTGCACCGCTTTGAGATACAAGTGCAATTTTTCCAGACTTTGGTGTAACTTTAAGAAATGTAGAATTCATCATTGTTTTTGGATCAAGGTTCATCACACCAAGACAGTTTGGTCCAATGACGTGAATTTTGTATTTTTTAGCAATATCTTTTAGTTCTTGTTCTCGTTTTGCTCCTTCTTCATCCACTTCTTTGAAACCTGCAGTGATGATAATTACTCCTTTGATTTTCTTTTTACCACATTCTTCTAAGACAGGTGCAACGAGCGTATTTTTAATAACAATAACTGCAAGATCAATTGATTTTGGAACGTCTAAAACACTCTTGTATGCTTTTTTGTAAAATACTGTTTCTCGTGATGGACTAATTGGATAAACGGAACCTTTGAAACCATTCATAATATTAGAGGTGATTGTAGCACCGACACTTCCTCTTTTGTCAGAAGCCCCTATGACAGCAATTGATTTGGGTGATAAAATTACAGATTCTGCCATGATTAATTGAATCTAAGGATTTTGTATAATAAAGTTATTCATAGAAATTTCTGATCTATATGTTTTTAGCTTCCCAGCATCTTTCCTGCCAGATTCTCTTTTCGTGGAATCCAAATAATTGAAAGATTAGAAATTTTCCCCATTACATTCCAAGCTTCACGGGCAAGATCTCGGAGTTGTTCATTATTAATTGCAAATTCATGATTCAATTGGTTTACAGTATTTTTGGAATCACTAAAAATTGTAATTTCGTCATTTGAATCAACAAATTTGTTTAATGCAGAAATTATTGCCATATATTCAGCCTGATTGTTTGTAATTTTTGGTTTTTTTTCATAAAATGATTCTCCAGTTTCTTTTACAAAAAATCCAAATCCTCCATTAGGGCCGCCAGAGCCATCCACGTAAACACTAATTCCCATCTTTGTACAACCTCGTAATCTTCACACTTAGATTAACTACTATCATGTAAATGATTGTTGATATTCCTTGCGATGCAATTGATGCCAAGTATGGATCATAATTAATTGTCAAAAGATAATACTGCAAAACCCATCTAACAACTGTATAGACAATTTCTGCAATTCCTAGGGATGTCACCAATTTTTTGAGATCACCCTTTAGTTTTGCAGTATCAGTACGTCCAGATGCTAAACGATATTTTTTCCTATTATCCAAATAAAACAATCCGCTAAAAACTGAAAAATAAATCACATAATCTGCAATTGTGGTATATGTTGTGTTTAGATAGTCTGTCTGTTCAGACAAAATCTGTGCAATTAATGCAGAAATAATGATTGATGCTGCAAATGCAATTAGAATATTTTTGTTAAGCTTGAGATACTCTTGTAACATATTTTTTGATTTTGTCTGTTACAATTAAACTCAATCTAAAGTGATCTTAAGGAATATCAACAAGCCTGCAAGTTCTGCAATTCCCACTCCTAACATGTATGGGAATATTTCATTAGAAAAGATCTCTTCCATTGAGAAATATGCAAGAGAACCAATGACATTATGCAAAAACAACATACCTGCAACTACAATCATACCTAATGGAAGCTGTGCACGTGTCTTACTGTACATGTTACCAAATATAGCAATTAGAATTCCCAATATCCCCATATTTGCAATTGAAACAACAGATAAGATTAGAGAAGTAGTTTCCATTTAGTCAAAAACACCTTTAGAGCTTTTATTTACTTTTGTCCAATTTCGCTTCAATTTCTTCAAATGTCTCCATATTTACTTTAAGAAAGTTAGAGATAAAGTATGCAACGCCGTATTTTTCTCCAATTTTACTAATCATATTATTTTTTTCAAGAACTCTAATGTGATGCTGAATAGCCTTGTAATCCAAACCCATCTCTTTTGCTAGTTGATTAGTATTGAATGGTTTTTCCTTTAATTTTGAAATAATTTTTAATCGATTTAACCCTCCACGTGAACCTGCGAAAACAAACCAAAGTAGTCTTTTTGCATCAGGATCATTTGCCATAAGTTATGGATTTCTTCTGGATTACCACTAAAAGGTATTTTGGGATTGAATCAAAATAGAAAGTATAAAAACAGAATCAAGCAAATTTCTTTGAAAGATATGATGTTAAATTATGATGCACCGTTATACAGACCACCATCAGAAGCTAGATCATTAATTTTTCAAGTTACATTGGGTTGTTCATTTAACGAATGTTCTTTTTGTGATATGTATAGATCAAAAGAATATTCGGAAAGACCATGGGAAGATGTAAAAGCCGAAATTGACATGATGGCAGATTATCTCCCAGATACTAGACGGGTCTTTCTTGCAGATGGAGATGCATTAAATCTTGACTCTGAGTATATGATAAAAATTGTAAAACACATTAAAGAAAAATTTGCAAATCTTGAAAGAATTTCTTGCTATGCAATGCCAATGAACATTCTAAAAAAATCATCTGAAGAACTAAAGAAGATGAATGAAGCAGGTTTAGACATGTTCTATTTGGGAATTGAAAGTGGTTCAGACATTGTTTTAAAAAAAGTAACAAAAGGAGCTATTGCAAAAACAATCATCAAGTCAGTTAACAAAGCAAAAGAAGCAGGATACATCATGTCATGCATGGTAATTTTGGGATTAGGAGGAAAAAAAGACTCAAAAGAACACATCAAAGGAACGGCTGAAGTAATTAGCGCATGTTCTCCAAATTATGTAGGTGCCCTTACTCTATATTTGGAAAATGGAATTAAACAAGAATTTCTCGACAAGTATAATGGAGAATTTATCAGAATTAACGATGATGAATCATTAAACGAGCTTCATGACTTGTTAAGTCAGATTGATACAAAAGATGAGATTGTTTTTAGAGCAAATCACGGTTCAAATGCATATACAATCAAAGGCACTTTTCCTCAAGACAAGCAAGAGATGATAGATAAAGTAGAATGGATGAAGCAGCATCCAGAAATTATGCGTCCACAGGGTCTACGTGGATTCTAAATTAGATTTTCTTGATTAAGATATACAACTTTGAATATCTTTACGGAATAATCGCCTTCAAATATTTTGGTGGTTTGATTTTTGTCAGAATTTAATACTCTGAATTTGTATTCATAAACACCATCTTCTCCAATATCAGTCTGTGCAAAATGAACAGCATAATTATTTTTGAAGATTTGAATAATCACAGGATATCCTTCAACATGATTTGCTACTTTTCCTTCAACAAATCCCCATGGCAATGTGTTTCCTTGAGGAGCATGGAAGAAAACCGTTGATTTTTCTAGTCCAATCATCGAATTAATTGGAATAACCTCTGTTTGTGGTTCATGAGTATGATTATTGATCAAAATATTACCTGAATGTGGATGAGCAAAAGCTGAATCTACAGAAAAAGACAAAAGAATTGTCAGAGTCAAAATGCTTGAAAATAAAACGAACTTATTCATAGTAAATCTACAATTAGAGTGATTTAAGAATTTTTAGATTAAAGATTTTCGATTATGGATTTTAGGTTTTCTGGAAGTTCAGGCAGTTCAGTGTGACTTTCGTTGTTTTGAAGATTTTCAGGACCAATTCGCCTAACTCTTTGAGTTCCAATAAGAGTATCAATATTTCTTTGAATATCTTTTTCGGGTAAGATATTTTTTAATTTTTCAAGGACTATTTCCTCATTTTCAAATTTTTTAATCGCATATTGAACAAGGATGGTTTTTTCTTCAAAAGAGAATTCAGCCATATCTTTACCAAATCTTTTGCGGCTAAGAATCTTTGGTTGATAAATAGTTAAAATATGATGAATTGTAAATTATCCTACTTGGTAGGCAAATTACAGCTAATTTCAAATGTACTTACAACTAGAAGATATACCTTAATTGCCATAATTAGTGGTCTAGGACTAGGAATAATTTATTATTTTTTGACAATGTCAATGTTAACATCTCATTTGGATACTACAATGGAGTTAATGCCATCCTATATCATTACATCAGTTGGATTAACAATAATAATTTCAGCTTTGGCTGGAATCAATTTTGCAGTGATGGCTTTTAAGATAAAAAGAATGAAAATGATGAATTCCATCAAGGGTAATTCATCAGCTGTTTTGGGAGGGGCGTTTGCAGCATTTACTCCAGGATGTCCCGCATGTACTGCTCCACTAGCCGTAATTTTAGGAACAATAGGGGGATTATCATTATTTCCAATGCAAGGATTGGAATTAAAATTTATTTCAGTAGGAGTTTTGATTTTCTCCATTTATTGGATTGCAAGAGGCCTTCAAAGTAAAAGCTGTTGTAAGATAGAATGAATGAGTTCAACTATTTTGCATCATTGAAGAACAAAGAATTTTTAATTCTTCAGCAATTATGTGATGACTCAATTTCACAAACCAAAAAAGAAAAAATGGAGAAAGAGCTCAAAGAAGTTCGCACAGAGATTAAGAAACTTGAATGAGAGTTTTTGGGAAATTTGTACTAGATTAATTTATTAAAAAGAGTTTAGTTAAATATGGATCAACATTTAGTTCAACATGAAAAAATCACTTTACATGAATATTTTAGTTCCTCTTGATGGTTCAAAATATTCAGAAAAAGCTCTCATACATGCATGTGAAATGGCTAAAAGTTATCAATCTCGTTTGATACTTTTGTACGTAGTTGAAAAATCAATTCCAATTAATCTATTAGACAGAAAAGAATATCTTGAAATTTTAAGAAAGTTTGGAAATAAAGTTTTGACTAATGGAAAAGAAATAACTACAAAGCGAGGGGTTGATTCAAAAATAGTCATGAAAGAAGGCAATGTTTCAACAGAAATCATAAAACTTGCAAAAAAAGAACAATGTAATATGATAATTATTGGTAGTAAAGGCCTAGGCAAAGCTGCAAGATTCTTTCTTGGAAGTGTTTCAAACAAACTAGCAAATAATTCACCGTGTTCTATCCTTATTGTAAAATAATCAATTTTTGCAATATTATTTTACAATCATAACTGGAATAGATGATTTGTGGACAACATGATTAGATATACTCCCAAGAAGTTTTTCCTTTATGCCACTCATTCCCCTTGTTCCAATTATTATAATATCAAAACTCAATGATTCTGCAAATTTTGTAATTTTAGGTCCAGGATCTCCAAAGTCGATCTTCCTTTCAAATAAAATTCCACTCTGAGCACATAATTTCTTGGCAGATTCCATCATATTCTCTGCAGCTAACAAAACAGGCTTTTCAGGATAACTCAAATGATGATATTTTTTTGGAATATTTGAGATAACATTGATGCCTATTAGTTTAGTGGCAGACTTTCTTGCCAAAAAAATTCCCATATCTAATGCACGTTGTGAATTTTTCGACCCATCAAGTGCAACCAATATCTTGTTAATTTTTTTCTTAATCATTTATTTTTACCAAAAGCACCCTGATGGTCACTCAAACAACAAGAGCATTGTTTTGTATAGCACTCATCAGTTTTCTCATGCCCACACGAACCACAATGACAAAATACATCATCTCTCATAATCACATATCCTAATCTTGATAGTTAAACTAATTCCAAGTTATCACATTTGAAAATTAACTGTCATTTTAATCCAAAAATATCTAAATACCAATTAAAGAGAATCAACTAATTTGAAAGAGAATGTTTTTACAAAACGTACGTTTCTTCTTTTGCTTACTGGTATAGGATTAGTTTTGTTTTGGAGAGGCATTTGGGAAATGTCTGCAAAATTCTTTTCGGAAGATATTAGTTTGATTGTAGGATTAGTAATTTTAATTTTAGTGGCAATTTATGAGAGAAGGCAGATCTTTCAGTTCTTTGGTGGAGGTAGATAGTTGTGAATGTTTAATTAAACAAGTTCATAGTCACAATTTTTGTTAATTCTCATTTATGATAATTGAATCATTGTTTTTTCTAGCTACATCAATTAAAGAAACAACAGAAAAACTCAAAGAGTTATCAGAATCAGGCAGAGAAATAGTAGAGAAGGCGTCTGAAAAAACTAAACAAGAATCTCTTTGGCCTTTTCAGCTTGGTCAAACAGCCAAAGAACTGTCTTCTTCAAAACTGTCTGCAAGATTAGCCAGTATACCATCAGGGACATCTGTTCCAGGTTGTGAAAAAGATGGTATTTGTTATGATCCACCATCATTGATAATTTTTACAGGTGGTGAATTAATTTGGAAAAATGACGATTCAGCCGCACATACGGTGACCAGTGGAAATATTGTTGACGGTCCAGATGGACTGTTTGACAGTGGATTGATAATGTCTAATGAAACTTTTTCACATAAATTCAATGAGGTAGGAGAATATGCCTACTTTTGCATGATCCATCCATGGGCCAATGCTTCAGTTACTATAAAATGATATTTCTAAAGATTGCACTTCAGAATTATTCAACAATAAAATCAAGAAACAAACTGGAAACGGTCTTCTTTGTATCCTTTCTGCAATTTTCCTTCTATAGGAATTTTATTTCCACAAAATTGGCAGCAATTGTTTTCATCAAGATGCCATCCTCTAATACTGAATCCATATCGATTTACAACTATCTCATTGCATTCAGAACAATACGTGTGCTCCCATTTGTGGCCAGGAACATTTCCTAAATAGACGTATTTCAATCCTTGATCTTTTGCAACCTGATAATGTTTTTCCAAAGTCTCAATTGGAGTACTAGGATATTCCATCATTTTGTAGTCAGGATGAAATCTCAAAAAGTGAATTGGCATTTCTGGTCCAAATTCATCATAGATGAATTTTGAGAGTTTTTTAGCATGTTCTATGCTATCTCCTACTTTTGGTACAATTAGATCAGTGATTTCAATGTGAATTTTTGTTTTGTCTCGAATTTCTAATAATGTATCAAAAATTGGTTGAGGATCAGGCACACCAATGAATTTTCTTGTAAATTCTTTCTCTGCACTTCCTTTGAAATCCACGGTAATCCCATCAAGAAATTCATTCATCATTGAAACTGATTCAGGAGTATCATAACCATTTGAGACAAAAACGTTAAACAGTCCTTTTTTTCTTGCAGCAATTCCACAATCACGTGCAAACTCTATGAAAATAGATGGTTCGTTGTACGTATATGCAATTCCATGTGCACCATACTTTACAGCAGTATTTGCAACATCATCAGGAGTCATATCAATTCCTTCAACTTTACGTCTTTGGCTAATATCAGAATTTTGACAATACTTGCAGAGCCAATTACACCCTGTTGTTGCAATAGAGTACACTTTGCTTCCAGGCCAGTAATGTATCAAAGGTTTTTTTTCAATTGGATCAACATGACCTGAAATTACTTTTCCATATGCATACAGTTGTAGCTTGCCATCTTCATTTCCACGAATTCCACATAAACCGATTTGGCCCTTACCAATCTCACAATATCGTGCACAAGCAGTACACTTTACCTTGTCATTTGGAAGTTTTTCATATAATTCAGCTTCTTTGCCAAGTATACTCGTCAATGTTTTTTATTGTGTTTTTACATATTTAACAAGTATGAAGAAAATCAGTCAAATTTCTAATGATGATGGAAAAGAATTAGTCAAGATGGCAAGAAAAGCAGTTACAGAATATCTTAAAAATAATTCAAAGATCAATGACTTGGAGTTTAATTCAAAATTTAATTTTGAATCAGGAGTTTTTGTTACAATTAACAAAAGAAATTCATTGAGAGGATGTATCGGATATCCAATTCCAGTCAAAAAATTGGCTGATGGGCTAGTTGATGCTGCAATTTCTGCTGCGACACAGGATCCTCGATTTACACCAGTAGATGTTGATGAATTAGATCAGATTGTTTTTGAGGTAACAGTGCTTACTCCACCCATTGAAATCAATGTCGATAATCCAAATGAGTATCTATCGATGATTAAAGTTGGCAGGGACGGGTTAATTGTAGAAAATGCTTACACATCAGGTTTGCTTTTACCACAAGTTCCAACAGAATACGGATGGAATGTCAAAGAATTTCTGGAATTTACGTGTGAAAAAGCTGGACTTGGTAAAGATGCTTGGAAAGACAAAGCAACCAAAGTATCCAGATTTGAGGGGGTTATATTCAAAGAAGAGTCACCAAATGGAAAAATAGTCCGAGAATCATCTAATGATTTTTTATAAAATAATGTAGAATAGTAAATGATGATACGAGAACCAGTTGTAGCAGGTCAATTTTACCCAGGTAGAAAAGAAGAATTGGAAAATATGATAAAGTATTGTTTTGATCACAAATACGGTCCAGGAAAACAAATTGCAGAGTCAAATGAGAAGATCTTTGGAGTTGTGTGTCCACATGCAGGATACATATAC
This sequence comes from Nitrosopumilus ureiphilus, assembly GCF_013407185.1. Taxonomy (NCBI): domain Archaea; kingdom Thermoproteati; phylum Nitrososphaerota; class Nitrososphaeria; order Nitrosopumilales; family Nitrosopumilaceae; genus Nitrosopumilus; species Nitrosopumilus ureiphilus. The sequence continues at coordinate 227,982 of NZ_CP026995.1, read as the reverse complement.
TCTGGACCTACTGCATGTCATTCTTACAATGCTATATCATCGCAAAATCCGGAACTTGCCATCATTATAGGACCAAATCATTTCGGAGTTGGAAAAAATGCTGCAACTATGATTGATGCAAAATGGAAGACACCATTAGGGTTAGTTGAGGTAGATTCAGATTCTGCTCAAGAGATTGCAGAAAAATCCAACATTGTTGAAATTGATAATTATTCGCATTCACAAGATCACAGTTTAGAAGTACAAATTCCAATGTTGCAATCATTGCTTTCAAATGAATTTAAGATACTTCCAATTATCTTACTTGCACAAGATTTGGAAACTGCAAGAGATGTAGGAAATGCAGTATCTGAAATTGCAAAAAAGAAAAATGCTATTATTGTTGCCTCATCAGATTTTACACATTATGAAGAAAATTCTTTTGCCCATCTTCAAGACAAAGCATTGATTGAATCCATTTTGGATATGGATGTCAAACGATTTTATCAGGTATTACGAGAGAGAAAAATAACAGCGTGTGGATTTGGCGCAATTGCAGCTACAATGATTGCATGCAAGAATTTAGGTGCAACTAAAGGGGTACTTCTCAGTTATGCAACTAGTGGAGATGTATCTGGAGATACAGATTCCGTTGTAGGATATGGAGCGATAAAATTTGTTTGACAATATTCAATTATGTGAAAATCCAATAATTTTAATTCAAATTCTTTGTAAAGGAAAGACCAGATTGCTCAAATCCTAATTTCTTATAGAATTTGTGGGATTCCTTTCGTTGATTACCAGATTCAAGCCTAATTCTATGACATTTTTTCTCTTTTCCAATAGATATACAAGAATTGATTAGTTTTTTTCCCACTCCCTGATTCTGGAATTTATCACGAACAATTAATTCTGGAATGTACAACTCCAAAGAATTTTGATTAAGTCTTGGCAGAAAAATTATGCTTACCATTGCAATTATTTCAGTATCATCAAGTTGTGCAAGAATGATTTTTTTATCAGAATCAGTAATGTATTTTTTTATTAGTTTTCTAAAGGATTCAATGTCAGAATCTTTTTGTGGTTTTGGACGTCCAAGTTCATAAAGTAATCCAAGAATAATGGGAATATCTTTGCCTGAAGCCTCTCGGATATCCATGTTTTCCATGTATAGATTATTTCATTATACTTTAAGAACTGCTTGATACAAATTACTCAGAGGAACATGGAAGAAAATACAGGACAAACAGTGATGGTAGTACTAATCATAGCAGCTGTTGGAATTTTTGTTGGTTCTAGAATTTGGATGCTTTTTAGAAAATAGTTCTGTTTGTCAGCACAGGTAAAAATCCAGATCAAAGTTAAATATTATTTTGACATAGTAACTACAACGAGAAGCCATTATTCTGCGTAGTAGAATAATAGGTTTGGAAAACAATTCATGTTATACCAATCGTTCCTAGATTCGTATGTTTTCCAAGTATTTCTCGTTGTTTTAATTTTGAAAAAATTATGTTTTAATTTCAGCTTTGGTGTATTGTTGTGCAAGAGAGATTAATTCATCTACTCCTAATGGTTTTGAAATTACTTTGATTAACCCTTCTTTTACCGCTTCTTGATTTTTTGGTTCAAGTTGAGAATAGCCAGTTACAATGACTACTTTAGCATTTTTATCAATCTCTTTGATTTGCTTAAAGGCTTCATACCCATCAAGTACTGGCATATCTCCATCCATTATAACTAAAGATGGGTTAACTTGTTTGAATTTTTCAACTGCCTCTTCTCCATTAACTGCAGTTTGAAGTTCATATCCATATAATTCTAGAATTTCTTTATAGATTGAAATTAAATCTGTATCATCTTCTACTAATAGAATAATACTGTTCATGCTAAAGTCACATACTCATATTTTACTATTAAAGACTTGTTTGTTATAATGATTACACACAAAAATGTCTTTTTTCAAAAAATATTGAGCCTAGAAATTAGCGTTTTATGAAAAATACATCTTTATACATTCACAAAATATGTTATTTTAAGAGGCTTAATCTTTGAGCAACAGTACTTTTTTACCAAAATCATCCATAAATTATAAGCAAATTCTAATTGTTTTAATTGTAATTTTAGTATCAATTAGTATCATCTATCAATTGCGATCATTTCTTGATGACGATCAGTTTAGATGGATATCAATTCCAACATACGCAATTCTTCCAGGATTACTTACTGTATATTCTGCCATTCTCGCAATAAAATTATTCAAGCAAAAACATTTTCAAGCAAAAGCATTTCTTTTCTTCGCTTTAGCTGCTTTATCATGGTTTATAGCTGAGCAAATTTGGCAAGCTTATGATCATATTTGGGAAGGTGAACCATTTCCATCAGAAGCTGACATCTTTTATATTGCAGCATATCCATTTATGACTGCATTTTTATTTATTTCAATAAAGCCCATAATTAAAATAATTACTAGAAATGGTTGGTTGTTTGCAATTGCTTTGTCATTCTCTTTTTTGATTCCATCTGTTTTAGCAGCATATGATGACATATCAGGGAAGGATGCGTTTGCAGTATCAATTGCACTGACATATCCAATATTGGCATCAATCAAACTAGTTCCAGCAATTATTGGCATTTTATTTCTTACCAAAAAAGGTGCAAACTTTTCATGGATGCTTCTCTTGTTCGGATTAATAGCTTACAGTATTTCAGATACATTCTTCCTTTTTGCTGAGCTTGATGGTTCCTACTATGACGGACATCCAGTGGATTTGATGTATGTGTATAGCTTCATCTTGTTAATTTTTGCACTTCACATTCGTTTGAAGATTGCAAATTTACCAGGATCTGAAAAACAAGCGATGTTTTTCTCGGAAAGCATACAATTTGAAACCATCAAACAGTTTGGAATTCCATTAACATTAGCTATTGTATGTATGGTTAGTCTCATATCACTAGTTCATGCAGTTTTGATTCAAACAGATGAGCAAATTTCTGCTCAAAACTTAATGATTGGAGTTGCTACCATGCTAGGAGTTTTTGTAATTATTGTTTTGACTATTAACAAGAATCTTTCACGATTAGTCAAAATTAGGACTGATGAACTTACAAGACAAAAAAACAATCTCGAATATATTGTAGAGAAAAAAACCCATGAGTTACTAAAAGCTGAGCGTCTATCTGCAATAGGGGAGTTATCTGGGCGTCTAGCACATGATTTGAGAAACCCATTATCAGTTATGAAAATGTCTGTAGATTTGATTAGTCAAAGTCCTGCAGATACAAAAATTTCAGATATCAAAATATTAGAACGATTAGATTTGATCAACAAAAGTATTGACAGGATATCTCACCAGGTAGATGATGTCTTAGGTTATGTTAGAAATTCTCCAATAAAATTAACTTCCATCTCCCTATCAGAACTAATTGAAAATTCTTTAGAAAAAATTAAGATTCCAAAAGACATTGAGGTAAAATATACTAAAAATAATTTGCAAATCAAATGTGATCCAATCAAATTAGAAGCTGTTATCATTAATCTTATTGTAAATGCAATTCAAGAAATGCCTGATGGGGGGGAACTTGAGATAAGAACATATGAAAAAGACAATTTTATAATTTTAGAATTCATTGATTCTGGACAAGGTATTTCTGAGAAAAATCTTGATAAAGTATTTGAACCTCTATTTACAACTAAACAAAAAGGAATAGGTTTGGGATTAGCTAGTTGTAAAAATATTGTAGAACAACATCTAGGTGAAATTTCTGTGAAAAATAATCCTACAACATTTACCGTAATGATTCCAAAGAGATCATAAGAAAAAGTTTCCAATATTAAAAATAGTTTATAATTTCTTTAATAGTGTAAATCTAGATTTGTCAGGTTCTATGTCTTCATGCATATCCACATTGCTTACAATTCGTACATTGTAGTTTAACCATCTTTTGTAGACATTTCGAAATTTATGATGTTCATCTATCTGTTTTTCTGTTTCTTCAAATTTTTCACAATTCATAATATATTTTCCAGCAACCCTATACATTTCTGCAATTCCTTTATCCAATGTATCATCATCTAAATAATTCAATAATTGATGTGTGAAAACAAAGTCAATTGAAGAATCCTCAAATGGCAAATCCGCAATACTTGCTTTCTTAAAATTTGCAAATGGTATCTTTCCTTTTGCAATCTCCAATGCACTATCATTGAGATCAACTCCATGAATTTGAAAAGTATCTGGAAATAGTCTCAAGTCGATTCCAGTACCGCATCCTATCTCTAGAACGCTTGTGCAATGCAAGGAAGTAGCCAAATTTCGGGCATATCTTGCAAATTCTTCATTATATCTTGCTTCATTTTCATCAGCATATTTGTCCCAAAATTCCTTGTTGTAACTCATAAAATTATTCAAACAAAGCGGTATTTGATACTAATTATTTAGTGCGGACATTTGCATGGAATAAGTTGCGTATCAAAAGTGCAATCATGAGGACCATCGGATTTACCTTGTGTTGGGATTTCTTTCATGCAGTCTTCGTGACGCCCCTTTCTGCAAAACCAACAGATTTCATGAGTTTCACCAGAAGTACAGGAATCCATGACTTTTAATCAATTTTGCTGCTAAAAAACTTCGTGGAAAATTAGATAAATGTTAACCAGGGCAAGAATCTCTCATCTTTTCCCATTACCACATCAGAAAATGACTTTTGAAGTGCTTTTGTGATGTTACCCATCTTTCCATTTCCTATTTTTACTTGATCTATCTGAGTCACTGATTTTACTTCAGCTGCAGTACCAGTCATAAAAATTTCATCAGCTGTGTAAAGATCATCTCTTTCAAGATCTCTCTCAATTACAAACCCACTATTCTCTTCAATAATTTGTATAATACTATCTCTTGTAATTCCTTCTAATCCACCTGCTGAAAGTGGGGGTGTTTGAATAATATCATCTTTTACAACAAATATGTTTTCAGCACTTCCTTCTGCAACTTTGCCATGTGAATTTAGCATGATAGCTTCATCATAGCCATTATCTAATGCTTCCATTCTTGCAAGTGCAGCATTTGCATAGTTTGATGCAGCTTTTGCTTGCATAGGTTGAGATCTTGAATCAATTTTCATCCAGCTTGACATTTTACATTTTGCGCCAGAGAATTTACCTGCTTTTGATTCACCCATCTTCCACTCCCAGCATGCAATAGAGACATCTACCTTATTCTCAGTAGGAGTTAATCCCATTGTTCCATATCCATAATATGCAAGTGGTCTAATGTATGATTCTTTGAGTCCGCTAGCTTTGACAGTTTTGATTATTGCATCTGAAATTTCTTTTTTTGTAAATTGCATTTTCATTGAATACAATTTTGCAGATTTGAAGAATCTGTCAATATGTTCTGGTAATCGAAATATTGCTGAACCATCAGGGGTATCATAACATCGAATCCCCTCAAAGATGGATGTTGAATAGTGTAATGCATGAGTCAGTACATGAACTTTGGCATCTTTGAATGGTACTAATTTTCCATTCATCCATATTTTACCAACCTCTTTCATAGGAGTCGAAAAAAACACTGCTAATTTAAAGAATTATATCTTTTTTTCGTATTTCTATCCAATTTGGAAAGTAAATATCGGATAAATGATTAATTATACTATGGAGTGGGCTCTGGGTTTTGTATCAATTATTCTTCTAGTAGTAGGATTAGTGGGTCAAGCTTTTGAGATGCGAAAAATTCGTTTAACTACATACAAAGATGAAGATTTAGGCTCAACAAATATTTTCATGAATAAAAAAAATCTAAAGTGGTATGCCATTTTGGGAGTAGGAATTGTATTATGGTACGCATCTGAGCGTATGTAGATTATCTATATAGATCAGCTCTATATACTAGAAATTGTAACACATAGTATCGCGTGTTTAGGGTAACGCCCGGACTGAATCTAGATAATGGTCCAAGAACAAACCCTCGATGGCGCTTACAGGTGTAAAAACCCGTACGCCACACTTTGGCTAAATAAAATTAATCTTAGAAATCTCTTGATGAATTGCTTTGATAGCATTTTTTATGTTGTCATCTGCATCTTCTATAACAATAATAATTCGAGAAGTCTCTTCTTGTGCATCCATATTCAATATATTTAATCCAGCATCACCAATTTTTGCACTTGTCCTTGATGCAACTTGTTGAACTCGCCACATCTCATCTCCTATTAGTGTAATTACACCTCTGTTGTATGTTATTGTTGCAAGAGAATCAAATCCTAACAAATATTTTTCATTTCTCTTAACATAATCTCCATCCAAAAATAAAATTCTAGAGAACTCAATTCCATCTTTTGTGAATGGTGATAAAATTACAAACTCACTGTAACGTTTGTCTTTCTCTAATGATGTTAATAATTTTTGAATAGAGCTAGTTTCAATTCTAAAGATTGCACAATTTTCTTTTCCTGTGACAATTTTGATTGGATGTCCTTTTTGCTCATCTAATGCTCTCTTTATAGTAGTAATTTTTTCAGGATTATTCATATTTGTAATAATTATTGATAGGTCTACGCCATTTTCTACAATTTCTTTTATTGCAATAGGATCTAAAATTTTCATTCCAAACATTCCTGCTAGTCTTGCTTCATTATATGACAATTGGAAAACTTCTCTTAGATCAGATTCTACAATTTTTGGATCTGCGGAAACTACTGCACTGTCTTTTTCAAAATCTATACTTGTTTCATATTTTTTGTGAAATAATATTCCAAGATCTGCTGCCGTCCTATCTGATCCCCCACGCTCATATGTAGTTGTAACATTATCAATGGTTTTCCCAATAAATCCCCCCATAGTAACTACTTCATTTTGATCTACTAATTGTGTAATTTTATCCATATTTTCCCTGGATTTAGATGCGAGAAAATTAGTAGACTCTATGTTATTATCTGTAATTATTGGCCAACCATCAAAATCCACAGAATCAGATTTTATGCCATTACTTTTTAGAATATAGTTCATCACGTGAGACATTAGAATTTCGCCAGAGAATGCCAAAGCCTTTGAGCGAACTTCATCAACGAATTCTTTTGCACTAAATGCTTCATCAAGGGCTTTTTGGGCCTGTTCTAGATTAGAATTAATGGTATTTTTGCAATCTTCCTTGTTTGCAGAATTTACCATTTCAAGAATTTTCTGATAAGTAGATTTTACAATGTCTAGAGACGGACTTTTTCCATCTTCTGCATTTTTTCCTTGCTCTAAAATTACATCAGTTAGTGAACGTTTTTTTCCATTATGTATAGTAAGAGGCGCTGAAAAAACTGCAATAACCTTGGAATCTTTTTTTAAATTATTGATACGCTGAATAATTTTTGGGATTAACGTACCATCAGGACCTATTGCACTTCCTCCAAATTTGGCAACTACTAGTCTAGTCATAGTACCTTATCAAAACTCAGTGGCCTTCTATTAAGCATTTGATTCTCAGATTAATTTTTTAATAATATTTGATGCAGTTTTTGCACCATCCGTACTTACTTGGTTTCTCTTTTCTTCAAGTTTTTCTAAAATTAGCGCATCTAATCTTTTGACATCATCAAAAACAAATCCTTGTTCTCGTGCATTGTCTTCTTGTTCAAAATGACCTTTTATTGGAATGAATATTGCAGGTGTGCCGTATGCATTTGCCTCATCTATTGTTGATTTTCCAGCCAGCGAAATTAACAAATCTGCAGCAAAAATCAGTTCGTGCAAATTATCAACAAACCCCAAATTTGTGACATTTTCAAATTTCCTAGTAACTGCTGGACCAGATACTAGTATGACTTTGATGTCTTGATTAATTTTTGAAATAGATTCTAATGCTTTTTCAATTAGAAATAGTCCTGCATCTGTTCCACCTATGGAAACAACAACTGTTTTTCCTTTAAATGAGAATTTTTCTCGTAATTCATCTCTTGAGTGATTTGTAGTTCTAACAATTGGCCCTACTCTTTTTATATTATCATCATCATCCCCATGTTCAGGAAGAATTACTAGATCACATTTTTTACAAATTTCTTGCATTGACTTGTTCATTTTTCTCTCAATTAATGATGCTAGTCCTTTAGTAAAATGGGTCTCCAAGATATCAGTAATTAGTACTGTTGGGATTTTCATTAGTTGTGCAACAGTCAATGACGCAAAATCTTCATCACTGATTACTAAATTTGGATTATCAGTAGGCAGAATCTTCTCTGAGATACTTTTGCATTCTTTATAATAGTTATAATAATTCCAAAGCCATTTTGCTGAATTCTTTAGAGTTCCATTTTCAACAATAAATGAGGGAGGATTGTATACGTCTTGAACTTTAAAATGCAAATTTTTTAGAATTTTAGCAGCTCCACTTCCTGTTACAAAGTTTGTTGTGATATTTTCAAAATTATTTACAATTGCAATATCTCGAGTCACATGTCCTAATCCAATAGGACTAGAAAAAAAATTACAAACATTCATGAAATTCTTATTTTTTTATCAAATTTCTAGATTCTCCCATGTCTCAAAGTTTAAATGGATTTTAACAAGGTAGGTTTCTGGGCTCATAGTCCAGGTCGGTTATGACGTCGCCCTTACACGGCGAAGATCCGGGGTTCAAATCCCCGTGGGCCCATTTCAATTACGTGTTCATATACCATTGACCCATTATATGGTAGTGGTGGGAGGAGACTGAAATGCCCACAACGCATGATAAGATACTGTAAAAGACAGAAAAACTGACTGAATGCAACAAAAAGATACTCTTAGAGTTTGACTCTTGGCTCCTAAACTATGAGAATAACCCCTTCGAAACGCGACAAACTACCTCAAAGTTCTGGAGCTGTTCTGCAGGTTCTTTGAGGGCAAAAAACTAAAAGATGTCACAGAGGTAGTCGTTCCAGGTGACAATCCACTTTTGGTCCGGATCCTGCTCTCTTTGCTTTTTTCTCTTGTTTAGAAATGAAAAGACATCCTCCGCAACAGGCTGTTCTCGTTTTACCGCTGGCTCTACAACAAGAATGACACACTTGACCGTGACTACTGGAAGAGCTCACCACTGTTTGCAAACATCAAGCAAAAAAAGAACAAGCGCATGACAAGCTTTTCCCCAAACGATGTGTGGAGCCAAGATGAAATCCTCACTGTTGCAAAGCACTGCCCAAAATGCAATCATGTCAACCCGTTGGAATTAAAGTACTGCCAGCAATACAGCTTTGCATTTGATTTTGATACATTGGATGACTTCAAAAAAGGTGAAAAGGATCTAAAGACACAGGTGACGGACATGCAGCATGAACTTGTCTTCATTAGGAATATCTTGATGTCACAAGGACTAGGTAATTTGCTTCCTCATGGCACATCAGAGGATGTGTTACTTTTGGCCAAAGAGTATGGAATTCCAATAGAGCAAAGATAACCCTCCTCATTTGAGATTGTGATCTTTCTCTATTTCTTTCAATTAAAATAAAACATTCTTAATTTAGAATTGGCAATAACTAATGAACATAATTTGGTAGGAAACTCTTAAAAATATACGTACATGTAAGTAACTATTGGCCAAAGTCCGTAAACCAGAGACTCCACGTAAAAAAGTGCAAAAAATATCCAAGCCAAAAAAATTACTTGATTTAAACAAAGAATCTGTTGATAACCTTGTAAAAAATCTCAGAATCAACCAACAACTAGCAAATCTGATAGTAAAAAACAAACCCTACAAGCAACCTGAAGACATTCTAAATATAAAACAAATTGTCGATATTGCAAACGCTGACGATCTGGAAAAGTTGTTAACAAAAAGCAGACACACTGGAATTAAAGCTCCATCAAGCAAGAAAAAACAAGTCTTTGAACATCTATCAGGGGTAACCTATGGTTTCTCTAAAGAAAAAGAAATGATACGAGTTTTTATTTCTCACCCTACAGGCAGAGAACTAATTTCTGTCAATCTAAGGGAAAAAACAAATGAAATTGATTACTCGTCTCTTTTTCTTCTGTCTTATGATTTGTCATCTCTTTATTCTTTGAGTCAAAAACAAGCAGCTAAAGACAATATCTTATTTCATGACGCAGGATCTGCGACCGCAGCACTATTGTGGAAACATAAACTTGATTCTAAGCTCAGCTCTGGCATTGCAAACTCTGTATCCAAACTATCTCAATTGCTTCTTAACTTACAGGAATGCACATCACCTCTTAGATCAGACCAATCAGAAGAATGTGAGGTAAACGGCTGTACAGGAGTTCCTGATTTTGATATTGAAGAGTGTTGTAATGAACATGATAGATGTTACTGGAGGGGTGGAACTGAAGAAGATAGAAAAAATTGCGATTTGCAATTTTACAACTGCATCAAAAACAAGGGCGGAATATTTCATGGCATCTTAGCTTGGATTTACTATGTTGGCGTTAGGGTACTTGGAAAATCTCATTTCAACTATCACATAGAAGCCAAACCACAAGAAGGCACTGTAGATATTCCCGGAGGGGAAGAAAGCAGTCTGTGCTGTGAAGTCGAAGTAAGATTGACTGCAGTTACCTATCAAGGAGATAATGTTGGTAACGACTGGAAGTACAAGATCAAAGTAGATGGTGGTGTGCAGAAAAATATTTCTGAGCATATCTTGGATCACAATAATTTTGAATCCCGAAATGATTTGTTGCTAAAGAAAAAATATGGAAAGTGTGGAGACAAGTTGGTCTTATCTTTTTGGGTTAATGCAATTGAAGTTGATGCCGGTCCTAATGATTCAGGCGTAAAGAGAGCCAAAGTAGAGGTGAAATGTGTTGATGGGAGACAAACATCTACATCTGTTACAGTAAATGTTTCTGAATGGCTTGAAGGTACGGCAAACCTGATCTTTGACTTTACAATAACTACAAAATGTGTAAAATGCTGAAATGACTCTGGCATAAAAAATCAGAGTTTTGAACCAATTAGACAATTCTCCTCATCAGATGTGATTATTTTTTAATTATTGTTGCATTATTAGGATCCAAATCAACCCAGACTACATCATATCCTAATTTAGATAACAAATCAGCATGACATGAATCAGGGATGTTATGTGATTTCATAACCGTACATGCCTGAACAAATTTAGAGATACCGTCAAGAGAGATGTTGACAATATTCGTTTTTTCTTTTGAAATCAGATACGAACCAATTTCAACATACACATCAGGAAAATCAGTATGGATAATCTTTAATGCTGCGGTTTCCGGAATGGCATATTCCTGAGCAATTTTGGTTATGGAGATCAGGTCCAAATTATTTACATCTAATTTGATTTGAGTGTCATCAATTTTTTCTCTTGTGATTTCAGCATCAATTTTCTTTAAATGTTCTAAGATTGGTTTTATTGAAACGTCTTTTTTAAAAGTAAAAACTCGATCTTTGGAAATTGTCTCTATTTGAGAGCATGCTAATTCAGAATTTACCGCAACCAACAAGTCAATGTTTTTGTTGTTTGTATTTTTCTTGTGGTTGTCGTCAAATATGACTTGAAGCTTGGCTGCTTTTCTTTCAAGATACTCTTTTGTCCAAAAACCTACAATTTCCAAATATACTTTTCGTCCAAACCTTTCAAATAAAAAATCAGGGATCATGGCTTTGCCATCTGCAATTAAAGGGTCTGGTTCTCTAGAGATTTTCCATCCAAACTTGTCATGTTGATCAAAGTGTTGATGAAATCTCTTTGCAAATGCTGCTTCTGTTGAACTGTCATAAACATAGTCATCATTTCGCGCATCATCATTATTTTGATATGCTGTGTCTATTGTTGAACGGAGAAACTCTTTGGTATTGTCATTTGATAATTCAAATGAGTAAATTTTTTGGCCATCATCTGTCCTTTTTACAATGGAGCCATTAATTTTCCAAGTTGGCGTGCCTACAATTGATGGCAACAATTTGGCCATTGATATGCCGTATCTGTCAGTCATTTTAAAGAGGCTAAGTGGCCCTTCCAAGACACATTTTATGGAATCAACATCGTTGCCATCTTCTGAATCATATTCTAAATTATACATCAAGCCATATCTTTTGACGTTGCGTAAAACTTGTTTCCAATAAAGTCCACCTTTTACATAAAATTCTAATCGAGTACATTTGAAAAGCAGTGTTTGAAATAATGAAAGGTTATACCACAAAATCAGATCTTTGGGGCTAATGATATCAAATTGTGTTAACACAAGATTCTCATCTTTGTCACTCCACATTATGGTTTCAACATCATCTGGTGAAATATGCATCTGATTTGCAATTTGTTGGATGATGTCTTGTCTTTGTGAATCAGACAAAGCTAAACCTTGTTTTGAGGATTCCTCAAACAATTTCTGTCTTATAAACATCGGAGTCGCAATAGAAGAGGAATTCAATCTTCCAAAAACAGAGCGTCTCTCCAACAATGCAAAAAATCCCCGTACTAGTTTGTAATCATATTCTGATTCAAGTAGTCCAATTTTTTGCAGTAAATCTCCTTTGCATTGTCTATCTTTGTGTGCATTTGTAAAAAGTACAATGAGTTTGTTGGCAAGTTCGTAATCAGTACCGTTGCCAAAGTCAGCAGTACAAAATAAAGGCATTATCTTACCTCGACTAATTCTGGTACGCAAAAGTTCAGATGAAAGCATTAAGACATTACCTCAATGGTTTTTGTTAGTTTGTCATACATCATATCAACTCCCATATGATGATGAATCTACATTCATAGAAGAATTTTTTTTCAGTGCAGTTATTCTTTTTGCACTGGTGTTTGTCTCTCGCGTATGTTTTGAAACCAATTCGACCAGTCTTGCCTTTCTGCCATCCTGTTTTGGTCTCAGAATTCTTCCTAATCTTTGTATCAGCTCTCGTCCGCTACCCGTACCGCTCATAATTATGCCTAATTCTGCATCAGGAACGTCTACTCCTTCATCTAATACTCTAGAGGTTACAACTGCATTATACCTGCCAGATTTGAATCCCTCTAAAACGTCTCGTCTTTCTTCTTTAATTGTCTTGTAAGTGATATGGGGAATCAAGAATTGGTTTGAGAGATCATAGACCATCTTGTTGTTCTGTGTAAAAATTATCGTCTTTGTGTTTTTATTTTGTTGTAAAATTTTTTGTAATTCGCTTATCTTTGCTTTACTGTTTAGTGCAATCTCATTTGCTTTGTTTCTTGCAAGCATTGCCTCCCTCGCAATTTTGTTTTTGTTTGACATCATGATTAATCGCTTAAGATTATACATTGATGGTACTTGGAATCCCAATTGTCTAAGATTTGTTAAGAATTTTGTATGGTTAGTTTCATATTCTTTTTGTTCTTCTGTAGTAAGATTGACTTGTATTCTATCAACAGTATATTCTGCAAGATGTTTTTGATGTGATAGTTCTTGCGAACCAAGACGAAACACAATCCCACCAGTAAGATACGGAATTAACTCATGTAATTCATCTTCTCTTTCTATTGTTGCAGTCAAACCTAATCTATATGGTGCAATGAACTGTTCTGCAATAGAACGATATCCAGGTGCAGGAAGGTGATGCACCTCATCAAAGATGATCAATTTGAACTGATTTCCTATGGAGGATGCTCTAAGATAGGCAGAATCATACGTTGCCACGGTAACTGCTTGGAGGTCATCTTTTCCACCACCTAATTTACCAACAGAGATATTTTGTTGATTTTGGTTATTGGTTGTAAGATATTTGGAAATACTATTTGACCATTGTTCCATTAAATCAATTGTCGGAACTACAACAAGCGTAGATGCGTTTACTTTTTGTATTGCCTTAATTCCTATGGCAGTTTTTCCTGCACCTGTAGGTAAGACAACGCATCCCCTCATCGATGAATTTTCCCAATTTTGTATGGCCTGTTGTTGATAATCTCGTAACTCCAAATCCCTCATTTGAAATACAGGAGAGGGTATGAAATCAGATACATGATCAACAAAATCCAAATCGCTTTTTTTCAAATACTCGATAATTTCTGAATAGTTAAGGGCATAGGATCTTAGAATCTTAGTTCTATCATCATATTTTGTGCCTGGAATTTGTATCAGTTCGCTTCCTTCAATACGAATAGTACCCTTATCAAAGAACAGTTTAGGATTTGGGGATGATGTAGATGACAAGTACACTTACTTGTCAATATCACTATAATCATTTTTTGATCGTTGATCACACAGTGCCAGTTAATGGAAAATTATCTCAAGATAGGGCATTAAAATATTAATTCAATATCATAACAAAATTTGGAGATTTGAACCAAAGTGGTAATTCCCCTTCAGAGAATTTATGTTCAAATCTTGGCAGATTTGCTGTCTCAGAAGGAATGATGTAAGAGATAGTTCCCTTGAAGTATGATTGATGTTAGAAGTTGATGTGAAGAAATAGTTTGTAAGATCAAGTTGTTTACCTAAGATCTCTTACACATCACAAACTCTCAAGTGAAAGTGTGACCATTTCTACACACAATTATGTATCTAGTTGGATCTTCTATTGTAAATGGATAATCATCTAAGATGAAATCTGGTGGCAAAATTGGAGAACTAGACAAATGTGAATAAGTCTGCAAATTTGAACTTGCAAAAACTTTATTGAAATTTTATTTTTCACGCCTATCTGCGTATATTTTTTCCTAAAGATGGATGATCTTGATTTTAACGATCTATTTCAAAGTCGTATAATTTGATGTACTTTCATTTATAATGTAATGTATATTTTTTAAAATGTCTAAAATGTTCACAATGACTTTGACATATTAATTGCTTAAAAAATGATGTAAAATGAAAATTGCAGAAAAAATATCTTTATTGATCTTATTTTTTTCTGTAGTTATAATTTCATCAGGTATTATTTCACTTTCTTATTTGCATAACATATCATTACCACTTGAAAATGAAATTCCCATGGCACTAACTGGATTATCTGATTCTTCACATTTGCTATCTCATGCATATTTGATAGAATACTATGATGAAGTTCTTACACAATCTGCTAGAAATTATGCATTTACACAGAATATAATGTGGAAGGAACGATATTATGAAAACGAGCCAAAACTAAACTTTGAAATCACTAGTGCACTGGAAGATGGAACTGATAAAACAAACAATATTTTTTCTCAGATTAATGATGCTAATATTCGTCTAGTGGAATTAGAACATATCTCATTGAATTTAGTGGATGATGACAAAAGTGAGGAGGCAATCATAGTTCTTGAAAGTACGGAATACTGGAATCTAAAACAAAAATATCAAAAAGGATTGATTGAATTTAGAGAATTAACAAATACTCAATATTCTGATGCAACAGAAACCTCGCTTATCACACTAGAATCAGTAACATTAATGACTTCAAAACAAACACAAACAGCTTTTCAATCAACCATTATACTGATATTTATTTTTCTAATAGTGACTACTTCATTTAGTTATTTTTCATTAAAATCCACTACCTTATCAATTACTGAACTTAGAAACAATGTAAATAAAATAACCACAAAAAATTTGGACATAAATCTTGAACCTTCTGGTGATGATGAGATTAAAGATCTTGCAAAAGACATCAAAATTATGTATGATGAATTAATAGCTAATGAAAAAAAATTACTAAAAAATGAACGTTCAGTTGCTATTGGAGAACTGTCTGCAAGACTAGCTCATGATTTGCGTAATCCTCTCAGTGTTTTAAAAACAAGTCTAGAAAATATCAAATTGGCATATGGTGAGAAAAATAATTTAGTACAAAGTTATAAGAGAATGGATAATGCGATTGAACGAATGACACATCAGCTTGAAGAAGTAATGGATTTTGTCAGAGAAAAACCAATTACATTGACAAGTAATAGTTTGTTTGATATTTTAGATTCTTCAATTAATGCTCTAAATGTTCCAGAATCTGTTAAAATAACATATCCAAAAGACGATTTAACAATAAACTGTGATCCGCATTTAATGTCAACTGTTTTTTTAAATATCATTCTCAATGGAATTCAAGCCATAGATGAAAAAGGCCAAATTGATATATCCGCTTCACAGGATGATGACTCATTAAAGATTATTTTTACTAATTCAGGTTCTCCAATCCCACCTGAAATTCTCTCTAAAATCTTTGACCCATTATTTACCACAAAACAAAAAGGAACAGGATTAGGTTTGGCAAGCTGTAAAACAATTGTTGAAAGTCATGGTGGTTCAATACGTGTAAATAATAATCCTACAAGTTTTAAGATAATACTTCCTAAACCAACAAAAATTATTTAGAAACACAAAACTTGAACGCGGAAAATGGTTTGACCCCCAACCCCGTGGACCCATATGAACTTCTTATTTTATTATTTGTGGTTTAAGTCTTATCGAATACTAAATTGGAATATGTTTAGAAACAAGTTGTTCTGCAGGTTTCTAGAATATCATTAATTCCGATATGAATTGTAAAAACATTATTTTAGTCAATATCGTCATATTTCTCATGGATGAATCTAAAAAATACCAAATATGCCGTGAATTAGTAGAGGTTGCAGTAGAGCATGCCCTAATAATAATGGGTCATCCAGAATTTCAAAAAGTTACCGCCATATTAGGAGAGCATGGGATTACGACGGCAGATTCTCTAGATCATCCAGATATTCTTAAAAGAGTATTGTGTGATTTATTTGGTAATGCCTATAAGGATATCATAGATACAATATATTCAGTCATAGAGAATGAAAAGGACGAAAAAATTATCAAAGATTTTCTCTATGTAATGGAAAATTAATTCATGAAAACAACATATGAGAAACAAAATTGGCAAATATTTCTTGTAGCGTCTCTAGCCATAGTAATTGTCATATACTTAATTGCAAATATAGTTGACCAAGAAGACTATCCTCTGACAGAGAATTGGTATCCTACAGATCTTGGATTTATTATTACACCAAGCATTGTTATTGTTCTTGGTATTACTCTCAATCTAAAATACAAGTTGAAAGGTAATCATGGTAAGGCATGGCTCCTTTTTACTTTAGCTATAATTAGTTGGTTTATTGGTGAGTTAACATATAGTTATGATTATGAATACAGCATTGATGACATCTCTACATTAACAAGTGATATTTTTTACATTATTGGATATCCGTTATTTTTTGTATTTGCCCTATTCTATCTTAGGTCCAGAAAAAATATGATTACAAAGAAAATGATTGTTTTAGCTTCATTGATTTCCTTTGTCTTGATATTGCCTAGCGTATACATCTCATTAGATGTTGATGAAGAGATTGATGGATTAACAATGGTTCTTTATGGAATTTATCCAGTTTTAGATGGAATAATTTTAGCGCCATCACTTGTTGCAGTCTTTTTATTTTTTGGTGGAAAGGTAAATCTGCTTTGGTCGATGATTCTAATTGCCAGTATTTTAGATATTACTGCAGACACAGTTTATCTATTTACATCACTTGAGGATACTTATGATCCTAGTCACCTAGTTAACATTTTGTGGATATGGCCATACATTCTCTACGCATTTGGAGAGTACAGTCACATCAAACTATTCAAAAATACTTCCTAGATTAGCTAAATTCTATGCATGGTTGAAACTTTTCTAGAGACAGAAAGATCTACTTGTCTGGTAGATTTCGAATAACTGCGTCCATTTTCATCCCCAAAATGGAGGGAGTCCCAGTGGGCCCATTTTAATTCCTAAAATCATCAGCACCACATTATCAAATTTAGTAGAATCATTCTCAAAATTCCAGCTAAACCTAATATGTATAATGATATGAAAATCACATATTTGAATTGGAAAAAGAGTAGGATTGATTATTAGAAACAACATATGAATTAAGTGCTCATGATTTATCTCACTCAGAAAATTAAGACCTTGCTAAAAGCCAAAAATTGCTAAAATAATATCGCCAAAAAGAATTTGAATTACAAATCCAACAGTTATGAACAAAATTAATGGCACCCCTGGAGTAACCCATGTTTTAGGCGAATTGCAAAATGGTTCTGTATCTGCATGATGAAGTGAGAAATCAAATTTTTTGTGACTTCCTTCCATTCTCTCAATTGAGAAGCTAAATTTTGGGTTTTTTGATCTAAATCCAAAAAACATTGCAATCATCTTTCTGAATTTGGATTCCTTAAAACCGTAAAAAATATTTTCATGACTAAGCATTGCAAAAACATTTCTTACTAGATTTATTGGTACCAACAAAGTCATAAAAAGTACTGCATTTGAAAAGGTTGTAAAAGGAGTAACAACATTGGTGTCCAATGTAGCAAGAGGGGCAAGTCCAGCCAGCACAATTAAGGAGAGAGCATCGGCACCTCCAAAAAAGCCAAATCGCCATATCAACAAAACAAACGGAGCTAGAATCATCGAAAATGCAATTAGCGTTAAACTTTCAATCATGTCGTCTTCAAAAAAAATCATAACAACTGCAACTACACCAAATACAATCCAGAGCATATCTGGAACCTCTCTATTTTTTATGTCAATAATGGATGCCACAGCAAGCATGAACACAGAAAAGAGAATTCGTAAAGTTGAAATTTCTAAACTCTCAAACACAATGCTGATAAAGTATTTCTGCAGAAATATACTTATGGTCGCAAAAATGTATCATGTATCTTCATTATGGCTTTGAATTCGACAACCATCAATAGCAAAAACAGATATTCCGCCTACAACAACAAGGATTTCAATATTATCAAAAATCTAGTTTTCATTTTTTATCAAATATAGCCAGATGCAGCTCCGATTGCATACCAATTATGATCTCTATGAGTCAAACGGTATTTTTTCTTGTGTGTCTTTGCGACATACCTTTCAAGTCTTATTTACTCTGTAAATTCTATGTTACGCAGTTTACAAGGAAATTTTTTGGATAACAAAATAAATTGGCAATTTCAGAGTCATGTGTAACGCCAAAAATTGCTATAAAGTTAACAGGAAGAACAATCTGGATGTATCAGATTGTTTCTTTTGCTTATCCTAATCTGACATACTCCACTAGCTAAAGCATAATGGGTTCTGCTTTTCATTCGGTTCCGTCCTCATCTGTTGCCATCAGAGCGGGTTTTGCAGGGATCAGCGGTTGCCGAGTTTTATGGTCACAGTCGTCTGCTGCGTTGCCATTCTGGGGGTATCAGTGCTCTCTTTGTACACATCTCTTTCTGCATGCAATCGAGATACACCATGTGGCTCAACATGATACGACGACATGTCAAATGCCGGTGTTCTCAACCTCTCTTTGGAGGATTTCAAGAGGTCCAGAGTGTTCAAGCAATTCCCTAAAGACCGAATCGGTGCGACGTAGGGGATCTCCATACCGGACATTATTGGCAGTTGTATGGTTTTGATAGATTTAACAATATTGTTGTGCTTTGCTTTATGTTGTGGTGTGCTTGCTTTCATCCTGACTCTAAAGAGTTAGGACTTTCCCGCTCGCATTTGTAAAAAATTAGAACCTATGATGGAGAACTATCATATTTTTTGATTAACGCCAAATTAGAAAAGAATTAATTTTGTAGTGCAATAATTAGAAAATCTATCAAGTTAAATAAATTCTAACGAAATGTAGCAACGATCATAGTAGTGAAACCTATGGTAACTATAGATAACAATGCAAAAACCCAATTTTGTGCAATTGAACAATACTGTGTGCCATCCGCAGGGAATTGAGCATAGAAATTATCTGATTTACCACATTCCATATACACATTCATTATGATTAAATCCTGATAACTGGGATAATCTTCTCCTCTGAAAGAAGGTATCACATAGTTTTCTTCTTGAAAGTCTTGGAACACAGGAAAAAATGAAAAAACAACCGAAGACATAAGGATAGTTGCACCTAAAATCCAAAGTTTAGTTTTCATTTAATTTATTGTAATTTCAATCAATTTGAATCTTTTTTGATTCTTCTAATTAAGGTACGCGAAAAAAGAATGGTACTTGTTACCATCATATTCTAAAAATGCATCATCTTCAACTGCGGTAATTCTTGGATCACTGCTGCTTCTAGAAGTTCTATCATCATGATATGCATCTGCCCAATGAACACCTACTATTACAATAACAATTAAGGCAATTAACAAAGAATTATTTTTCATCGTTCAGCAAAACAAGCATCAGGCAGTTCATAAAGTATTCTAGTCTTTTGTTTCAATATACTCAAAGCGTTCACCACAGAAAGGACAAAAATGAATTGGATAGTAAACTACGTCATCGTGTGATACTGCATCTGCTCAACAAAACTTTCCGGATTTTTTGTCCCACAGTGGCAACTCTGAATTCAATATGCGTAATCTATAACAACAAAAATCAAGATCTTCGTTTATTTTGTATTCCTCAAATGTGGCAAACTCATAACTGCTTGTTTGCTTTAGAAATTTTACATCCATGACTTATTCCTGTCTTGGTAATCACAGTCCTTCCTTTTCAAGAATTTGTCCAATCTCTTTGAATGTAAATGGGACAACACCCTCAAGTCGATTCTTTGGATCATGATAGTCATTCAGATGTATCAAAAATTCGTTTAATCCAAATTCTGACTTGTCACATGCAGGACAAGAGTATAATTTCCTAAATTGTTCTCTGGTAATCCCATAGTTTTCTTTTAATATTTCAAAATCTCCGCGAACATCAAGACTTTCCCAACTACTCTTACTGTTCATCTTTCCTGTTTTGTAATACAGTAATCCAAGTGCACAAAATGCTTCTGGTTTTGCAGAAGAATGATCTAGGGAAAAATGAGCCAAGACCCCTGCAATTTTCTTTAATTTTGTGTTTATCATGGCTTATTTTGTATTTCGTGAACTTGCCAATGACTAAAGTCAATTGGCTTCTTCCTGCTTCAACGACCGAGTTTCTGATCTCCACAGACGTGCATTCCTGCGGTTCCCGCAGTAGTATGTCTGAACACAATCCATTTTCGGCTTTACGTAACAAATGGCACATGTTCATATTATTGATACGACCGTATTTGCCTAACTCTAACATGCAGTTGATTACACATGTATTGTACTTGAATATTTGATTGTGTTTTGTTTTGAGTTGTGGTGTGTTCGCTTTCATCCCAACCCTAAAGGGTTTGGGTTTTTCCGCTCACATCCATAATGGCTGTTGCCTGATTTTGATTTGTATCGAATACATGTTTCTTTGCATGTCATATGATAAATTTAAAAAATTTAATCACTAATGAATTAAACTCTCAATGCGTGAAATTAGTTTTTTTGTAGTGAATCTCGATATTTGTGAGCTGTGTTGTTTAGAGCCTAAGAAATATGTTCTTAGAATCATTTTAGTTTAAATAATTAACGTTAAAATAATTTAGAATAAACCCAACATTACTTATGATAGAACTTTGCATACATTCCAATGGCAAGATACAAACCGACTATTTCATACAGATTAAAAGAAATTCCAATCAAACAAATCAAAATATGGAAAGAGGCGCAGGCAAGAAAATTAGACAGAGAGGGAATTTCAGAGCTTGCAAAGTCAATCAAGACTGAAGGGTTGTTAAATCCACCACTCGTACAAAAACAAGATAAAAACACGTACTTGCTGATGTCAGGTCAGAGAAGATTGGCAGCCATGAAAAGATTGGGTGCAAAAAAGATCCCTGTTCATCTGCTTAGTAAAAAAACAGAGTATGATCTTGAAAATGCAAAGGCTGCATCAGTAGTTGAAAACATACATCGAAACGACATGAATCATAAAGAGATTGCAGAAGCATGCAAGTTTTTGACAGAACAGGTGGGAAAATCAGCTGCTGCAAAATCAATGGGCATGTCACTATCAACATTAAACAAATATCTTGGATTTGCAGGGGTTCCTGACAAACTGAAATTATTGGTTCCCTCATTAGTTTCAAGAGATGAAATTACAAGATTGTATTTCATTGTGCCAAATGTAGCAAAAGCAGAAAAGATAGTTCAAAGAATATCTAGTTTGGAATCAGCTTTGCGAAAAAAATATCTTATCGCACTATCACAATCTCCAAAATCATCACACCTGAAACTTTTGAAGCGTGCAAAATCTCTACGTATCAAACAAAATATCTCATTTAAATTATCTAAAACAAATGCCAAAAAATTAGCAAGTGAGTCAAACAAGAAAGAGATTCTACCTGATGAATTGGCAAGTAAGATAATATCAGACTATCTAAAACGCAAAAAAAGAAAATAGAGTCAGTTAAAATGTTCAAATTCTAAGGGAATTGGTTATGAGAACTTTGTATTTAGATTTCATTGTCTTTTTTCCAAACTTTTATACCAACAATTATTCCAACGGATATTGCAATCAAAACAAGTATTATCAAAATAATTTTCAGAATCCATTGATGATCATAACTAATCAAACTGATTTCCATCATTTCTGCATGTTCAGCATTTGATTCTTGACAAATTTCATCACAGTTTTGTTCTGGCCATGATGTATGTTGGAATACAATATACCATAACTGCTACATTTCCATTGATTACAAACAAACTACCTAAGATTAAACTAAAAATCATTAGAATTAGATAACTAGTTTTCATAGTTATATAATTTCAGATTCTAATTGCCCTTATTTGAGCGCGTAGAATAACGAACTCGGATGTCACTGCATGGACAATGCAGAAATTTTTCCTTAAAATAATAATCACAACTTCTGCAAAAACTCTCATTCTTCTGACAGATTCTTTGTTTGGTGCCTTGTTTGTGATTCTCACACATGCTCTTGCAAGTTATCATGATTTTTAGCTACTAGCTTTTAATATCCACTAGTATTTGTTTTGCGTCAATTATTTCATCATTTGAGTCATATGCAATGATGTAAAGCATTGCGTATGAGCTGTTTGGAAATGCAGTTACATTTTTCAAATTAAAACTAGTTTCTGTGCTAAAATAAGATGTGTTTGGAATGCAGCTGACACAACCTATTTCATATTTTTTTACCAGTTCATCATAATTCCAATCAAGTTGTATTACAGCAGAGATGTCATCATTGCTTGTAATTTGTGAATGAATCTGATCTAATGGTTGCGCATATGCAATACCTGTACTCAAAACAAGTAATGATATTAGAAAAAGAAATCCATTCATTGAATAATCAGAGTTCGAATATTATCTTTTAATAGTTTCTATCCATTAGTAGAAATATAAAATTAGAGTGAATAAATAAGGGGGTTAAAAACCACGAATATGGAAGAGAGTTCTCTTCGATTCTGGATTATTCCAGTCATTTGTCTAGTTGTTGTTATTGGTATTTTTGCATCGGTTTTGGCATATCAGTTCAATGTAGCAATGCCCAATGCAGTAGTTGAAATGGAAGAACTAAGGAAAATGTCATGTGACCAAATTAAAGAAAAAAATGCAGTAAACAGGTATTGGAGTAAAACCAATTCGGAATATGGAAATAACAAAGCAAAGGGATGCACAGATGCTGAAATGGCAATCAAACAAGCAGAACAGAAGAGAATAGATAAACTTCTTGCAGATCCTAACAGTCTTGAATCATTATCACGGGATTTAAAAAAGTTCCAAGACTTGTATGATTCATACCAAGAACTTTACCAAACCCATTCATCAGAAGCAAAAATTCTAAAGCAGAACGTGACTGATTTTGAAAACCAAATAAATCGAATCAAGATACAATTATCACAAGAGTACGGAGTAAACTAATTTTTTAATAATTAAATTCTTCTCCCCATAGGCATTCGTGTTTGTTGTAGATGTGAATGTTATTTCTTCACCAATAATCCATTTGTTTTGTCCAAAAATACAATCAAAGTCAGTGTTTGTATATTTTTCTATCTTTTACCATTTACAAAGATTATTGTTAATATAATGAGTGTCATTGAAATATTCAATGCTGATTAGATTTTTTTCCTCAGAAGGATCGTTGCAATAGTTCAAAACTGTTTGAAGTTGTTCTAAATTTGATTTAGATGATTCATTGTCAAAAGTCTAGTTTTCATTTTCAATCTGCAATAACAAATCCAAAGGAGTAAATTTTACCATCATATCTAATGTAGTTACTATAAGAATCATCTAAATTTCTTTTGAACTGTTGAACATATGTGGTTTCTAACCAATTCCTTATTTTTTGAGGATCCATTTTTAAGTTGGTTTCATTTTCTGCTAGCAATATTTTTTTATCATATTCTGATGGAACATATTTTGTATCTTGTGACCACATGAGATCAATTAACTCTTGTACATCCGGATGAATGTTGTCTTGTGTTACATTCAATATTGGAGAAGGAGGTGAAGGCAATACCCTATCAGATCTAATCCAATACTCTTGTTCAGATATGTTTTCTAAATTGATTCCCCACGGATGTTTATTGTAAGATATTTTTACTGTATTGCTTTGTGTTGGTGTTGTGTCTGCTTTCACAGCAATTACAAATAATGGTTTTTGAATTACTGTCCCTGCTTTGTCTACGGAAACAATAGACAAATCATATTTACCAGGTTCCAATGATTTGTTTGAGGTAAAATAAACCACAAAATATCCGCCCTCACGTAATAATTCTATATTAATTCCTGATGGGAGATTCTCTTTTCCTAGTGTGACAAACTCATTTATGTTCTCTGGAGTATTTTCAACTATCCCAATCTTGAAATTTTTTGGAACTTTATCAAATATTCTGTCAAAAACCATATCCCATTCATCAGATTCTTTGATGTATGAGAAAAGATGAATACGTATTGTACTATCTTGTTTGAGGATGACACTAGTAATTTGGGGTTGTACATAAAATGTTGCAAATGTGGATTCGGGGGTGATTATTTCAAAGGATGTGTCTTCATGATTTGTAATAATCCATCCTCTTTCAATCAATTTTGGAATTGATTCGTATTTTACACATACAAGATTTGCATTTCTTGCCATGTGTACCAACTTCAATCCTTCTCTACATACAAGCTCATCAAGAGGAGTTCCTGAGTTTATTTGATTTTTTATGGAATACAGATTGTGACTTACAAACATCTCACCTTGTGAAAAAAAATTACCAGTAAATGGATAAGAGACTGGATTGTAACCATTCCAAAGATACATCTCATAAAAATAGATTCCGCCGGACTGCGGAATCCACGGGTATTCTAGTAACACGCTTTTTTGCCCATCAATATGTACGGGTATTTTTTTTATGAATTCGACTTTGCTTTCAGGATATTTTGTCATATCACCTTCAGCGATACTCTTTGGGGATTTTTTTATCTGGATCATCCAGTCAAGATCAAAATTTTCACGAGATATGTTTGTGACATTTGCAGAAATTAGAATCGGCTTTTTTGGATCAGATGCAACTCTACCCTCATAGTCTATTATGTTTTTTAGAATAATTGGCTTGTAGCGTTGATGGATCATTGAAGATATGCTTGATTCTGCATAAAGGCTAACATTGTCTGGAGTCTTGTCTTTTGGCAATATTGAATAAATTACAAAATCTTTTGTCTCAAATCCATCTAAAACCAAAGGATGAATATCATCTTTAGAATAACCCGCTGTTCCTAAAAATCCATATTCTCCTTCCAAAAGACTTGCCGTCACATAGACATCGTGAGCTTTTTCAGAGTGTGCGTTTGTTATGGTTCCGCTTATTTTCCACTTGTAGAAAATGTCTTGGTTTTTGGAGTCATGTATTATTGCAACTTTTTCGAGATGGTCAAATTTGATTTTAAGATCTGCAGGCTTCCATGAAAAATATTCTAGCACATTGTTACCTCCACTGCTAACAGAGCGTATCTTCTGGATTATTTCTTCATCAACATCATCAATTACTATGTGAAATGGCAAAGCAACTCCAGGAGGAATCACAAAGCCGCCATTAATTGGCAGTCCGTTCGTCAATGAAATATCTCTTTCAAAAAGTACATTACGTTCAGAATCAAAGAACTGAAACTGATAGTTGACAGTTCCAAAGGGTTCTCCCCTATAGGAATCATTCCACAACTGTCCTTCAATTATCAAATACCCTGTTTCAGGATCTATGTAGTGTGTTATCTCATAAGGAAAACAACAGACTGCAGATGCATCATTGATTAGCGAGAATGAGACCATAAATAAAATTAAAACGAAGAGAAAACATTTCATTCAATTCCAATTCAAATTAGCAAGTTCATAAAGTGTTCTGATCATTTATAGATATAGTTTACACATAATCATGCTCATAGCGTGAATAATTTTCTCAAGGTAATTGCATATAACCCGTAAACAAATTTTGTGCTCTTTAGCATGTACTGTAGAACAAATATTTTTTTCATTTTCATGTCATCTTTGGTTTTTTTATATTCCAATGACAACATCAAATGATCAGAATCAATTTCAGACTTGCCAAAGATGGAACAAATTTCTTGTATCTCTTGTTTTGTTGTAGATAATGGTTTGTCCAATGCAAAAAGTACGTCATCGCAAGCCCAGAAATTTGCTTTTACTGCATGAGAAAATGCAGACTTTGGACTGTATGGAAATATAATAAAACTCATCATCAAAAGCAGCATTGCATTAAATGATGCCTTTACCTTTTCAATTGTCGGAACCGATTTTGGAATTTCTTTTCTAATGTCTTTTCCATACAGTATGATCCCAGTATTTTTTATTCGCTGTAGGAACAATCCAAGTGATGCTATGGTTCTTGTTCCAATTTCCATTTTGAGGTCTTTTCTTATCTTAAATCCTTTTAGATCCAGTTGGTCTTGAGCCACCACATAAAACGGCTGTCCGAACATCATCTTGTTTTCAGTCTTAAAGATGAGATCCAGTGCAAGATTGTCAGTCTTTTTGTATGATGTGCATGTCTCAGACAGTTTTAGGTCATATTTGACATCAAGTAAGAGTAAAAGCTTGTTCAGATAGTTTTCAATTTCCTTGCAGAGTTTTTTGTTTCTGATTATAACAATGCAATCAATGTCTGATTTTCCACGTATCCACTCACCAGTTGTTGCAGAGCCAAACAGTACAAAGGATACAATTTCATTAGGATATTCTTTTACTAGTTGGGAGACCATTTCTTCCATGAATTGTTTTAGATTTTTGTTTAAAATTGGCATGTAAAACCACACTGTAGGGGTAAAATTGTATTCATAAACTCTTCCAAGACTTGTGATATCAACATACAGTTTCAACAGCCAAATTCCTCTGCCCATATCTCATTTGAAAATTCGCTTGTAGAACAATAACGAGTCAAAATATTTGCATGACCGGCATAGAGAAGTTCAGAGTTGAGGACTTTGTTTCCACATGTTACTTTTCCAAGCATTCTTCCATACACGTCATATGGTTGTTTGTCGTCTTGATCCACTGTAGCTTTGGTACCAACAGGACACAGAACTGCGGTAAATTGACTTGCATTATAGAATCCCATCTCGTGTCTTTCAGGAGTATTTGTAAGAGAAAGTCGGATTTCATGATCTTCATCAAGATATATGGTATCACCATCTACAATTCTTGTGATCATTCCCGTAAGACATTGTTCATTTCCTGTACATGACAGATTTACATCATGTGAGACAATATCTTTTTCTAAAATAATTTCATTTCTTTCAGATTCTGTTGCAGTAATCTGATTTTGGGATACACCATCATTAATTTCTAAAGACGAGCCTACATTTAGACCAAATATTCCAGTTACAAATACGATTGGGATTACGCCAATTATTGAAACTTTGTATCCATTTTTCATATTATCTAAACAACACATGTATTCTAAGAATTTACTTGTTGTTCTTTTTTTCAAGTATCTTTTTGACTTCATTTCTGTGCAAAGGGCAATACAGTCCAGATTTCTTACAGTCAGGACATTTAAGATGCCTGCAATAGTCGATCATGCAAAAAAATGCTCAATCATACATAAGAGACATGTCTATTGATTCATGCCACTGACATACTCTCCACCTTAAAGGTTGGAGGTTCTACTTTTCATTCGGTTTCGTCCTCATCTGTTGCCATCGGAGCAGGTTTTGCAGAAACCAGTGTTGCCGAGTTCTATGGTCATATTCATCCTTGAGTGTTTTTTGCCATTTTGGGGTATCAGTGCTCCCCTTGCATACATCTCTTTCTGTATGCAATCAAGATATGTCGTTTCTCTGTCTGTCTACGGGGTGATTGACAGCGACATTCTCAACCTCTATTTCAGAGGATTTCAAGAGGTTCAAAGTGTTCAAGCGATTACCTAAAGACGAAATAGGTGCGACACAGGCAATCTCCATATCGAACATTATTGGCAGTGGTGCGGCTTTGATAGACTTAACAATTTTGTTGTGTTCCAAGAGACCTGCGGTGTGCTTGCTTTCATTCCAACCCTAAAGGGTTTAGGCTTTCCCATACGCATCTGTAAATTCACTGCATTTCATCTCTGGAAGAAAAGAAACTGATGTTATATGATAGTTAATTTATTCAGTTTTTTCTTCAATTATTCTGGAAAAATAAAGAAATACTATGAAGGCAAAGTAAACAATCCAATCATTGCAGAGTTTTGTGCGACCATACGAAAAATATGAAACAAATCACGTTACCATAACACTTGGAGCTATTGTAAAATAACCATCTTCCATACTAAGAAAAATTGCAAATCCTAAAATTATTTTGAATAATGTGTTTTCATCAGTGATTTGGTGTTCATTTTGCACCACATCTTTTACATTTGTAATATCCAACGTCAGAAGTATATTCACCAGGTTCCTCAACATGTTCCTCTGATATGAATTTGAATTCTTCTGAACCGCAGACTTTGCATTTTCTAGGATTGTATTCAATGTCTTCAAATTCTTTTTTTCTTTGCAGATATTCTTCTTTTGAGATTTTCTCCTCAATGTATTTTTTTTCTAAAATTCTTAGTGCTTCCTCATTTTGTAGTCTTTCTTTTTCATTTATTGGATCAACACGTCTGTAATTTAGAATAGAGTGTTTTCTTGGTGATGGATGTCTTAGAGCATATCCGACAACAAGTATTGTCATAACAAGTCCTATAACTAATCCAAAGGGAAACGGAATGATCATTTGAAGAAACGTGAAAAGCACTATTGCTATGACAATACTAAGAATTAAGGATGCCAATTATTTCAAATTAGAAATGGATATTCATAAAGTGTTCTGATCATTGGGAATAAACAAAGTTTTTGAAATTATGACGGATAGAATCTCTCAAAGAGGCATCTTGGATTTATGGTTTGGAATTAGATAAGATTCTCCCCTGTTTGTTTTGTAACTTCCAGCAGAACTGCTAGTCTCATAGGATTTCAAATGTGCCGGATCCACGCCTGTTTGACCCTCATCTTTGTCCTTCTTTAGTTTTCTGTCACTTATCACAAACATGACTACTGCACCAATAGCTGCAATGCCTGCCATTCCATACATCACAGTTGCTGGGAACTCATCAGTGTCTGGCTTTTGTATGACCAGTGATTTTAGATTGGTTTGAAATACTTCATTTCCATTAACACGTATGGTGTCAACATAGCCTTCAAAGGAAATAGTTGCATCATCACTTGATTCTATGATTTTTACGACATATTTTTTGTCAAGTTCAATTTCTTGAATCCATTCTCTATCATTACACATGCCAACTTCGATACTACACTCGCCCATAGAATAGTGAGTTATGACATTTTTTCCGGCATAATTGTATTCTATGGCATCAGACATTATTGCAGTGTTGTCAAATAAAGAATGCCATTTGTGTAACGGAAGAGTCATTATTCCACTTGCATCAATTAAAGGCAATTCAAGTATTGTTACGCCATTTAATTTTTCTGAAATCTCTGGCATCATTACATTCAGTGCAGATTTTGGATTGTTTACATCAAATGAACCGTATTCTGTTTGAAGAATTATTGGAACATCTAGCGAAATTCCTCTCCAGTTAGCATCAACTGTACTTTTCTCAAATGATTTTTCAAGAATGTGATTTGTAATTGTTGGAATTAACTGTACCTTGTATTCAATTACTGCAGAGTGCTCATTTCCCTGCAATATTGCTTGATATTGAATTTTCACATCAGTAACAACAGCACTGCTTGAAATTGTTTTTAGATTTTGATTGATCTGTTTTACAAGTTCATCCGTTCCAGGAGTGCTGTGATCTGCTACAAAAGAAAGTGTTTGTTTTGTATTGCGTAGTGATTCTGAAATCTCTCCGTCATTTGGATATTCAATGTAAATCACTCTCAAAAACTGAAATGATGGTTCCACAAAATCTTTTTCAGACAATATTGCAGCGTCAAGTTGTGCAGCTGATGCATATGGAACAAGGCCTGATACTAAAAGTATCACGATAAGGAAATGTTTCATATTAATATATCCATAGAAATGAATATATCCATTATTATCAAATACATGATATATGGTGAATATATCCACTACTACCCAGACGTCAATGGATATATTCAGGGCGATAATGGATCATGGTCCGCTTACACTATACTCTGCAAACAGCAAAACAGGAATACCAATAGGTACCATTCACAGGCACTTTAAGCAACTAAGCAAGACAGGCAGGATTCGAGTTTATGAGTCAAAAAGAAAAGGCAGGAAAAAAATAGAATACGGTCCTACAATTTATGGAATAATCAATGTCTATAAACTAGATTCAGAGTTTGCCCGAAAAATTGAAAACTATTTTCTAATATGGATAGAAAACAAAGAATTTCAAAAAGATCTTGAATCTGAAGGATTTGATATAACATTTGAGAATCTAAAAAAATCAAAACATGTGTTTAGAAAATACATGGAATATTTTAGTGCAGTTGAAGATCAGATAGAGAAAATAAAAAGAGGTGAGGATTCGATATCTCGTGACATTCAGATCTTGTTTGGCTCGATGATGTTGTCCCCAGATCCTCACTATCAAAAACTTTGGGCAGAATTATATCGTGATCTTCCAGGAACACAGAAAACCCTTGATGAACTCATGGAAACCATGATAAAATCATACAAAGAGTTTAAGAGAAATTTTAAAAGATAACGTTATTTGAAAACAAAATCAGAATTGAAATAAATATTATTCCAACAGGAATGAGATACAAAAATCTATTGACATGTTTTTTCTTGCTGCTATATGCAAGATATACAATAACTCCTGCTGATATTGCCATGATGAAATTTAGAATATCATATGTGTCATTGAGAATACTGCACTGACGTAACCCCCACATGCAATAAAGAATCAAGAAAATAAAGTTCCATGCAGAATGAAACAGTATTGCAAACCATCCTTTATTGCTAATCCATGTTCTGATACTAAAAAAAATGTGTGGAATGGTTAAAAGAAATCCCCCATATGCCAGTGTCTCAACTGAGAATATTCCTGAACTAAACAAGTGTGATGCAGACCAAACAATTCCTGTACCAAGTAGTATGAGCGGATTGCCAGTCATATAGTAAGGCATTCCAAAAAATATTGACTCCTCTAACAGTCCTGAACTTATTGCAAGGATTATTGATACAGGAAATTGCGGTATCTCATAGTCTGAAATGACACTTTTAGCAAAAAAAGAACCTGCATACATCAAAATCAAGCCTAATCCGTGATAGAACAAGCCCATTTTTAGAAGATAAAATGTGCTGGTTTTCTGGAATGGTCTTAGCCATGTTTTGGGGTTGATGTCCTTAATTTCATGAATCATTTTTTTTCGTCACCCAAAATCAAAAACTGTATGAATATAATACACTTCAGCAAAATCCTATCGTTTGTTTTCCAGATTGCATTTTTGTATCCTTTAAAATTACATGTACATTGGGATGAAATTCCACATCAGTCTCAGATCCCGATACAAAATCAAAGAAATATCTTCCTTTATCATCAGGATACAGTCCAATGTCGCCAGTTTTAAAAAACACATCAGAGACTTTTTGCTTTATTGGAATTGGTTCAGGATATCTGCTCTCACCTCTAATCTTTTGACCGTCCTCACAAATTGCAGGATAATACCGTGATGACAATTTGTAGATTATCTGACCATTTGGAATTCTAGTATAATCTACAACATCGTTTCCATTTTGATCAACTAATCCAGCTGTGATGTATTTGTCTTCCAGATTCCCCCAATACTCATTTAACGTTGCCATTTTTATTCATACGAGAAAGAAATTCTATCTGATGTGTTTGGATATAATAGAAAATATTTCAGATTGGGAAGTTGGATTGCACAGACCATGAAAACCAGATTGCCTATATTTTTTGGAAAGAGTCATCCAAAGTACATTTTTGAAATGTCTTAATGACCCTGTTAAAAATTGCAAATGATATGACAGCGCCAATTCCTGCAAGTACAATCATCGTAATGGTAAAATCAGATCCTGTGAAATCAAGTATGCTTGAATATGGATCAAAATAAGGAGTGCCAGAACCTGCACCTGGATTTGAAACCACAGCATCCACCTTTGTTTTTGCCATGTATAATGACTCATCTACTGAATTGACAAGACCAGTTCCAGAAATTTTTACAGGCAAACTAAATTCTGAATACCAACTTTTTAGAGGATCAAGTAAACGGCTTTCTGCAGAGACCATCACTAATGATAGTGCAGTTATTGCAGAAACTAATCCCATTGCAAAGAATTTAGAAATTGAATTAAAGGAGCGAACTAGCAATTTGCTTTGTTTTGTTTTTTCAGTAATCTTTGAAGGTGTAATTATTATTGCAAGTTTTGATGTTTTGTAATAGTTCATGTCTCGTGCCTTGGAGTTTTTTTCAGTTTTTGAAATCTGTACAAGGTCAATCTGTTGCATTTTCTCCAAGTAATATTTTACAAGTTGCAGCGACATGTTTGTTTTCTGAGCAATTTCATTTGCAGTCATCTCGTTACGAAACAATAAATTCAAAATTTCTATGCTTGACTTGTTTGAGATAACTTTTGCCAAAATTTTCATCTTTACATCATCCAAAGAGAAAATATTTACAGCATTGACTGTCTCAAAATTTTCGTCACTCATAGGTGCTATATGGTATGGCAACATAGTATGTAAGTATTAGTAAAATAATAATTTCATCAAACCCTTTATGCAAATTTCACGTAATTAATTCAATGAATGAAAAGAAAATAATCATTGCAACAGGAGTAATGTTGAGCATTCTGATATTACCTTCTGTTAGCCTTGCATTTGCACAGTACATTCCAAGTCAGGGACAAACTGGGCTTGATGACCTTCTGAAACTCTCAAAAGAGAGAGTCAGAATGGCAAGTGAAAATCCACATACTGGTTCAGGAACGCCCATGTTCGCATTAGATGGTGTTTTAGGAGCACTTCTTTTGTCCACTGGTGTGTTTGGAGGAATTGCTACTGCATTTTTTGTAAAGGGACGCAAGGGAAAATATGCTGCAATGGGAAGAGGATAAAACATTCTCTTTCTATTTTTATTTACAAATCCAAACAGATTGCATTTTCTGTACATACACAATTCAATTAACTAATGTATACAAATTCTATTAGTATCCAAAAACTCTCAATGAGAGGGGGGGCATTCTAGAAATGTTTGTTCATATGAACATACAATTTCCAGATTTGTTCAAATGAACATATTTTGCATCAGATCAGTTCAATCCATCTGAAAAACGCACTGCCAGACACATGTAAAGAAAAATCATCATTTTCAGTGGAGTTATAATGTTGATGCAAGACCACAAATCATTGAAAATCAACAAGCCTTGGGGATCTTTTGAGCAGTTAACTGATAATGAGACCACAACAGTCAAAATAATAACTATACTTGCAGGTAATAGAACCAGTCTCCAGTTTCATGAGCACAGATCTGAAAAGTGGTATGTTCTAAACGGAGAAGGGTATGCATTTCTCAAAGACAAACAAAGAATTCAGACAGGAGATGAGATCACCATTCCAATTAAGGCAGTTCATAGGCTAGAGGCAATTACAGATATGAAAATCTTAGAAATATCTTACGGATTATTTCAGGAATCAGACATTAAACGACTAGAAGACGATTATGTAAGATAGACTAACTCCAAACTTTTTCCTTGAATGTCCACTTTTTGTTTAGAATAAAGTTACTAAATGCTGCAATTCCTACTGCCAGAGTAAGAGAAATTGGATATGAGATATCCCATCCATCTACAAGATAGTATACCATCCCAAGCTGAACTAGCGCGCCAATGGAGCTAAACCCTGCAAACTTTCCATACTGAACAAGGGTTCGTTTTGTAGAAAAATCCCTGTCCTCAAACGTCCAATACTTGTTTAGGACAAAGTTACTGGTAATTGAAAATATAATTCCCATTACAGTTGCATGAAGATACCAGATGTTTGCACTGGTTGCAAACAACATTGATGCCAGATAGTTTACACCAAGTCCTGATGCTCCAACCGTAAAGAATCTTGCAGCCTTTGAGAGGAACCTCACAGAGGTTCTTGCTTCATCTTTTCTGACTTTGCGTCCGTACTTGTATAGTTTCCAGACAGATTTGCAATAATCTAAAACAGTTGATGCTCCAAGTTTACTTGAACCGGCTTTTCTGTCAGTAAAAGTATATGGCACTTCTTGTATTTTGGCGCCTTTAGTTTTTACAAGAATCTCAAGCAGCATCTTGTAGCCTATCGCATCAAACTTTAGTCCATCAATGATATTTTTCTTAAAGGCAAAAAACCCAGACATTGGATCATGGGATTCAATTTTCAATCCTTTTTTTGCAATTCCAGTTGCAATCTTGCTCATCAGTTTTCGCTTAAACGGCCAGCCCTGAATGGAGCCTCCCTTGATATACCGTGAAGCAATTACAATATCGCAACTTGTTTGCTTTAGAGTATCAATCATTTTGGGAATTATGTTTGGAGGATGAGAAAAGTCACTGTCCATCACTATGATGGTATTTCCAGAAGCCTCTTGAATGCCATTGAGAATTGCTGAGCTTAGACCTTTCTTTGCATTTCTCTTAATGACGCTAATAGTATGGCTAGTTTTTTCTTTGATGGAATGAAAATAATCCTCGGCAATTTTTGCAGTGTCATCCGGAGAGTTGTCATCTACAACTATGGTTTCTGTCATGAGATCTTTTGGAATATATTTCTGAATGTGCTCTAAAATACCCCAAATGTTCTTTGATTCATTATATGTAGGTAAAATTATTGAAATTTCAGTTTGCTGCAATATGAAAATTCATTGTGAATTGGATTAAAATGTTTAATCTAAAAAAATTTTACTTGTGACTATTGTTTGCCCCATTCACCGGTTCTGATATCAATTGAGAATCCCTCAATGTTCATTCTCATGTTGGTATAGGGATAGATTCTGGTATCAAAGTCATTTGCCTTGCCTTCAAAGACTATTATTGACTGGGTTTCATTGTATGCTTTTACTAGTTTTTCCCCTCTATTTTGGTCAAGCATAAAATGAGCATCTGCAATGACTGTAATTTTTTCAGTGTTGACTGGTCCAAACAGAATCATCGCATAGTCTTTGGGAACATTATCCACTCCAAACACATCATAGAGAATCCAAGAGTATACAGGACTTGCCAAGATTGTACTATTTTCTTCTTGGTTCTCAATTACATATGAGAGTGCTTCAAATTGGTTAAGAGAAATATCGTGAGTAATGACTAGAATAGTACTAGTCAATCCAAACACAACAAGTGATGCTAAAATTATTAGATGAATTGTTTTTGATTGGAGGTATCTGATTTTTTTAGGTATATCAAGCAACCAAATGCTTGCACCAATGCACAGAATAGGAATAATTGGTATCCAATGAAAGTACTGCTTGAATCCAATT
The DNA here is from genome assembly GCF_013407185.1 of Nitrosopumilus ureiphilus. Lineage (NCBI taxonomy): Archaea > Thermoproteati > Nitrososphaerota > Nitrososphaeria > Nitrosopumilales > Nitrosopumilaceae > Nitrosopumilus > Nitrosopumilus ureiphilus. Next base: position 192,295 of record NZ_CP026995.1, on the reverse strand, counting down.
AACGACAAGAATGCGACAAATGGAACAAACCATATCAAGACAAACTTGTTTCGTGTGATGGCAGAATATGCAATTCCAGTCATTCCAAGAACAAACAATACAGGATCAATAATCAAAAAAGATCCAATTATTTCCAAGATGCTGTTGCTTCGCTGAGTCTGCCACAACACATCTTTAATCCACAAGTCAAACTGATTCAAGACAATGCTGTTTGCAGGCCACAGCATCGGAATTAACAATACAGGAATTATCCAGACAAGCATGTCAGAGTATTTCCTTCTCTTTTGAAAGACTAACCATATCACTAAAGGAATGAAGACAAATGCTGGAACTTTAGTAAATATTGCAAGGCCTAAAAAAATTCCCGATAACGGCGCAATCCACATTTTGCTTTGCGGCTTTGCAAAATGTATTGCAAGTAGGATAGATGCAAGAAGAAATGGTAAAAGCATTGAATCAAGAAGTATTCTGTTAAAAACCCAAGTGTACGGCATCACTGCAAATAGAGTTGAGGATAGTAATGCTACATTGCAGTTGAACTTTTCTTTTGCAATAAGGTATACAAGAAAAGTGTTCAGTACTGCAATTAGCCCCATGAACAATCTTGGAATTAGATAGAGATTCTGGAGGGATCCAGGTTCAGTGGATGTGTCAGGTGGATAGTTTGTAATTTGTAAAACACCTGCTAAAAGAATCTGACCAAAATACGGATGGTCATAAAGATAACCCTCCTGAGGATTTCCAGTATCAATGGTATTCATTGCACGTCGCATGTAGATTCCCTCATCAAAGAAAACTTCAGGATATCCAACAGGATTTAGAAGATGGATGAAACTTGCAAGAATTAATGGAATTAGAATTACATATTTTTTCTTCATTTTTTCCAAATTTGTGTGAATATGGTCATATTTTAAGAAGAGTAAAAATCATTTCAGAATTTATGATAGTGTTTATAATTTCATAAATAGAAACATTTCTCCAAGCTTGGCCACCCCTGAATGTAATTTTGAAACTTTGGGTCATGAATATATATCACATTTTTTGAAATAGTATTTTTCAGAGATATGAAATTGTGTATCTTTTCAAGTCCAGAAAAAACAAGCAGAGTAAAACGGGTCTAAAGGGATTCGGACCCTTGACAACCGGATTAAGAGTCCGGTGCGCTACCTGGCTGCGCCATAGACCCACCAAAATAAATATGCCCAGAGTTGTTATTAATCTTAAGATTTTAAAATAAATGAAAATTTAGTTTTGGGTTTTTGCTTCAATTTCGTTGTACTTTTCAATAATTGCTGTAAGTGCAGTTGAAACTGGAACATCGTTCATCTTTTTCTTTTCGGCAAGAAGTTTTTGGTATGCATCTAGTGTGATGTAAACTGGAATTGAACCATTTCCTTCTAGTAAACCTCTAACGTTGTAAAGAGCAGTTTCCATTCCTTTCTCAGCAGATTTTGCAAATTTTGCTTTATCCAAGATTGCCCCTAGTGGACCAAATGGCATATCATAATCTACTGACATGGTTACTCTGGTGAGATTATTTCCTAGTGCCTTGAATTCATTTGTGATTTGCCATTTCTTGAATGGACCTTCAATTTGTTTTGCTGTGATCTTTTCGTTTCTGATGAATTCAGTTGTCTCACAATCCCACTCTAGACGTTTACCGCTAAAGTCACCGATAATTCTAAAGGTTGTACCAACACCCATTCCTTCTTTGATATCCATAGGAACTACTGTCATGCCTACTGTGTCATTTTTGATTTGGTCAGAGACGTGTTCTGGTCTTGCAAAGTAGGTAAAAACATTCTCCACAGGTGTTTTAATATCGATTGATTTTGTAACGAGGGTCAACGATTGGGTTTCTTGCCAATAAGGATTTAAAGGTTTTGAAGATTTCCGCGTAATAATTGATTTACAATATATTCATGTAAAATAGTATAATCTTTGAATGGCTAAAAAGCGATCAGTTTTTCTGATCTTGATTTTGATATTTTCATCAGTTGCAGTTTTTGATGAAGCATATGCTCATTCGATGTTTAATTCTGCAGAGCAATTTGAGGCAGGATACAGAGTACAGGTTGCCACATCACCGGAATTTCCACAAATTGGGAAACCATCTCAATTTTTGGTAAAAGTAACTGAAGGATTTGACTATAAGGAAGTTGATAGGTTTACAATAGGAATTCGAATTTTCTTTAATGGCCAACAAGTAGATACAATACCTCCAAAATCCATTGAAGGCTCTCATTGGGATTTTGATTATGTTTGGAGACAGCAAGGAAATCACATTGTAAAGATTGACTTGTATGATGTGGGTGGAGAAGAAGGCATCGTAACTTATACTTTTAACATGGGGACTCAGAGCCCATTTGGAGTAATTTTCTTTAGCGCAATAATTGTGGGTGCTCTAGTTTTCACAGGAACAATGATCTATATTTACTTGCCAAAAATTTTCAAAAAATCTAAACTGTAGATTTTACAGTCATCCTAGAAATTCTAAATGCAAACAAGGTAGTCAGCAACACCATTGAAAACAACAGTATTCCAACTCCAAGGTGAATCGCAACTAGGACAGCATGAAGTTTCATATCAATTACAAGCGCACCTAATGTGATTTGTGTAATTACCAATGCAGATGCAAATGTACTAGTGAACTTGATCTTTTTATCAGCATTTTTATTTAGCCAGCTTGCAATCATTGTTGCAGCAACTAAGCTTGCAGTGGTAGCAGCAACAAATCTATGAATCCATTCAATAAGATACTCTTCAGAAGGCAGGACACCATCAGGACACAAAGGCCATTCAGGACAAGTCAGCCCAAGTCCAGCAGCTGAAACATATCCTCCAACAAACATTAGAGAATACAAAACAATCATTGTCGCTAGTGCAAGATATTGAATTGCCAAAATTATTCTACTATGAAACTACCTTGCATGCCCTGCAATGCATGGCCTGGAACAGTACAGATGTAATAGTAAGTTCCCGGCGCACCAGCAGTAAATGTAACACTGCCACCTTCACCTGGTTTTAATGGGTTTGATGCTGCTGCAATTGCTGAATTCATCACTATACTGTTAAAGTCTTCAGGATTTGAAACAACTCCAAATGCGTGAAATGATTTTCCTAGATTATTAGCCGTAATAGTCACTTCATCGCCAGAATTTACTTTAATTTCTGGATTATGTCCATCCTCTCCGGGTAATGCGTTAAATGCCAAAGTCCTAAAGTCACTGGATTCTACAAAGTCCAAAGTAAAATCATGAGACACACCGGTTGGTGGTGCTGCAGCTTTTGAGCCACCACCTTGTGAAGGACCAACGATGATCTCTCCTACCATTCCTTGTTCTCTATGACCTGGAACTGTACAGATGTAATAGTAAGTTCCCTCCTCACCTGCGATAAATTCTGCAGTTCCGTCCTCTCCTGGCTTTAATGGCTTTGATGCTGATCCTACCTCACTGCCAGGAACTATTCCACCAAAGCCTTCGGTATCTTTTGTTACACCAAGAGCATGAAATGATTTACCATCATTGACAACGTTAAACACAACTTTATCTCCAACATTCATGTTAATTGTTGGATTGTTATCAGGCTCTCCAGGTAATGCATTAAAGGCCAAAGTCCTAAAGTCAGAGGACTCTATAAACGAAAGATCCTGTGTAATTGTTTTTCCTGTTTGCGCTGCAGGTGCTAAATCGTCTGCTTTTCCTGCCATCATCGCAACAACTGGGGCTGGGGATGAAATCCAATAGTCCCACATTGAAAAGAAGATAACTCCGCCTACAATACAAATTCCTAACATGATTATCATCATTTTTCCAGTTCTAGCTGAAGTTGTCCTGTAAATTGTTTGGTTATTCTCGTGACTCATTTCATTTATCTCCTAGTGTGATGGGTTCTTTGCCTCAAATGGATAGTAGTACTTGCCACCTACGCCGAATGGATCTTCGGTATTTGCAAGTTTTCCTTTTCCAGAACTGTAAATCATGTTTGCCAAGAAGACTACCATGCTGACACCAATAATCATGGCACCAACAGTTGCAATCTGGTTCATAGCAATCCATTCTGGAATTGGAGGATAATCGAAAATTCTTCTTGGCATTCCATACAAGCCAAGTACGTGTTGTGTAAAGAATACCATTACAGTTCCAATGAATGACATGACAAAGTGGACTTTGCCCATTGATTCATTGTACATTCTTCCTGTAACATATGGGAACATGTAGTAGAGGAAACCAATTGAACCAAATGCAATGGTACCCATCACAAAGAGATGAAAGTGGCCAACTACCCAGTATGAGTCATGTGTTTGGAAATCCAATGGCATGGCAGCATTTGCCACACCGCCTGCACCTGCAGAGAAGAACAATGCAATTCCTCCAACTGCCCACATCATTGGTGTTGCAAATTTGATTCTACCATTCCACATTGTTGCTAAAAAGTTAAAGACATGTAAAGCAGATGCTGGAACTGCTGCAAGGGTTCCTACCATAAAGACCGTTTTTTCAGTAAATGACATGCCAGTTGCGTACATGTGGTGTGCCCATGATGAAAATCCTACAATAGACAATAGTACAAATGCAAAGATTCCAGAGTTGTAGCTGTGAATTGGTTTTCTTGAAAATCTTGGGATGATTTCATACATCATTCCAATTGCAGGAATGACTAGTACGTATACCTCTGGATGGAACGTAAACCAGAACAAGTGAGCATATGCAATTGGATCTCCTCCCATTGCAGGATTGAAGAATCCACTAACGCCAAGTCTGTCAGTAAGTAACATTAAGAGTGCCGCAGCAAATGTTGGAATTGCAACGAGAATAATCAAAGAGGATGACAAAAATGACCATGCCAAAAGTGGAACTTGTCCAATTGACATGTCTGGATGTTTACATTTGAGAATTGTGACGATAAAGTTGATGGCACCAAGCACTGATGAGATACCCAAGATCTTTAATCCAAATATCCACATGTCAGCGGCTGGACCTGGAGCACTGATGATTGAATATGGTGGTGTTGCATACCATGTAAAGTCTGCAAAGCCCAACCAGATGAGTGCACCAGCTGGTGGAATCATCCAGAATGCAATTGCGTTGAGTTTCGGATATGCCATGTCTTTGTATCTAACCATAAGTGGAACAAAGTAATTACCAACTGAAGATGCAAATGGCAAGATAAACAAAAAGATCAATGTGGTACCGTGAACAGTAAAGATTCTGTTAAAGGTCATTGCATCCCCAATAATCTGTGCACCGGGTAAGAATAACTCTGCTCTAATTGCAAGAGCTAATGCGCCACCTAAGAACAAAAATCCTAATGATGTAATTAGGTAAAGTAAACCCACATCAGTGTGATGGGTTGAAAACATTATTTGCCAAATTGGACGTGGCTTTTGTAGTTCCAGAACCATTAGTTAATTCCTCCAGATAGTTGTGATAAAAGCGTTATCAAGATGATGGTTCCTCCACATATAATTTGCCTCGCATGTTATAGTGAATTAATCCACAGTATTCTCTGCATTGAATATCATGTTCTCCAACATCAGTTGGTGCAAACCATACAGTATTAACTCTGCCAGGAATTGCATCCATCAAAACAACATAATCATGAATGTTAAAAGAATGATTGACATCTTTGGATTCTATCTCAAACTTGTATGCCTTGCCTTTTTCAACATGTAATTCACCTATTTCTTTGGTACCATCTTCATGCTCAAAAGTCCAGAACCATTGCTGTCCCATTACTTTGATAACTTCGGCATCTGCAGGAACATGGTCAACAAGTCTTTCTGCCTCCCAAGCTTCTGCACCTACCCAAACCATTAACGCAATTACAACACCAACGTAGATCCATTCAGGCCAGTTAGAATGTCCACTCAATTTTACCAGTCCGTCCCCTCATATGGAGTTGGTTTTGCATTTGGATGAGATTCTCTAAATCTCCAACATTGCCAAATAATAGTGCCAGATACTACAGCTCCGACTACAAATGCTATAGTCATCATTTTAAAAAACAAGTTCCAGATAATCACTCTACGATCGAGGTATTCTCCAGGTTCATCACCTGCAGCAAATGCTGACTGTACAGCTGGAATTACCACTATAACTGCCAATACCAAGAATAATCCGACCAATTTCTTCATTAGCGATTGAATGACGTGGCCAATAATTTCTATTTAAGGGTTTTCAAGATTACTAGATATCAACGCAGATCGAAACGAGATGGATGCATTACATTAAGTCCTGATAAAGAAAACTTTCGATCTTTTTCTCTAAAGAGATTCAGAGACGCATTTTCTATAATTAACTCAAATAGATTGGTAGGAGACAGATCAACTATGGTAGACAGCATTGCTTTGATGGGATCCATGTGGGTTACAAGAACTACATTTTCATCTGGATGTTTTTCAATGACATGATCAACTATTCCCAAAACACGTTTTTTTACCTCAGAGAAAGTTTCCACTCCATTGTGAGCTATTTCCAATTCACCGTTGTAAAATTTCATAAAGACATTTCCATGATTGGTAAAAATTTCATCATATGGAACGCCAGTAAATTTTCCCATATCAAGCTCAATTAGACGATCATCGATGGTTACATCAAGGGAGTTATGTTTTCCAACAATTTCTGCAGTATGTTTTGCTCTTTGAATTGGACTGGAATAAATTGCAGAGACATTCATGTGTTCAAGTAGTTGGGCAGTATGTTCTGCTTGCTTTATTCCAACATCAGTTAGTGGAACGCCTTCTATTCTGCCTGCTAAAATTCTCTCAGTGTTGTTTTTTGCCTGACCGTGTCTTAGGAAAATAATATGCCCCAACTTGATCGGAATTCAAATAAAGATAATAATAAGATTATCAGATGAATAATCATGAAGGTAGGAATTATTGGTGGAACTGGTGGCATGGGCAAAGGTTTTGCTCTAAGATGGTCACAAAATCATGATGTAATAGTTGGCTCCAGAGACGCTGCAAGAGCTGCAGAATCTGCAGTTGAATATACGAATCTTGCAAAAGAAGCATTTGGTGAAATTAAAGGATCAATTTCTGGAAACGATAATGTTTCAGTTGCAAAAGAGAGCGACGTTCTGATTTTATCAATTCCTTATGAGAATATTGATTCTGTATGTTCTGAAATTTTATCAAAAGTCAAAGACAGTTGTGTTGTAGTATCTCCAATTGTTCCAATGACAAAGACTGATGTTGGATTTGAGTGCGTTTCAATTAAAGAGAATAAACCGTTTTCATACAAACTTGTTTTGAATCATATGAAAAATAAATCAAAATTGGTGTCAGCATTCCATGTGATTTCTGAGAAAAAATTAGTAAATCCTACTCTGGAACTTGATTATGACATATTTGTTTGTGGAGATGATGATGATTCAGTCCAAGTTGTTAATACTTTGATTGATGAGATCAAAGGTCTAAGATCAATTTACTTGGGTCCAATTGAATTGTCATATCTTGCAGAAATGTCTACACCATTGCTACTTAATGCAATGATTAGAAACAAGATAAAGAATCCAGGCATCAAAATCATCTAAGGTTATTTTCATTAATCATGAGTCACGAATACTATAGACGTGGTAGAAATTGGTTTACTGCAATTGGAGTTTTGTTTTGTGTGATGGGCGGAATTGTTCTAATTCAGCAGTTATTGATTTGGGGACCAGAATTTGTGGAGGAATTTTTGGTAAATGCAGAATTTACCAATGAGAAAGTTTCTGCTGCAATGATAGGCTTTGGGATTTTTATGATAGTGTTGGGATTTAGAAAGAATGGGCAAAAGAGATGAATTTCTAAGATCTCAGAAAATTTTACGATTATCAACTATTGGTAAAAACAAAATACCACACATTGTTCCTGTTTGGTACAGATATGGTGGAAAAAAACTCTACATTGGAACAAACACTAAAACTCTAAAGGCAAAAAATGCAAAAAGAAACAAACATGTTGCTTTTTGTGTAGATGTAGGAGTAAAGTCACCTGATATTTATGGAGTAATGGGGCAAGGGGATGCCAATTTGATTTTAGAGGAAAACAAAGTAAAAGCAATTGCAAAAAAAATTCTTTTACGATACTTTGATACACTGGAGAACAAATCTGCAAAAGAATTACTAGATGATACTGACTGCATTATAGAGATAATCCCAAAAAAGTTTTCAGTTTGGAGTTACTGACTAACAAAGTCTTGGATTTTGTTCATTGCAGAATCTAGAACTTCAAGACTAGGAAGGTATACTAGTCTAAAATGTCCGCTGCCATATTTTTCTCCAAATCCTGAACCGTGAACGGTAAGAACGCCTTTAGTCTCCAAGAGTTTTGTTACAAATTCTTTGTCTGTTCCAAATCTATTGTCTTCAATCTTTGGGAATGCATAAAATGCACCCTTTGGATTAGGACAAGAAAGACCAGGCATCTCATTGAGACGTTTTACAACCAAGTCTCTGCGTTTTTTGATTTCAGAGACAAAGTCATTAATGTAATTTTGAGGACCGCGAAGTGATTCCAAAGCTGCATGTTGTACTGGGAGACTAGTTGCAATTCTCACTCTAGCTAATTTTGGAAGATGCTCTCGTAATGATTCTAGTTGAGGTGATTGATTAAATGCAATGTATCCAATTCTCCATCCAGACATTAGATGGACTTTGGAGAATCCGTTAAGAATGATTACAGGAGAGTCTCCTGCAACTTTGCCAATTCCAACGAATTTATCATCAAAAATTATTTGATCATAAATTTCATCACAAATTATGTAGAGATTGTTTTGATTTGCAATATTTACTAGTTCTCTTAGAGATTTTTCATTGAATACAACTCCAGTAGGATTATTGGGGCTGATCAAACAAATGGCTACAGTCTTTGATGTAATTTTGGATTTTATATCATCAATATCAGGAGTTGAGTTTTCCAAGTCTACTGCAAATTCTACAGGAATTCCACCATGGAGTCTTACATAGGAGGCATATGGTGGATAGTACGGTCCAGGCAATAGTACTTCATCGCCTTCTTCTACAATTGAGGAGATCACCATGTCTAGTCCTTCTGAGACACCATTTGTAACTAGAATCTCATCAGCGCCAATTGAGAGTCCTTTGGCATTTTCTTTTTTTGCAATTTCTTCTCTTAATTCAAAGAGTCCTTCAGATGATGAATAGAAATTTTCGCCTCTGTTAATTGCATCAATCAAAGCTTGTTTTACATTATCAGGCGGTTGAAAGCCAAACTGTACAGGATCACCAATGTTCAGATAATCAACTTGCATTCCTTTTTGTTGTACTTTGCGTGCAGCAACTACAATATCTCTAATTGCATACTCTACACCTACAACTTTTTTTGATACTTTCATAAATATATCAGATATTTAGGCTTGGTGAACTATCTATATATCTAGAGATATTAGGTGCTTCCTGCTTTAACAACTGAGTTTACAATCTCTGCAGGCGTACATGCCCGCAGTCTTTGTGGCAATATGTCTTCTCACATCAATAAAGTTCAAACCTATGATTCAACTTAGGTGTAGGATTTATAGAATAATAACAATCTCACAATTTTGGACTCGTTGCACAGTCTGGATAGTGCGAGCGGCTTCGAACCGCTAGGTCGAGGGATCGAAGCCCTCCGAGCCCTTTAAATTAATTATTTAAAGGAAAGAACTAAAGTTTTCTGGTAGTAGCAATGCTATACAAAACTACTGACATTAATAATAAAATCAAGCCAATGATCAAAGAACCCATTGCAGTCAATATGGAAGGAAGGGAGAAATTTCCTGTTTCATTAAAATTTGATATGGCATATGTTGCAAATCCTAATCCAATTATTAATAAAATCATTCCAGGGATTCCAAGATATTTTAAAGGATGGTGAATTGCAATGGATTCAAGTAGAGAAGCAACAACACTCATAGAATGAGAAACAGGATCTTTGGTAGAAGTTTTTTCTCCAGTATTATAAATAACAGTGACATTTCTTTCTGTAATTTTTAATCCTTTGTCAACTGCATCAATTAAAATTTCTGAATCAACACCAAACCCATTTGTTGAAAAACTAATAGATTGAATTGCTTTTTTTGAATAAGAGCGAAAACCACTTTGGGTGTCAGAAAAAGGAAGATCAGCTGCTAACTTTGTTATTTTATCTAGCATTTTATTTCCAGCTTTTCGATATGAAGGCATTTCTTTATCATCTGAGAATCTATTTCCAATAACAATGTCATAGTTATTTTCTAAAATGGGTTTGATTAAACTTTCAATTTGTTCTGGTAAAAATTGACCATCTCCATCTATAGTAACTACAACATCAGCGTTAGCATCTCTTGCATATTTGAAAAGAGATTTCATGGCGTATCCTTTTCCCATGTTTTTGTCATGTTTGATTACTATGGCACCTGCATTCTTGGCACTTTCAGAAGTTAAATCAGAGGAACCATCATCGTAAACTATAACTTTATCAACATAATTTAGAGATTTTTTAATTACATCAACAATAGGTTTTTCTTCATTAAACGCAGGTATGCATGCTAACTTCAACATATTAAAAATAAAATATTCATCAGAGTATATCTACATTTTTTTAATAGAATAATGAGTTATTATATACAAAAAAATAATGAAAAAACATGGCTATGAAAAACATCATGTCAGTGGATTTAGAAGACTATTATTGTGATTTGCCGTTCTCAGAATGGCCAAAATATGAAAGTAGAATAATGAGAAATACAGAAATGATTTTAGATTTATTTGAAAAATATGATGTAAAAGCTACTTTTTTTGTGTTGGGATATATTGCTGAAAAGTTTCCTGATTTGGTAAAAAAAATTTCAGAATTAGGACATGAGATAGCAAGTCATAGTTATGCCCACATAGATTTACGAAAAGTTAGTAAAGAACAATTTGAAGAGGACTTTTTAAAATCAATTAATATTTTAGAGAAAATCACTGGAAAAAAAGTTGAAGGTTTTAGGGCACCATTTTTTTCTATCAATAAAAGTAATTATTGGGTTTTTGAGATTTTAAGCAAAAAAATTTCTTATGATTCCAGTATTTTTCCTGTTAGAACTCAGTTGTATGGGATTCCTAACGCACCTAGATTTGTTTACAAACCCTCATTGAAAAATATAGTTAATGAAGATGTAAAGGGGGAATTTATTGAAATTCCAATGGCAACACATCGAATTCCAGTTATAGGAAACATTCCAATTGCAGGAGGATTTTATCTAAGATTTTTTCCATATTGGTACATGAAATTAGGAATTAAAAAAATGAATAAACAAGGAAACCCAGCTATGATATACATACATCCAAAAGATCTTGATCCTGAAATGCCCAGAATTAAGGAATACAATTGGTATTATTATTACAATTTGAAATCAGCATTTAAAAAATTTGAGAAACTATTACAAGATTTCAAATTTGGTACAGTAAAAGACGTATTAGTAATTTAAATGGTCTTCAAAAAAATAATTTTTCTTGATTTTAATTAAAAATAAATTGAATAATCAGTATAGATATTATTTGATGAAAAAACACATTCATAATTGTTATTAATTAAAGAATTTTTTAATATATTGTATGAAAGTGTCATTATTCAAGATAGGATTGGTAATGGTAATTCTTGGGATGATTTGGGTGTCTATAATTTTTAATGAAACTGAAAAAACACATGATTCAATTCTACTAAAACAATTAAATTCAATTGAAGTAAAATTAGAATTTTCAGATAAAGGTATTGGATATTACAAGTTATACATGCCTGAATTTTTAGGAGAAGAGGTATTTGTTCAAGTATTAGATACTAATGATAATGTAATACAAGAAAAGAAAGTTCATACAAAAATGTCAGTAGAGTATTTTGATTTTAGTGAAAATGGCATACATACGGTAAAAGTTACAAATATCTCAAAAAATCCAATTGATTTGCAAATAGAATTTGGCAATACAAATTCTCAAAAAATGTTACTGCCAGGAATTATGATACTTGTTGGATCTTTAGGATTAATGATAACATCATATATGAAAATTAAAAATTATAAAATAGAACAGCCTGAAGAAAATATCTCATAGATTTGAATACATTGAATGGTGTGTCCAAAAATTAGCACTATGTTAAAGATTAGCCAAGTTGTAAAAAACAAGAATGCAATAATTGCGAATGGAAGGAATGCTTTGAGTTTTGTGTGTTCTCTGTTTTTTAATATCAAAACTCCCCCTAATGATGCAAGGACTAATCCTAGTTCTAATGGTTGATGAGACCAAGAAATCAACCCGTCAATTCCAAACACATCATGAGATAAAGAATCACCAAAGCCAGAAATAATCTGAAGAATTGAACCAGCAATAACAAGTTTAATTCCAGTTTTAAGAGAGCCATGTACTGATTTTCTAAGAATTAAGACACAGCCCATAATTGCAGCGCATGTAGTCATAGAGACACCTGTGTATACCACAATATGAGATGGACTCCAGAAAAATTCAGGTTCTTTTTGAAGATGAGATACAGCATCCCAAAATCCTGCAGAAACTACCACAACAGGACCAATTACTGCAAGAATTGAAACAAATGAAATAATAGTACTAGATTTTGTAAGCGACGAATTGGATAATCTTTGAATTAATTTCATTTTATTCCTTCAATGAATTTGGGTTATTTGTAATATTGTAATACTGTTAATTAGAAAAATTCAACATTATGGGTAATTTTGTGAATTAACTATATTAGATGAAAGAATTAACAATTTGTATGAGTCCTGGAATTGGGTTAATGAAGAGAAGACTTGAGAAAGAAAAAGATGCAATTGCTTTGGCAACATCAGGAATTGCAAAAAAATATGATGTAAAACCAGAAAATATTCAAACATTAGAGACAAAATATCATGATGATACTGGAGATTGGTACGTTGCATTAGGATGGGATGGGGAAAAAGCAATCATTCAAATGGATTCAGTTTTAGCAACAATTACAGAAATTAAAGAAATCTAAGTAGTAAAAATATTCTAATTAAATCAAAATTTCAGCAGAAAACAGAGATACTAGTCATCGTATTCATCATCGTTTTCATCATGTTTATTTTTGGATTTCTTTTCTTTCTTTAGTTCTTTGTATTGTTTTTTAAGATCTTTTTCTTGTTCTTTAAAGTCATTCTTTAATTCTTTTTTTGCAATTTTATACTCAAATTTTAATTCTTTAATCTCATTTTTGATCACTTTTTTTGGAGAGATTTCAGTATCACCATCACATTTTCCAAGCTCATCTCCATGTTTGAGATGTGCAGATACTGCATTTTCAGAGACTGAAAGAGTGTTCTTACCTTTGTGGCATACAATTACTTTATCATTATTGTTATCATCTTTATCATCATCAGTTGAAGTTCCATTAGCAATAATATCTTCAAGTTCGGCATTTCTCAATGCAAGTGCACTGTTCTCTTCTTGTAGCGTTGTAATTTCATTTTCCAAGTTTAGAATTTTATCTAATAATGATTGAATTTGTGCTAAGAGTTGTTCAATAATAGTATCATCATCTGGTGCTGCAACAACAGTAACTGTTACATTAGCTGAATTACTTGTTTTATCACCATCTGAGGCCATATATGAGAAGCTTGTCTCACCTACAAAGTCATTTTGTGGAGTAAATAGAATCTTTGAATCAGCTAGTTCAACTGTACCTTTTGTAACTGTGGGATCAACTACTAGAATGATGCTCAGTGAATCATCTTCTACATCAGAATCATTTTCAAGGACATCAATACTAGTTTGGACGTTTTGTTGGGTTTGTGCTATATCATCTTGAGCTATTGGTGCATCATTTACGGGGATGACTGAAATTGTTACAGTTGCATTGTTACTGTTATGAGTTCCATTGTTTGCAACATAAGTAAAAGAATCAACGGATGCAAAGTTTGAGTTTGGTTGATAGGTAAATGTTCCATTAGAATTAAGATTTAAAGTTCCAAAATCAGTAGTGGTTTTAATAATTGCTAAAAATGTTGCACTATCAGTATTGGTATCATTAGTTAAAACTCCTAGTGAATTAACAGTTAGTATAGTATCCTCATTAACAGAATAGAAGTCATCTTCTGCTATTGGTCCTACTTGAGCAAAAGCCAACCCCGATGAGAATGTTCCTGAGATTAATACTGCAAACAAGAATAGTCCTGAGAGTTTTTGCATGAATTAAAAATCTCAAAATTACATATAACTAACAGGCAGAAAAGATCAGTAGTAAAGTAAAGTAATGGTTATAAGAAAAGATCTTCAGAATTTTGATTTAACTCGATAAAGAAATTTAATTATCTGGAATCATTTTGAAAATAATATGACTAGTGCCATTATTATTGGAGGTTCAAGAGGGATAGGAAAAGCAATTGCTGAATCATTAAAATCCATAAAAATTGATGTTTTTGCAGCTTCTAAAAAGGATATTGATACTTCAGATTTGAAAAATGTGAAAAGATTTCTAGAAAATCATAATCAAACAGACATTCTAGTTCTAAATACGGGCGGTCCTGCCCCAAAACAATTTTTCGAAATAACTGAAGAAGATTGGAAATTATATCACAATCAATTGTTTTTAGGGTTTTGTTCTATTTTACAAAATATCAAAATCAATGATGGAGGATATATTTTTTTGATTAGTTCAAGCGTAATTAAAGAACCTAATGCAAAACTAATAATTTCTTCTGCATACCGTGCTGCATTTAGCGAGGTTTTGAAAATTTTAAGCAAAGAATATGCTCAAAGAAACATTAGTTGTATAAACATTGCACCAGGTCCAATAAATACAGATAGAACAAAGGAATTGATAGAAAATGTTGAAGAATTTGAAAAATCTTTACCTATGAAGAGATTAGGACATCCTGAAGAGATTGGAAACTTTGTCAAGGGTATAATTGAAAATAAAGTAAAGTATCTTTCAGGTGTTACGATAAACTTTGATGGAGCAAATTCAAACTATATTTTTTAGGATTATTTTTTAAATTCAACATTTGGTGTTTCAGGCTGACCAGCAATTGTGATTAATCCGCCTTCGCGTAATTGTTGTAGCAATTGCATGACTTCTTTTTCTACTTGATTTCTTTGTAGTCCTGTTTGTTGTGCAAACACTTCAACTAGTTCTGTTACTTTACGTTGGCCATTACAAGATTTCCAAAAATCAACGATTGCTTGATTTACCATAAATCCTTGTTCATGTTCGTTTGCCAATACCATTGAGCCATCTTCTTGTTGTACTAGCTTCCCTACACCTTGTGGTAATGCAGTTTCATAGTTAATTGGAGCTGGGGTATTCATAGCAGCACCCATATTTTTTAATTTCATTTTTCCTTCATCAGTCATTTTATCCATTGACCATGCAGGCTCCCATACAATGTCTATTTTGACATTATTTACTCCTGGGACTTTTTTGGCATATCTAGTTGCATCTTGAACTAGAGTTTCATGTAGTGGGCAGCCTTGTGTAGTCATTGTCATTTTGATATTAACATCATTATTTTCTGCAACATCAATTCCATAGATTAACCCCATCTCTACAATGTTAAGAGGGACTTCTGGATCCATGCATTGCTTTAAAGATTCTTCAATTGCCTGGGCAGAAACAGTACTCATATTGTAGAATGGACTTTGAAAAACAATAAAAACTTTCTATTAATTAGCTTGAAATAATTTTGGAATAGACTCCCCATAAGGGGCCTTAGCCACACCTTTTTCTGTAATAATTCCTGATACTAATTCAGGTGGAGTCATATCAAATGCTGGATTAATGACGTTGGTATCATCAGGTGCCGTCTTTTTATCACCAATTCCTGTAACTTCACTTCCTTTTCGCATTTCAATAATTACATCCTCTGCTTTTGTTTCTAAATCTATGGTAGATAACGGTGCTGCAACATAGAAAGGAATTCCGTGTTGTTTGGCCATTGTTGCTACCTGATACGTTCCAATTTTATTAAAGACATGACCTGTCTTTACAATTCGGTCTGCACCTACAACAACTTTGTTCACCAATCCATTTGCCATAGAATATCCTACTGCAGTATCTGGAATTAAACTAACATCAAATCCATCATGTTTTAATTCAAATACTGTTAATCTTGAACCTTGTTGAATAGGTCTAGTCTCAGTTGCTATTACTTTGACATTTTTTCCACTTTCTCTAGTTGCTCTAATTACACCTAAAGCTGTACCATAGGCAACAGTAGCTAGAGCACCAGCATTACAATGGGTCATAATAGTATCATTATCATCAAATAGAACTGAGCCGTTTTTTCCCATAGCTTTGTTAATTTCAATGTCTTCTTCTGCCATTTTTTTAGCTTCTGAAATCACTAGTTCTTTAATTTGTTCAACTGTATCTCCAGACTTTGCAACATTCATAATTTTTTCTAATCCCCAGCCTAAGTTTATCGCAGTAGGTCTAGTTGCAAAAAGAATTTTTCTTGCATTTTCCAAATCGGATAATAATTCGTCTTTAATAGTAGCATGACTTTGCAATACTGCTAGTGCTAAACCAAAAGCACCAGAAACACCAATTGCTGGAGCTCCTCTAACTACCAAAGTTTTGATGGCATTAGCAACTTGATTAAAATCATCATATTCTACAAAAACGAGTTCAGTAGGTAATTTAGTTTGATCAACCATTACAACCTTATTATTTTTCCACTCTACTGTTCTAAGAGATGAATCAATTATAGTGTCATTCATGATCATCTCAAAATCAAGCTTTTTAAAAATCAATTGCAAAGACACAACCTGATTTTACTAGTCCACATTAATTTCAAAGTTCATTGAAGATAGAATATTTTTCATGTGCAAACTTTGCAATATTATAATACCTCTAGGAATTTAGAAAATATGTATAAACTAGATTTCTCCAAAATCAAATCCATTTATGTGATTTTGGTCATTTTGGAATGACTCAGTTGAAATGTATGGCTGTTTATGTGTGGAATCAGTGAATTTAGGAATGTATGACAGGTTTTGATTCATGGTTGGTTTTTGTTGGTATGATGCAGATTAATCATTAATTGGTTGATTTGGGCGTAAATTGAGTATGAATTAGTTATAAGTGATTTTTGATTTTAGCTTTAGTTTGGTTTTGTGGTGGTTTTTAACTAAAAAAATATTATTTAAAATTGTGCCTATATAAAATAATGATAGAATGTTTGGCGTATTGATGGTTTTGTTTGGTTTTAGACCCATTCAAGATAGAGATTTTATTGTCAACATTTTATCTAGTTAATAGATTGTTTAATCTTCCCACGCTTGAAAAATATGACACTCAGAAAATGTATGCAGTTTATGATAGATGGTCCGAAATTGCACGAGAGTCCTTTGAGTCTGAACAAAACATGGTTAATTTTGATCATATCAATCACATAGTATTTGCAGGAATGGGCGGTTCTGGTACAATTGGCGATATCTTTTCATCTATTCTGTCAAGATCAAAGATTCATGTGAATGTTGTTAAGGGATATGTTTTACCTAAAACAGCTGATTCAAACACTTTGGTGGTATCAATTAGCGTCTCAGGGAATACTGCTGAGACTTTGTCTGTTTTGGAGTCTGCTCAAAAAATAAATTGTAAAACTATTGCTTTTTCTTCAGGTGGTAGAATATTAGATTTTTGTACAAAAAATAAAATCCAGCACAGAGTTGTTCCTCAAATTCACTCTCCTCGTGCTTCATTTGTTAGTTATTTGTATAGCATATTAAAAGTGCTACATGTCACTCTTGGAATTAAACAGGAGGATATTTTAGAATCAATAGAAGAGTTAGAAAAAATCGGTACAAGAATTAATTCATCAAATCTAACAGATAGTAACATGTCACTTAATTTAGCAAAGTGGATTACAGGCATTCCCATGATTTACTATCCTTTTGGATTGCAATCAACTGGTATCAGGTTTAAGAACTCACTTAATGAAAATGCCAAAATACATGCATCTGCAGAAGACGTAATTGAGGCATGTCATAATGGAGTTGTGTCTTGGGAGAAAAAATCAAACTTTCAACCTATTTTGATTGAGGGTCAAGATGATCATATTAAAACCAAAGAGAGATGGCAAATTCTAAAAAAATTATTGCAGCAAAATGATATTGAGTACAAGGAAATTATTTCAATAAAAGGGGGGATTTTATCAAAATTGGTAAATCTCATTTACTTGTTGGACTACACAACAATTTACCTTGCAATAAAATTGAATACAGATCCAACTCCTGTAAAATCAATTGATTTTATTAAAAAAAACTTAAAGATTGAAAAAATATAGATATGTTATTTATTGTAAATTTAATTAAAAAATTGATTAATTGTGGATTTTAATCCAGTCTCAATGTCAATTTTGGGTTCGAATTTTAAGAGTTTTTTTGCTTTTCTGTTATCAGCCCAAATACAATTTTCATCAGGTATTTCTAAACTATATTTTGCAGTAATTTTTGTTTTAGAAATTTTTTCAATAAATGAAATCAATTCATTTATTGAATATCGTTTTCCAGAAGAAACATTAAAAATATTAAATCCATCACGTTTGTAATTAATTGTTTTTAGGATACAATCAATCGCATCATCGATATAAAGCATATCACGTTGTTGTTTTCCTTGATTATAGCAAACAGGAACTATGGTTTTTTCTTTTATCGATTTAATGATCTTAGATAGAAATCCATTGTTTTTACTTGGACCATAAATGTCTGCAAGACGTAAAATTGTAATATTAACTCCATACATTTTTGAAAAATATTCATACATTTGTTCAGTGATCATTTTTATAACACCATATGTCGTTTTTGGTTTTAATGGATCATTTTCTTTTGATGGTTGTTGCAAATTTTCTCCATATACATTAATAGTGGAAATTAAAATTATTTGGCTTGTTTTTTTTCCAATACAAGAATCTAGTAAATTTAATCCTCCAAGTATATTTGTGTTGATATAATCAGATTCATTTGCAGTCAGTTGTCCAGATAGATTAATTATTGTTTCATTTTCACGTATTTCATTGAAAAAAGAATCTTTTTTCAAAATATTTCCCTTGAATTTTTCAGCATTAGTTTGTAAATTGGAATTATGAATCATTATTTTCACAGAATTTTTTTTTTCTAGTTGTTGCAGTAAGGATTTTCCAATGAATCCAGTTCCTCCCAAAAGTAAAATATTTGTCATCTAAATTGATTCCAAATTATGTCATTATTAAGAATAGATCTGACTACATGTTTTGATACGGATTTATTGCAAGGTTTTACCTAAGAATAATTTTGGATTATCCACATATTTTCTTTCTCTTTAGAAATTTTTTTTTCTTCTTCGGTGATTAGAATTTCTTGTAGTTTTTCACCTTGTCTAGGACCAATAATTTTATGATTTTTAGAAATTTTTGATGCTAAATCTGTAATTGTATATAATTCCATTTTTGGAACAAAAATTTCCCCCTTATTTACCTGTAGCATACATTGTAAAATAAAACTTACGGCTTCATCCATGTGGAAGAAATATCTTTTCATTTTAGGATCTGTAATTGTTAATGGTTGTTTATTTTCAATTTGTTCATTCCAAACTTCAAAAACATTTCCTCTAGTTTCAATGATATTTCCTAGTCTTATTGTTGCAAATTTAGTTGAATGAATATGAGGTCCTGCCCAATTTGTTAATCTTTCACCCAGTTGTTTTGTTGCTCCATATAGAGTAGAAGATTCAGCCACTTTATCGGTACTGATATTGATAAAAATTTTTGGTTTATTTTTGATGATAGATTTTATTAGATTTATAGTACCATTGACATTTACATCAATTGTTTCAATTGGATTGTATTCAGTAATTTCAATATTTTTTAATGCTGCAGTATGAATAATAATATCAGATCCTAACACTGCCAACTCAATTCGATCTTTGTTTAGAATATCACCAAAGAGTGGTTCTATTCGTGAATCATCTAAAGAATGACTAAGTTTGAATAAAGCATGTTCGTTGATATCAAAAACTCGAATTGATTTAATAGGATAATCCAATAAAGTCTTTGTCAATGAAGAACCAATACTTCCTGCACCACCAGTAATCAGAATTATTTTATTTTTGAATAATTTTTTTAATTTAAGTGTATTATTTTTGTTGTGTTTTTTCAATTTTTAAACCCACTTTTATATTTCAAAATATTTGCACAACTCGTTTACCCAAGTTCTAAATAAGTCTTCTTTTCAAACTATTCTTTTAAAATTTTCATTTTTTAAACACACACATGATGCCTAAAAAGTTATACCATATTAAATGAAAATGTTCAAATTGGCTCTGTAGAAATCATCAAAATTTAACAAACTTGCAGATCAAATTCTACGGATAGATCTAAAGCTGACAACACTCCAAATTCACACTATGAAGCCATTCAGATAATCAAAAGAGCAAGAGTACTACCATACTGTATACACGTGATTGGAATGTTTGTGAAGGTATGCTGCAAAGAATCTTGAAATCATTTATGATTCATGCCAGAATCAAAAAGATGTTTGCAGGAATTGATGCAATAGGATTTGTTCATACACAAGTATCATACTATTACACAAAACGTGCTAAACTACGAAGGAAATTCATCAAAATGTCAGCCATTCAAATTAATTCAGCATAATTAATATAAAAAAAATTAAGATTATGAAGACATGTAACAAAAAAATTGATTTATTAAGTATTCGAAAATGATATTTATAGTAACAAATAATACTTGATCATCATGCAATCATCAAAACTTTACACTACAGATGGAAAAGTCAAATGGTTTTCTAATGAAAATGATGTTAATGAAAAACTTATCTCTATTTTGGGAGAAAAATTTGAAAAATATCGTGAAAAATGGAATGCAGTGAATAGATTTGAATTAGAAACTAATTTTCCATTATTTTTACAAATTGAAACAAATCAAATTTGTAATCTTCAATGCCCATCATGTCCAATAGGAACACCTGAGGCTCATAAAAAATATATTACAACTGAAAAAATGCCCTCAGAAATATTTGAAAGAATTATTCTAGAAGGTGAAAAATATGAATGTCCATCAGTAGAACCACAAGGAACCAATGAACCATTATTAGACAATAATCTAGAAAAACAAATTAAATTTGCATCAAAACACGGATTTATAGATATTATGTTGAATACAAATGCAACGTTACTTTCAGAATCACGAGCACGTAGTATGTTGAAATCGGGAATTACTCGATTTCGTTTTAGTCTCGATGCTGCTACAAAAGAAACTTATGAAAAAGTAAGATTGGGAGCAAAATATGATATCACTATGAAAAATATTGAAAATTTTCTAAAAATTAAAAAAGAAGAACGATGTGAACTTCCAGTTGTTGGAGTAAATTTTGTAAAACAAAAAACCAACGAACATGAAGAAAAGAAATTCATTGAGACATGGATAGATAGAGTGGATTTTATTGTAATTCAAGAATTTCAAACACCGGATGTAGATCATGATTATAGTGATTTTTTACCAACAGAATCAGATTATAGAGAAAAATTAATGAATGATTTTCGTTGTCAACAACCTTGGCAAAGAATACTCATTAGAAGTACTGGAGAGGTATGTCCGTGTTGTGCTTTTTTTAGTACGGAATTATCTCTTGGAAATATAAAAAATAAAACGATTTATGAGTTATGGAATGGGCAAGAAATGAAATATTTGCGACAATTACACAAAAATGGAATTTGGTCTGAAAACTCATGGTGTAAGAAATGTGTGAATGGTATGTGTGGTAATTTTGATTCATCTGAACTTCTAAATATTAAAACAAATTCATAGATATACAAAATAATGATTTTTAGCAATACATATTATCCACATGTATAAATTTTGAATTGGATGCAAGTGGATATAGAGGAATCAATAAAATCAAGTTCTGAGATAATTAGAAATGCCACAAAATTAGCTACAAAAATTCAATCAGCAATAGAAATAATTATCTCTACAATAGAACAAGGACATAAAATTGTATTATTTGGAAATGGAGGTAGTGCAGCAGATGCACAACATATTGCAGCAGAATTAATTGGTAGATTTAAAATTGAAAGAAGATCTTTACCGGCAATATCCCTAACGACAGATTCATCTATTCTAACATCACTATCAAATGACTATTCTTTTGACATGATTTTTGAAAGACAATGCGAGGGATTAGTTTTGAAAGACGATGTTGTAATTGGGATTTCTACAAGTGGAAATTCCAAAAATGTCGAAAGAGGCATTTCAGCTTCTAAAAAAAGAGGTGCAAAAACAATTGCTCTTTTAGGAAATAATGGAGGAATAATAAAAAATGTTGTAGATTTAGATATCACTGTAGATTCAGAAAATACTTCACAAATTCAAGAGGTTCACAGAGTAATATACCACATAATTTGTGAGCATGTAGAAAAATATTTTGAGAAAAATGATTGAAATGGTTCAAATAGAATTAAAAAACAAAAATTGCGTAATTACTGGTGCTACTGGGGGAATAGGTAAGGAGATAGCACAAATATTAGCAAGAAAAGGCTGTAATCTTTTTTTAATATCTACAGATAATAAAAAATTATTTCAACTCGAATCAAAAATTAAAAATTTGAATAATATTAAAATTTTCACGTTTGCAACAGATTTATCAAATTATGAAAATCTTGAAAATGTAGTATCCAAAATTAAAGAGAGTTTTGATTCTGTAGACATAGTAATAAATTCTGCAGGTATATTTTATGTAGATTCCTTAATAGATAGTTCAATTGAAAAATTTGAAAAAGCATTCAACATAAACGTGCGTGCACCATTTTATCTCTCAAAGATATTTTCTGAAGACATGATAGCACAAAATTGGGGTCGTATTGTAAACATTGGTTCTTCATCATCATATTCTGGTTTTAAGAATGGTTCAATTTATTGTACAACAAAACATGCAGTTCTTGGTTTATCACGCTCATTACATGAAGAATTAAAGAGTAAAAATGTACGTTGTTATTGTATTTCACCTGCTTCAACAAAAACTGAAATGGGTAAAATTTCCATTGAACAAAATTTTGAAACATTTTTAGATCCAATAGAGGTTGCAGAAACAGTTGTTTTTGTTCTTTTATTTGATGAAAATTTGGTTATAAATGAAATTAGGTTAAATCGAATGAAAATAGAATAATTTTTAGGTTAAAAATTTTTGATTATGAATATACTCGTAATTTTTTCATTGCAGAAACTTCCGAGTCCCATACTTTTTTAACCCCATCACCTAAAATTTTATCTACTGATCTCACATCTCTAACCATTCTCTTCAAACCTGCTAGTTCTAATGACGCAGATTGATCGCTTCCATACATTGATCGAGATAATGTGATATGTCTTTCAATAGAAGTGGCCCCTAACGTGGTTGCAACAAGACAAACAAGATATGCACTATCTTCATGTCCACTATACCCTACATTACAATTAAATTTTTGTTTTAATGTTTCAATACACTTGAGATTTGCTTCTTCTATTTTCATTGGATATGAACTATTGCTATGTTGTAATTCAAATGGACAATCATATTTTTGAAAAATTTTTACAGCTGATTCTATTTCATCAATAGTACTCATACCAGTAGAAATGAATGTATCTTTTTTTTCTTCAGCTATTACATGTAATAGTTCATGATTAGTCAACATAGCGGATGCAACTTTATTATGTTTAAGATCATATTGTCGTAAAAATTTTTGACTATCTACATCCCATGAAGATGCGTACCATTCAATATCATTTAGAAAACAATATTTATCAATTTCATCATATTCATCTTTTCCAAATTCCAATCCATATTTTTGTTCTCGTGTAGTTGTACCCCAAGGACTTTCTCTTGGAGCATCTAAAGTTTCTTTTGAATATACTTTTTCTACGGTTCTTTTTTGAAATTTTACAGCATCACATCCACATTGCTTTGCTATATCAATTAGTTGTTTTGCTATACTCAGATTTCCATTGTGATTAATTCCTATTTCAGCAGTAATGAAAACCATGTAATTATTTTTTTGTGAAATTTACATTTAATCCTTGTGTTGTTAGAATTAAATCAGCAACTTCTCGTAATACTCCATGACCACCTTCAGTTTTACAGACATAGTTTGCAATTTTTTTTGCTTCGTCAATAGCATTTTTTGGTACTGTTGAAAAACCAACTTTATTTAATAATCCAATATCATTGATATCATCTCCAATGTATGCTATTTGTTCAGGTTTTACATTCAAAGTATTACATATTTTTATTAAAATTTGTTCTTTGTCTTGTATTCCATCAAATATTCGAAAAATTTTCATGTTTTTTGCCCATTTTCTAACCATTACTGTTTTTTCTTTAGTTACAATGATGGTGGGGATCATATTCTTTCTAAGCAAAGTAACTCCCATTCCATCTCGTGTATGAAATTTTTTCATAACATCTCCTGTTTTATCGTAATACATTCCACAATCAGTTAAAACACAATCAACATCAGTCAAAAGTATTCGAATTTTCTTGATTTTTTTAATTATTAAATGATTCAATTATACAAAAAAGGTTCAAAATTAATATTATTATTTATTTAATATTCATAACATTGACTAAAAAACCAAAAATTGGTATTATGCAAGGCAGATTATCAAAATCAGACAAAGGAAAAATTCAAGCATTTCCTTTTAATACATGGAAACAAGAATTTAAAAAAGCATGGAAATGTGGTTTTGAGGTAATTGAATGGATTTTTGATGATTTTGGAAATCCTATTCTCAATCCAGACAGGGTTTTAGAAATTAAATCATTATGTAAAATATCAAATATTCAAATTAATTCAATATGTGCAGACTATTTTATGAAAAGAAAGCTATTTTATGAATCGGAAAATAATATCTCTAAAAATATAGAAATTCTCAAAAAAATAATTATTCAATCTGAAAAATTAGGAATTTCAATAATTGAAATTCCTCTAGTTGATTCTTCGTCATTAAAGAATAATAATGACAAATTTGAGTTAAAGAAAAATATTGAAAAAATTATCTATTTATTAGATGAAACAAGTGTCAACATAGTTTTAGAAACAGATTTATCCCCTCATAATTTTCGAGATTTATTACAAGAAATTAATCATCCAAAAATTTTAGCAAATTACGATTCAGGTAATAGTACTTCGTTAGGATATAATTCAGAAGAAGAATTAACCATATTAAAAAAATGGATTAAAAATGTTCATGTAAAGGATCGAAAAATCCATGGAAATACTGTTCCTTTGGGTAAAGGGGATACTGATTTTGATCTTTTCTTTAAATCGTTAGAAAAAATACAATATTCTGGAGATCTGATTATTCAAGGAGCAAGAAAGGATGAGGAGATATTTTCACCAGAAAAAACATGTATTGAATATCAAAAATTTGTTAAAGGATATCTAAATAAGTACTACAAATAATTAAATGGGGATGGATGAAAAACTTGAAAATTATTGTAACTGGTTCTGAAGGATTATTAGGGACTGAGATTTCTCGATATCTTGAACAAAAAAATCAGATTCTAAAATTGGATTTGATTTTAGGCCACGATCTAAACAATGAGAGTTTTGTAAGAAAATGGTTTATGGATAACAAGGCAGATTGTTTGGTAAATTGTTTTGCATTAAATGATCATGTTGAAGAAAGAAAAGAGAGAGGCACTTTTTATGATGTCACTTTAGAATCGTTCAATAGATTTCTACAAGTTAATTTAACTACACTTTTTTCTGTATGTAGAGAATTTGCTAGAAATAATAAAAAAGGTTCAATCATTAATTTTTCTGCAACTACAGGAATTGTTTCTGCAAGACCAGATTTGTATAATGGAGGTCACAAACATCCTGCATATAGTATTTCAAAAGCAGGAGTGATAAATCTCACCAAATTTCTTGCAACACATTTAGCACCAAACATCAGAGTCAATGCAATAGCTCCAGGAGGAGTAGAATTTGATCAGGATCAAATTTTTGTGAGCAAATATTCAGCTTTGACACCTATGAAACGTATGATGAAAAAAAATGAACTCAATGAACTTGTGGAATTCTTATGTAATTCAGGTTCATCTTATATGACAGGCTCAACAATTATCATTGATGGAGGATGGACATCATGGTAACATATGTCATAATCGTTTATGAATAATAAAATAAAGATAGGAATTATTGGTTGCTCTACCATAGCAAAAGCATCTACAATTCCTGCCATATTAAAATCAACAAATGCTAATTTAGAATTTATTGGTAGTACTTCTGAAAGAAAGGCAAAAGAATATTCTTTAGAGTTCGGTGTTAAAAAATTTGGCTCATATGAAGATGTTTTAAATGATCCAAGTATTGATGTTGTTTACATATCAACTCCTATTGGAACACATGAAGAGTGGGTTCTAAAAGCAGCAAATGCTAGAAAACATATTTTATGTGAGAAATCATCTACAACATCTTATTCATCAGCAAAAAAAATGATTGATGTATGTACCAAAAATAATGTTAGGATAATGGAAGGTTTTATGTTCAGATTTCATCCATCACATAAAAAAGTTAGAGAGATCATCAAAAAAGGGGATTTGGGAAAATTGTTTACATTTTATGGAATGTATGGATTTCCACCAATTGAAAAAGATAATATCAGATATGATAAATCACTTGGAGGAGGAATACTAAATGATGCAGGGTGTTATCCAATTTGTGCTTCAAGAATATTATTTGAGTCAGAACCTATAGGAATTTTTTGCAGACTTTCACTTGATAAAGAATTTCAAGTTGACACAAAAGCATCAATTATGATGAATTTTACTCAAGAACGAAGTTCTCAAAGTGTTCTTGGATACGATCTTTTTTATCAGTCAGTATATTCACTATGGGGAAATAAGGGTTTTCTAAATTTATCAAGAGCATATAATGTCCCACCTGACATGCCAGTCAGTTTAAATATTAAAACTAATGATTTTGAGAAAAAACTGTCTATTGAACCGGTTGATCATTTTGAGCTTATGATAGATTCTTTTGTAAGAGAATTAAGAGTTCCAGATACTTCCTCATTTAGTTTTGAAAAGGATTTACTTAATCAAGCTAGAGTAATGGAGGCAGCAAGAATATCACATCAAGAAAAAAGGTATGTAGAAATTAATGAAATTCAATGAATTAGTTTTTAAAATATATATGAAAAATGAGGGATTTTAATGAATGTAGATATATTTATTCCAGTTAGGCTAAACAGTACAAGATTACGTAAAAAACATCTTGAAAAAATTGGGGAGATATCAATTATCGAACATCTTGTAAATAGATTAAAAAACGTAAAGAATTTTCGCAAAATAATTGTATGTACAACTAATAACAAATCTGATGACGAATTAGTAGATTTTTTAGAAATGAAAAAAATCACATATTTTAGAGGAGATGAAAAAAACATTTTAAAAAGATTTGTAGATGCTGCAAGGGAATTTGATACAGATATTATTATAGATGTTGAAGGAGATAAATTATTTACTGAACCAGATTTGGTAAATAAAATAATTTTAGAGATGAAATCAAATGAATATGATTTTATCATAGGCAGTAGTTCATCTACTTTTGATGCGAATGATCATTTTATTCATGGAATCATTCCCACAGGAATTCGTGTTTCATGTATTAAAAAAATTGCTTCGTTAGTAAAATCAGAAAAATTTGAAACAGGTTACAAAGAATTTTTTGAAAGCAATTCCACAATTAAGAAAAAGATTTTCAATTTAGACATAACCAAATTGAAAATTCCAAAAAATTTAAGATTAACTATTGATTATCCTGAAGATTTGGAATTTGCAAAACAGTTGTTTAGAAAACTAGATAAAAATTATACATATTTAGATATTTTAGAATTACTAGATAAAAATGGTGAACTATTAAAAATTATAAAAAATATAGATAAAAAATGGGCAGAAAACTACAAGAAGGAAATATCAGAAAACTATTAACAAATTTTATTTAATTACAAATTGACTAAAATATTATTTTTAAAAAAAATCACATACATAATAATTAATTTCAGTAAATATTGGAGATAGTAATTATCCTTTAATTTTTGTATTTTTTATTGATCTTAGTTAACTTTCATTGAAATGAACATTCTCATTAAATTTTTTAATTGTGTGGATTGTTCTAATAATTTAACAATATTGGAAAGTAATATTGGAGATTTATTGATTTTTTAGATAGTATTTTGACTAATTCATAGTCTTCTATTCTCTCTATAGTAAAACGATATGAAGAAAAATTTTCTAAGTGAGGCAAATACAACATCTTAAATTCATTTTTATGATCATTATCAGTTGAATTGAATAAGTAGATTGCACATACCCAAAACGGATTATTTTGTAAAATAATTACGATCATCTTGATCCAAGTACAATTATTTACAAAACAATTCTATATAATTTCAAGAATTATCAGATAAGCAGAGGGAAACAATACAGAAGCACCTTTCAAGATCTACCAGTACTGATAGGACCAAAAGCAGAAGATCGTACAACCATTAATGGAATTATTTACGTTTTGATTTTGTATACAAATAAAATGTAATACGCATATTTTTGAGAATCTAGCGCATGATAATACGGTGTAAAGCACAGCATCATGCGCTGATATTTGTTTTTCATGTATACCACAAGGTATTCTGAGATTTTGATCTGTAGACATTGTATGATCTATAAGTTTGTTAAATTTTGATGATTTTTAGAACCTAATTACAATCTAATTTTTTAACAAATTAATTTTTTTTACATATTCAGATGATAATTTATCAAGAATGGTTTGATTTTCATCTAAAAAGGTCTTCATTTTTGATTCTGATATTTCTACGGATAAATAATGACCATCATGATAAAAATATTCATTAAATTTATTTTGAAATTCCAGAGGATCAAAATCAAATGAATTATTATGAAGTAAAGTGATGTATTTATCAAGATCTTCACTGTTAACAGTTTTTTGTAAAGATTCCAAAATTATTTCATGTAAATTTTCTAAAGAGTTCAGTTTGGATACAGAAGGCAGTACAGAATAACCTAGATTGGTAAAAACTATTGATGGTTTTTCGTAAAAAGCAGCATCCAACCCCGATGAACCACCTATAGTAATTACAAGTGAACAATTTTTGTAAAACACTTCAGCAGATAAATTTGGATGAAATAAACGAACATTTGGAATAGACATTATTTCTTTGTACTCAGAAATCTTTCTCCAATATCTAACGCTTTGTGCAGGATTTTCTTTTACATATAATGTATATCCTATAGGTAATGATTTTACAATATGTCTTATTACTTCTACTTGATTCGTGTAAAAAGGAGCAGCAATTAAGAGATTTCTTTCTTCATCAACTGCTAAAGGAAAATAAACAAAATTTTCATTAAACTCTATATTTGTTTCTAAATTATGATTAATAAAGAAATTTCGATATTTTCTTTTGATTTTGAGTGTAATTTCGTCTTTAATAACTTGAAATTTTGTTCTTCCACGATGAGTAAAATGAGTTTTTAAATGTAGGTTTTTAGAAGTAAGAAAGGACATAGTGGATTTTAAGAGTTCAAATTTAGATATTTTGAATTTGTCTCTATAAGTTTTAACAGAATTATAAGCACTAAATGATTTTCTATAAGATCGTAATTCATTAAAACTTCTATTACATGATGGAAGTTTATTTAGTTCAATAGTATCATCGATTTTTCTAGAATTTTCAGACAACATAGATCTTGAAGTGTTGGTTTGGTTTAAAAGGAGAATTTTTGTACCAATTTTTTTACACATTCTATAAAGTAATTCATGTTGATGTAAAGTAGGTTCATTCATTATTAGAAAATCAGGTTTTACTGTATTGATTATTTCACTAAATAGTTTACATTCACGTTCAAGAATTAAAAGAATTTCTTTGCTAGAAAATTTATAGATTCGATTAAATCGATAAAAAATTCTTTCATTAATTGCCAATTTCCACAAATTGATCTCATATTTTTTTTCAAAATCAGAAAGATATTTTAAATCAGATTTATTCATATTTTGAAAATATTCGTGATAAAACCAAGTTTTTTGAAATTTCACTAATTGTTGATTTTTGAAAAAAGATTTTGGTTTCTCATAAGAATCCACTATTGCAAAAAAATCAGAGTCAATTTTATTTTGTAGATAGTAAGCAGTGCAAAAAGAAGTCAAATCGCCACTAATCCAAAATAATATTTTATCAGTCATTTCTTAACTATGTTAATGAGTTACATATGAAGTATAAGTCAATCAAAAAGAAAAGCATTTTAAGAATTAATGTAAACAAAAGAAATTCATGAAGGCAGTTATTTTGGCGGGTGGTTTTGGTACTAGAATCAGCGAAGAAACTCACCTGAAACCAAAACCAATGATCGAAATTGGAGGAAAACCAATACTTTGGCACATTATGAAAAGGTATTCTGCTTACGGAATTAATGAATTTGTGATTTGTTCAGGATATATGGGCAATGTGATTAAAGATTATTTTAAAAAAAAACATGAGGATTGGGAGGTCAATGTGTTGGATACAGGAAAGAATACCATGACAGGAGGTAGATTAAAAAGAGTCAAAAAATATATTAAAAATGAAACTTTCTGTTTTACTTATGGTGATAGTTTAAACAATGCAAATATTTCAAATATTATAAAATTTCATAAAGATAAGGGAAAACTTGCAACGGTTACTGCATGTCACCCTCCAGAAAAATATGGGATTTTAAAAATAGAGCGCGATATGGTGGTCAGTTTTGAAGAAAAACCTGAAAAAAATAATGAATGGGTCAATGCAGGATATTTTGTTTTAGAACCTCAAATTTTTGAATTGATAAAAGATGATTCTACAGTTTGGGAGAAAGAACCCATGAAACAATTAATATCTAAAAATCAATTTTCAGCATTTAAACATAAGGGGTTTTACAAGTCTATGGATACAATCAGTGATAGGAATTTTTTGGAAAAATTATGGAATAATGATAATGCGGAATGGAAAAATTGGAAATGAATTGCAGATTTTGTAAAAACTCACTAAAATATGTATTTGTTAATTTAGGAGAAACACCACTAGCTAATTCATATTTAACTAAAGAAACGATGAATGAGGTAGAAAAAAAAATTCCCTTACAAGCATTTGTATGTGAAAAATGTTTTTTGGTACAAGTAGAAGAATTTGAAAAGGCAAAAAACATTTTTAATGATTATGCATATTTTTCATCATATTCAACTTCGTGGTTGGATCATGTTAAATTATTTGCAGATGAAATGATTGACAGATTCAATCTATCTGATAAAGATCAGATAATAGAAATTGCAAGTAATGATGGATACCTTTTAAAGAATTTTAAGAATAAACATATTCCTATCTTAGGAATAGAACCAGCATCAAACGTCGCAAAAATTGCCGAAAATAATGGAATTCCCACAGTTGTAAAATTCTTTAGTTTTGAAACAGCTCAAGAAATTGTAGATGCTGGAAAGAAAGCACATCTATTATTAGCATTTAATGTATTACCACATGTTCCAAATCTAAATGATTTTGTTTTAGGAATGAAAAAAATTATTCATGAAAATGGAGTAATAGTTATTCAATTTTCTGCTTATTTATTAGACGTAATTCAAAAATGTGAATTTGATATGGTATATCATGAACATTTTTCTTATTTTTCATTATTTACATTAAAAAAAATTTTTGAATCAAACAATTTAGAAATTTTTGATGTAAAAGAAATTCCTGTACATGGTGGTTCTTTGAGATTATTTTTAAAATCAACACAGAATAATGAAATTAAGATTGAAGATAGTGTAAAAAATCTATTAAAGAAAGAAGAGAATTTTGGTTTGAGAAAAATATCAACATATTTACAATTTCAAAAGAACGTTGAAAAATCAAAAAAATCAATACAAGAATTTTTTATTAAAGCAAAAGAAGCAGAGAAAAAAATTGTTTGTTATGGTGCAGCAGCAAAAGGAAACACAGTTTTAAATTTTTGTGAAATCACCAAGAATGATATAGATTATATCGTAGATATTAGTCCTCATAAACAAGGAAAATTTTTACCTGGAACTCACATACCAATTTATTTTCCAGAGAAAATTAAAGAAACAAGACCCGACTATATTGTAATTCTTGCATGGAATTTGAAAGATGAAATTATTGAACAAACAAGTTTTATCAAAGAGTGGGGCGGAAAATTTGTTGTTTTAATACCCAAGGTAAAAATTTTAAAATGATTTTTAAAGAATTAAAATTTGAAGGAGTCTTTAAAGTAGAATTAGAGAAAATTGAGGATAATCGTGGATTTTTTTCAAGATCATGGGATAAGAAAGAATTCCAAGAAAATGGACTTAATTCAAATTTGATTCAATGTAATATTTCATTTAATAAAACTAAAGGTACAATACGAGGATTACATTTTCAAAAAAAACCACATGAAGAAGCAAAATATGTCAGATGTACTAAAGGTAGAGTTTATGAAGTATTTGTGGATCTAAGAAAAAATTCTAAGACTTTTCTCAAATGGGGTGAAATAGAATTAGATTCAGAAAAATTAACATGTCTGTATATACCTGAAGGATTTGCTTTAGGATTTCAAACTTTGGAAGATGATTCTGAATTATTTTATCAAATGTCTCAATGGTATAAACCAGAATTGTCAACAGGGATTGTTTGGAACGATAAAGAATTAGGAATACAATGGCCAATCAAAACGTCTATAATTTCTGAAAAAGATTTATCCCTACCAAATTTAGACCAAGCATTAAAAGAATTAGGAAATTAGAGATGAGGTAAATGATTGAAAAAGAATTTGAGACACGAAATAAGAAATTTATTAAAAAAATGGGTAAGAATAAACCATTAAAAAAATTATCAAAAAAATGGATGATGGAAAGTTCTTTAGATGAATATTCATATCATTTCAGATGGCTAGGACTTCCTATCATACAATTCCCTCAAGATATAGTAGGATTACAAGAAATCATTTGGAAAATAAAACCTGATCTAATTATTGAAACAGGAATTGCAAGAGGAGGTTCATTAATTTTTTCAGCTTCAATGTTACAACTAATTGGGAAAGGAAATGTATTAGGGATCGATATTGAGATAAGGAAAGAAAATAAAGAGAGAATTTTGAAACATCCACTTTACAAAAGAATTAAAATGATAGAAGGTTCTTCAATTGATGAAAATGTGATAAATAAAGTAAATAAAATTGCTAAGAACAAGAATAGAATTTTAGTTATTTTAGATTCTAATCATTCTCATGATCATGTGTTAGCAGAATTGAAAGCATACTCAAAATTAGTTAAAAAAGGAAGTTATATGATTGTTTTTGATACAGTTATTCAAGATATTCCAAATAAATATTCTAAAAAATTATTGAAGGGTAATTGGAGTAAAACAGATAATCCTAAGACTGCAGTACATGAATTTCTTAAGAAAAATAAGAGATTTATAATTGATAAAGAACTGGAAAATAAATTATTAATTACTGTGGCACCAGATGGTTTTTTAAAATGTATTACATAACTATAAAATTTTATTATTGATACTTAATTTTTGTAACAAATCAGGGTTATTTAGAATATGATTATACCATTTTACAGTAATCATTTTTTTTGTAAATACTATTTTTTTAGTTTTTAATGCATCATAGATTTCTTTTGATGCATCTTCAACAGAAAATTGAGGTTTAAATCCTAAGACCTTTAAAATTTTTTGAAATGATGCAAAATATGAACGGTTATCTGAGGTATCCTTAGCTTCAAAATCATAATTTTCAGAAATTGAATCACCTACCAATTTTGCCAAATCATATATACAATAATTTTGGTCGTCAGAACCAACATTGAATATTTCTCCAGATATTTTTGATGAGTGACTTTGAATAGTTAAGAGATATGCTTCAATTGCATCTTTAATATGTAAAAATGGACGACGATTCTCTTTGCCATAAATAATTATTTTTCCAGAATTGAATAAATCCAATATAATACTATTTACAGCTAGATCAAATCTCATTCGTGGCGAAATTCCATATATGCTTGAAAAACGTAAAACAGTTGTAGAAAAACTTTCATCATTAAGGCTCAGAGTATCAATTTCTGCCATCCTGTTTGCTTTTGAATATGCTGTTAATGGATTTATTGTTGCAGATTCATCAGCGATAGAACTTTGTTGACCATAGACACTAGCACTTGAAGCTAAAATATATCTGGGAACACTGTGTTCCTTAGATAATCTTGCAACACGTGATCTACCTTGATGATTTATCTCAAAGGTCTTTTCAGGATTTAATTCACCCACTGGATCATTTGAAAGAGCTGCTAAATCTAAAACTACATCTACATCATCAAGTAATTTTCCATCAAACCATCTAATATCATCATAAATTAATTGTAAATTGTCATTTTTTAGAGATAATAAATAATCATCTCCAAAAAAGAATCGATCAAGACATTTAACATGATAATTACTTTCTAGTAATGCTGGAACTAATACTGAACCAACATATCCTGCTCCCCCAGTAACTAAAATTGTTTTGTTACTCATCAACATTCTAAATATAAAGTCAAATATATCTTATATTAAATACCAAAAATCAGGATGCAATAAATGATATTCCTGTTTCTAAATCTTTAAAATTAAAATCAATACTGTGTTCCAATTTTGATGAATCTAAACATGTTGAAATTGGTCTAGGTGCAACTTGTTTTTTTTCCAATGAAGTAACAGGTTTGATTAAATTAGAATCTAAACCAAATTCTTTTGCAAGTATTAAAGCAAAATCATATCTATTTACACATGTAGGTCCTGTTGCATGAAAAAGTCCCGAAATATCATTTTGAAGAATTTTGATGATTGCTTGAGATAAATCATCAACTAATGTTGGAGAATTATGTTGATCAATAAATGGATCAACAGTTTTTTGTTCTCTCAAATAGGATAATATCCAATTTGTAAATCTTGATTTATCATTGGCACCATAAATTACAGCTGTTCTAAGAACAACATTATTTTTTGATGCCAATAAAATTATTTCTTCAGCTTTTAATTTTGTATAACCATAATAATTTACAGGTTTTGCTATGTCTGTCTCAAGATATTTTTTATTTAATTGTCCTTCAAATACTGCATCAGTTGATAGAAAAAGTAATTTCGAGTTTATTTTACTAGATATTTTTGAAATAATTTTTGTTACATCAATATGTAATTTATCCGCAAGTAAGTGATTTTCTTCACATAAATCTACACTGGGAAAAGCTACGGTATCCACAATGTAATCAGGTTTAATTTTTTGAATAATAGAAATTATTTCTTTAGGATTTTCTATAAGATTAATTTTGAAAGATTTTATTTTTTGATTTTTTATACTATTACAATTATACGTGGCAAAAATTTCCCAATTTTCAGGGATATATTTAATTAAATTTGTACTAACAAAGCCGCTACCACCAATAATTAGAATTTTTTTCATGATAAATTTTAACAATTATTTGTAATGAATGTTATGTGTGAAAAACATATCAAGATTTTAGAATATCATTAACAATATCCAGTAAATTACCTTCATGAGAGATTTTGATTGATTTACAACCTATATTTGATCCAGCTTCTATGTCACTATCATGATCTCCAATCATCCAGCTATTTTTGAGATCAATAGAAAAATCATGAGCTGCCCTTACTAAAAGACCAGATTTTGGTTTTCTGCAATCACAATTATCAGTTGGAAGGTGAGGGCAGTAATAAAATGCATCAATTTTTGCATTGTTTTTTTTTAAAAATTGTTGAATATGTTTGTGAATGTCTTCAACATTTTTTTTTGTTGTTAGTTTACGTCCTATTGCTGATTGATTAGTAACTACAATCACTAAGTATCCCTGTTCATTAATTTGCTTAATACACTCACCAATATTTGGAAAAATTTCCAATTCATCAATATTTTTAACATAATCAATTTGATTTTTGTTTAAAACACCATCTCGATCAAGAAATATTGCTTGATTTTTAGGAATCATAATTGAATTTTGGAATTCCTTGTTCTCGAATTACATTAATCATACAGTGACAAATCAAAATATGCATTGATTCTATAATCAACATATCGTTACTTGGTACAATTAGAGCGAGATCAGCAATTTTTGATATCTCCCCTCCAGACATTCCAGATATTGCAATAGTAATAGCTCCTTTTGTTTTTGCATATTCAAATGCATTAACAACATTTTTTGAATTTCCGCTTCCACTAAAACCAATAATAATATCACCATCTGTTAAAAAATTTTTTAATTGTTCTAAAAAAATACAATCATAAGAAACATCATTTGACCACGCCAAATTTACAGGAATGTTATCAACTAGTGAAATAGCTTTGAATCTTTTTGAATTATTTGTAATAGCAGTTTTTAATAAATCTGAAACAAAATGAGAAGACGTAGAGCCAGAACCGCCATTTCCCATAGTAAAAATGGTTTTACCTTTATTTTGTGCAGTAATTAAATGCTCAACAATTTCTTTGATTTGATCAGATTTTTTATCCAGATTTTCTAAGCATATAGAATTTAGTTTGAGATTTTCTTTAATAGAAATTTCAATGTTCATGATTTCATTACTAGATAAAGTCATATAAGTTTAGAATTTTGGGTCCATTTTGATATAACTTAAAATCAATATGTTTCAATCCCAAATGTTTCATTTCATTTTTAACTAATGTTTGTTTTTTAGGTTCACAATAAAATAACATATGACCACCAGCTCCGGCACCAGTCAATTTTCCACCGATTGCACCCTTTTGAATTGCATTTTCATATATCTTGTCAATTTTAGGATTTGAAACTTGTTTAGTAAAATTTTTCTTTTCTTTCCAGCCTTGATCTAAAATTTCTCCAACTCTATTTAAATCGGATTTTTTAAGAGAATAAAATAGTTCTTTTCCTAAATCGTTAACTTTGTGTAATGAGTTTAATGTAGTAGGTTCTAGGTTTTTTGTTTTCTTTAATTGTGTTGTAAGAACAGTAGAGCTTTTTCTCGTTGTTCCTATAAAAAACAATAATAAATTATTTTGAAGTTCTTGGGATTTAGACTTACTTAGTTTAATTGGGGTTACCGTAGTTTTATTTTTATTGAATTTGATATAGTTTAATCCTCCATAGGAAGCGACATAATCATCTTGTTTTCCAATAGGATGAAGTAATAAATTACGTTCTACAAAGAAGGCTTTTTCTGCAATTTGTTTATTTGAAAATTTTTTTTTTTGTAATTTACTAATAGTATTAATAAAATTTACAGTCAAACTGCTAGAAGCACCTAATCCTGAACCAGGTTGAACATCACTGCCAATTACAAAATCTGCACCGTGTTTGAAATTAAGATATTTAATTACAGAAACTGCAATTTCAGTTCCTGCTTTAGCCTTTAATTTTTTATAGGTGATTTTACTTTGATGTATTTCAAAATCAGTAGAAAATGCTTGAAACGAATCATCTTTTCTAGGTTTTATCATTAAATATGTAAATAAAGAAATTGCAGTTGAAACAACATTTCCTCCATATTTTTCATAATATTCAGGCATGTCTGTTCCACCCCCTGCGAAACTAATTCGTACAGGACTAATTCCTATATGCATTTACAATTTACTTTTTTTGCATAGATTTATGCTTTAATAATACAAAACAATCAAAGTAAAGTAAATTTTTATAAATAGAATTAACATGAAAAACTCTCATTTATTTAAAAAATCTAAAAATATTTTCTATATGAATTTAAATGAGTAAATTAACGAAACAATCTGTGTTTTCAAAAAACGAGATTGACAAAAAAATGAGAAATTAATTCAAGAAATAAATGTTCTTGGTCCATGGGTTCATGGATATTTTAATTTGGGAATGGGGTGATTATTGAAGATAAAGATGAGCTTCAAAAAAGAAGATTGTTTGCTATAAGAGATGTATTTTTAAATATTTTGAAAAATAACTATACAAAAAATGAATTAAGGCAAAAAACACTGTGATATTGGATGTAATACAGGATTTTTCTCTATGAGTTATTTAACACATTAAAAATGAAAAAAGTGTTAGGAATTGAACCTAGACAAACAAATCTTAAAAAGGCAAGATTTATTGCAAAATATTTCAATTTACCTAAAAATAAATATCAATTAAAACAAATGGATATTTTAGGAAAAGCAAAGATCCCTAATTCTGATATTGTAGTTGTACCTGGAGTCATGCATCATTTAGATGATCATCTAAAAGCTTTAAAAAAAATTTATGAAATTACAAATGAATTGTGTATTATTGAAACAATGGTTCTTACTGATGAATTAAACTCTGAGGAAATTGCAAAACAATTAGAATTAGAAGATATAGTATATCAAGATAAACAATTCGTAAATCAATTTGGTATTGTTGGATTTAAGTTAGAAAGCGATGTATATGATGGAGCAACAATTTATCCGGGCATTGTTGGTATTCCAACAACTCAAGCATTAGTTCTTATGATGAAACATGTGGGTTTTGAAAAAGTACAAGTTTTTCTTTCAGAAAAACAATTTAAAAATAAGGTATTTAATAAAAAATCATATCGTGAATACCATTCTGCAATAGTTGTAGATTTAAAAAATAATGGAGAAAAAGGATTAAAATTCCAAAAAGCCATTGAGCAATCAGAAGAAAATATTTTTGATATATTTATTCCATTTGAAATAATAAATGATTTGTATAAAAAAGTTAATCATAAATCAAATAGAAAATTAGGAAAAATTTCTAATTTAATTTATGAAAGTGAGTTATTTTTCAAAACCAAAAAAGGAGAAAATGCGGTCCAAAAGCTAAAGAAAATGATTGGAAATAAGAAATATTATAATTTAATTCTAACAATTAAACATGCACCTTATGAAAAAATTTGCTATGAATATTCAAAAACATGTTATCATTTAAAAAAATTTGATGAAGCAGAAAAAGTTTGTTTTAATTTGATAAAAATTCTTAATTTAGATTGGAGAGTAGTTTATTCAACATATTTTTTATTAGCTAAAATAAATTTTGACTTAAAAAATTATAATAAAGCAAAAAAATTCAATTCTCTTTCTTTGAAAGCAAATCCAAAATTTCTATTGTCAAAAAATTTAATGAATAAGATCAAAAAATATCATTCTAATCATATCTGACGTATTAATAGTCTTAAGAATAAAATATCCATAGGCAAAAAAGCTTAATTGAAATATGGTAAAAATTTCATTATTAATATGAAAGTCTTAATCACTGGTTCAGAGAGTTTTGTAGGAAAAGAGCTAATTAGTCAATGTAATGAAAAAAATATTTCAATAATTGGTTGTGATTCTATTGATGTAAAAAACCCTAACTACGATTTTTTACAAATTAATATTTGTTCTCAAAATATTCCATTAGAGATTTTCAATAATGTTGATGTTGTAATTCATTTAGCTGCACTTTCTAGAGATTTAGATTGTAAAGGAAAAGCATATGATTGCTTTAACACGAATGTTATGGGTACATTAAATCTAGTAGAATACATTAAAAAAACCAAAGTAAAGCAATTGATTTTTGCATCAAGTGAGTGGGTTTACGATAAATTTATTGACTCTGAAGAAAAAAATGAAGATTCTGAAATTAATATAGCAAATCATGATTCTGAATATGCCCTTTCTAAATTAGT
Organism: Nitrosopumilus ureiphilus; assembly: GCF_013407185.1. Taxonomy (NCBI): domain Archaea; kingdom Thermoproteati; phylum Nitrososphaerota; class Nitrososphaeria; order Nitrosopumilales; family Nitrosopumilaceae; genus Nitrosopumilus; species Nitrosopumilus ureiphilus. The sequence goes on along the minus strand of NZ_CP026995.1, from coordinate 152,615 downwards.
TTCTGAATCAAATCTTCGCCAACAACATAACAATGGATTCTGTAATGTGACAATCCTCAGATTTGGCATTATTTATGGTCCAAGAAAATCAAATTGGTCTGCTGTTGAATCAATATTAAATCAGGTTAAAAATCAGGATAAAGTTTCAGTTGGATCATTGAAAACAGGTAGAAGATTTGTACATGTTTCAGATATTGTTAGAGGAATTACACATTCATTTGGATTAGAAGGTTTTAACATAATTAATTTAACTGGAAACAAAATTGATACATTAAAAGATATTATAGATACATCTCAGAAAGTACTTGATAAAAAAATAACCGTCTTTGAACGTAACCCTGACCAAATAAGTATCAGAAACCCTTCAAATTTAAAAGCTAAAAAAATTATTAATTGGGAGCCAAAAATTGATTTAAAATCAGGTTTGAAATCTTTATTACCATATGTGTAATGTCATGAATGATCTAAGTTCTATTTCAAAAAAAATTCTTCGAATTCGAATTGCACAAATGATAGTTAATGAAAAATACAAGACTGGAGAATTCAAAATCCCCATTCATTTAGCTTTTGGACATGAGACTATTGCAGTAGCTATCGATGAAATAATGAATAATGAAGATAAATTGATTCTAACTCATAGAAATATTGCATATAATTTAGCACGTCTTGGAAAACTAAACCCTATTTTAGATGAATATTATCTTAAAACATCAGGATTAGATTGTGGGAAATCTGGATCCATGAATTTGATTAATCCTGCCAAGGGAATAATTTACACATCCAGTATTCTAGGAAACAATTTTTCTGTTGCAGTGGGTATTGCAATGTCTTTAGAAATTAAACATAAAGATGGAATAGCAATTGTTTTAGGTGGAGATGGCTCTCTTGAAGAGGGAAGTTTTCATGAAAGTATTCTTATGTTTAAAAGTTTGAATCTAAGTGGTTTGTTAATTATTGAAAACAATGAATGGTCTATGGCTACTAAAATATCTGAAAGAAGAATACATATTGATTTAGAAACATTTTCTAAATCTTATGATGTAAAATATGTCAAACTTTCAGGAAATAATCCACTTAATTATATTGAGGAATTAACAAGATTAAAAGAGCAATCTAAAAAAAATAACGAATTAATTTGTATTGAAGTTATGGTAAACACACTAGGGGATTGGATAATGACTAATGATCAAAACCCTGATGGGAAGTTCATTAATTATCATGCAGGTCCTGCACCCACAATTGATGTTACAACATGTCCGGCATTAATCAAAGAAAATAACTCTGATCCAATTTTTGTATTAATTGATTTACTTGGAATTGATGAACTCAATAAATTATCTGATATAATTAGAAATGAATTGGAAGAGGAAACGAAATGAAGTATATTGAATTAATAAATAATCTACTTCGAGAAGAAGTGTCAAAACATGAACAATTAGTAATATTTGGGCAAAATGTTTCAGCAGGATCGTGTATTGGTGGCATGACTCGAGGTTTATCAATACCAAAAAGTGGACGAATTATTAATTCAACAAATTCTGAAAATTCCTTATGTGGATTTGGATTTGGAATGATGATTAATGATATTTCCTCAATATTCTTTATGAAACAATTAGATTTTTTATTGTTAGGCATAGATCATCTAGTAAATACTTTTAATATCATACGTAGTTTGAAATTAGGAAAAGATGCATCTTTTACAATTTTTCCAATTACTGTAGATAATGGATATCAAGGTCCTCAATCTAGTCTTAATAATTTTGCAGAATTTTGTTCCATAGCACGTATACCGGGTTATTGTATTACTAATAAAATAGATGCTGATGAAATTTTAAAATCAAAGTTGATAGAACCAGGATTTAGAATTATAACAATAAGTCAAAGATTATTCAAAGAAGATATAATTGAACCTAAACAAATTTTATTCATTAATGATGAGAAAACAGTTTTTCAATATGAAAAGGGGAACGATATAACAATTGTTTCGTTTAATTTTTCATTTCCTCAAGCAAATAAATTATTTTTAGAGTTTAAGAATAACGGAATTAATGCTAGCTTGTTCAACATAAATTCACCTATTAAGACAAATTGGAAGAAAATTTACGAAGATGTTAAAAATACTAAAAATATAATTATTCTAGATGATAGTAATAGTTTCAACATAGCAGCAAATTCATTAATTGTTGATTTAGTTTTGGATGGCAATTTAGAGTCAAAAAGAATTTTGAAAAAAGAGATCAATGATGAATGGCTTTATCCAAATGAAGACATAATGAAAATAAATTATAAGGAAATTGTAATGGAATGGAAGAATAAACAAAAATATTAGATTTGACTAAAGATGTTCTAAAAGTAAGTATTGGCCTACCCGTATTTAATGGAGAGAAAACAATAGGTCGCGCTATCGAATCAATTCTTTCCCAAACTTTTAAAGAGTTTATTGTAATAATTTCAGATAATGCTTCAACTGATTCAACACAGATTATTTGTGAAGAATATGAAAAGAAAGATAAAAGAATTAGATATATTAGACAAAAGAATAATTTGGGCCCTTTAAAGAATTTCCGTTTTCTTCTGGATATTACTAATTCAAAATATTTTGTTTGGATTGCGCATGATGATTTTTGGGATAAAAAATTTTTAGAGAAAAATATCGGAATTCTTGATTCAAAAAAAGATGTTGTGGGAAGTATTGGTCAAACCAATTTTATTGGAGATTTTTGGGTAGTTAATAAAAACGAGAAATTTATTAGAAAAACATACAAAAAAATAAGGCGGCATTTTCTCTCTTTGGAATGCTATAGTACAAATGGTTCAAAATATGAGGATAGAATAAAAAATTGTTTGAAATCATCAAGATATCCTGCATGTATTTATTCATTATTTCGCACTAATATATTAAAAAAATCCATTAATCATACAATACATCCTTGGGATGCCATATCAATTTTAAAAATTTTGAAATATGGAAATTTACATGTTTTTGATGAAACACTACTTTATCGAGGTCAAGGTGGAGTATCAAATACTAATAGTATCGAACTTCTAATTAACAAAAAAGTAAAATTTCATGAAATATTGATAAATAGAATACCATTTCAAAAATGGTGTATACAAAATTTAGGGAAAAAAGTTTTTTTGCAAAATATTGGTTATTTTATCAAACTTGGTTCAAGTGGTCCACAGATACTTTTGTTAGATACAATAAAGTTCCTTTTCAAGAAAGATCGTAAAAAAATTTATTTTGAAGAAGATTTAGGAAATAAATACTAAATATTTAATTTTAATATATAATATTGTTAAGATTTTAAAATTTTATTTCTTAAATCTACTATGAAATAAAATAATACAGCAAAAATACTGGATACGACATAGATGATAGACATTCCAATCACATCTAAAATAGTATAAAAAATAATTACAAATAAAACAAAACTTAAAACAAATATCAGATTACTAATTGAAACTATTTTTGAATTTTTATTTGCATAAAACTTTGATACATAAATTGTTGATATTGTAAAAGGAACAAGTGAAAAACTTAATATTTGAATTATATTTACCACGTAAATAAATTTTTGAAAAAACAATGGAATCAATACAGGAGTTAAAAAAATAATTAAGATAGTTAAACAAGATGAGAATAAGATCATAGCAATCTTCAAATTTTTATTAGAGTTTTTAATTGCATCAATAGGAATAGTGTATTTTAGAAGAATTAAAGGGAATAGTTGGAATAGGCCAATGAATTGAATTCCCAGTTGATAGTTTCCCATTATAGTAAGTCCTAATAGTGGAACAATAACAAATTTATCAATATGTTTGCCTGATACTGAAATCAGCTCAATAAAATAAGAATACATTAAAAATTGAAAATTAGATCGCAATAAAGAAAAATCAATTTTATTTATTTTGAATGTTTTAATTATTAATGGAATGTATATAAAAAATGAAACAGATATTCCTAAAATTATTCCATTTATTCCCATCAAATCATTTAATATTAGTGATAGTAAAACCATAGAAATTTTTTGAGTAAATAAATACTTTACATAATCTGTATAAGATTTTTTTCCAAGAAGATGAGTTAATCCCAATCCAAAGACAGCAGATCCCAAAATATAGATACTCAATTCAATATTTGAAGTTAATAGTAATAATACCAATGATGAAATAGCACTAATAACAAATACTAGTAAAAATAATGCTGAATCTAACTTTATATTTTTAGGTATACAAACTAACAAAGTATGTTTTGATCCTATTAAAGAAATAGATGATGTCATATTTGCAATGGCAAGTAGATAGAAAAGTTCACCATAAGATTCCACACTTATCAATGTTGATACATATAACCAAAATAATGCAGAAACAGATGCAGTAACAATATCTGCAAAAGCAATAGAAAACAAACCTTTAAAATTTGAATATAAATTTGTAATTGAGAATTTTTTATTCATTAAATTTTAATTTTCTTTGATATAATTAAATCATAGAAGACTCATTTCAGGATGGTTGGATTAGATATTGTGGTCTAGACCCCTCTAAAATAGGACCACTTGTAATTATACACTTTTCAGATGATATTGTGGGGGTTTACACTTATGAGAATAAGTAAATTCACCCTTTCAGAGAAGATAAAAATAGTAATGGAATTATTAGTACAAACACCAGTATTGTTGAATTGTGCAGAAAACACAGAATCTTCCGCAACATTTTATCAATGGGTGAAAAAATTCATCGAAGCAGGTAAAGCATCACTTAATGAAATATCAAAAGATGATGGTCACAAATCCCTTCAAAAAGAAAGCTCTCTCAAGCGAATCATAGAGGTGGATGAAACATAAATGAAAGTAACTTTACGTAAAATTATGCAAAAAGTGGTACTAAAAACAGAGGTCTACTCAAATTGTCGAGACACATTTAAAAAATCAAGAGGAATCACAAAGCAAAATTGAACTATTTTTTGAAATTAATGATAAACAAGCCAATTTTTTCCTTATCTGTAATCGGATTAATTGGATTAGTAATTAGGCTGTATTATTTTCCGTTTGATTTACCAATTATTTATGATAGTATAGATTATTTTTCATATGCTGTAGTTGTGAGTCAACAAGGTCAATTACCTATTGGCTGGGACTTGACAAACAATGGATGGCCGGTTTTTCTCTCATTATTCTTTTCAGTATTCAACTCACAAAATTTCTTGGAATTTACATATTTACAACGTTTTTTAACAATTACAATTTCTGTTTTAACAATCATTCCTGTTTATCTTTTATGTAATAGATTTGTTGATAAAAAATTTGCGATTATAGGTGCTGCATTTTTTGCATTTGATCCTAGAATAATTACAAATTCATTATTAGGAATTGTTGAACCAAGCTATATTTTACTTGGAACACTTTCATTGTTTTTATTTTTAAGTAAACGCTTCACAATAATTTTATTATCATTTATTACATTGGCTTTATTTGCTATAATTCGTTATGAAGGATTTTTGATTTTAATTCCATTTTTGGCAATATTCTTTGCTAGATATAGAAAAGATGGTAAAATTATTCAAAAAATGTTTTTGTTAAGTGGAGTATTTTTCCTAACAATTTTTCCAATGACATATGCAATGTATGAAGCTACAGGAGATGATGGAATCATTAGTCCCATATTTAGTGGAGGAATTAATTATGTTTCAGCTCACATTATTGAAGGTATTCCAGATACTGATGATCCAATTTATGGAGAAAATTTAGAACAAAACAGATTTGTATTGTTTGTTAGTTTAGGAATAATTAACTTAGTAAAATTTTTGGGGTGGGTATTGATTCCAACATTTGTATTATTTGCTCCAATTGGGTTTTTTTTGTTGTTTCAAAATAGAGATTATAAAATGGTCACAATTATTGTATTTGGTTTAACAATGTTGATTCCAGCATTTTATTTGTATGGGAGGGGAATAGAAGAAACAAGATATCTATACATAATATTTCCAATCTTTTGTTTAATGTCTTCATTAACAATTAAAAAAGTTTGTGAGAAAATTAAAAAAGAAAATTTATTCATCATTATAATAATTTCGGGCATCTTATTATCATCATTGATCTTTCTGGATTACAAAAAAATAGATTATGAACATGAAAAAGAATCATATTTGATTGCAAAAGACATTGTTAGTATTGCAGGTGGGATAAATCATTATGTTCCAGAGAGTAAATACATTCATGTTGCAGATTTAGAAAATAATTGGCCTGAAATACCATTACCAAAAGAAACTAGTTATAACCAATCATTTGAAATAAAGAAAATTTCCCCAAACAGTTTTTCAACATTAGTTGAATATATAGAAAATTCCAAAGACGAAGGATTAACACATATAGTAACTGATGGAAAACAAAACAAATTAGAGTTTCTTAATGATGTTTTTTACAATGAAGTAGAATTTCCTTATCTGATTAAAGAATACGATTCTACAGAAAAAGGCTTTCAATATCACGTAAAAGCGTATAAAATTGATTATGAAAAATTTGCAAAATTTCAAATTAAAAATTAAATTTTAAAACGTCTTGTTAACTAATTTAGTTTTTCAGAAATTACAATACCAATTGCAAAGTTCTTTTCATGGCTAATGGAACCTAAAACTGTATATTTCTTATTTAAATCATTTAGAAGTTTTATCTTTAGTTTTGTATTTGAATGGTAAGTTTCAATATCAAGAAAAGATATAGGCTCAAGAATTGATTTTTTTAGAGATTCTTTAATAGCAAATTTTCCAGCAAAATGTTCTGCAGGTTTTTTGAATTTTAAACAGTATTGGATTTCAGATGGAAGGAATAGTTTCTTGTAAAAATTTGGTTTTTTTGAAAAAGATGTTTTTTCAAATCGTGTTATATCTATTATATCAATTCCTACACCAAAATTTTCAATCATATTATTTTGATCAAAATTTGAAAATCATTCTCTCACAATAACTTTTGCTATTCCATCGATTAAGCATTTTCCAGTTTTATTATGAATAGTTGTTTTCAGAGTAATTAATTTTAAGGCAGATTTTTTTTCAATAATCTCACCTTCTACAACTATTTCATCTCCTAAATAACAGGGATTTCTAAAATTCAATGATTGTGAAAAATATAATGAATTTTTTCCTGGTAAATACATTCCAACAAGTTGTGAAAAAAAAGAGGCTAAAAGCATTCCATGACAAACTCTTTTTCCAAAATTTGTGTTTGCAGCATATTCCTTATTCATATGTAGAGGGTTAAAATCTCCACTGATTGTTGCAAAGTCAGTTAATATTGATTCATTTATTTTTTGAGAAAAAGTTATTTTTTGACCTATAAAAAGATCTTCAAAATTATGTTCAGATGGAATTTCAGTCATATAAAATAATCCCATGATTCTTTAGATGTTTTTTGATATCGGAAACATTTTTTGTTTCCGTAACTTCATCAATTGTAAATTCAGTTTTAAATTCAGTCTCTAATTCATCCAACAAAATATAAGAATTAAAAGAATCCCAACTAGGAATTGTTTCTGGACTTGAATTGTCATTAATTTCATTGATGGGTATATCCATAACTTTTGCAATAATTCCATAAAGTTTTTCAGACATTATTTTTCTTCAACTGTAATAAAATCAGGTATTTGAAATGTTTCATTTAATAAAATTATCCAGGAATTATCCTGTTTTTTGAATCCACAATCAGGTAAGAAATTTTCAATAGGTTTATTCTTTTGTGTTGGAATAAAATTTGCCTTGATTTTTTCTACACCAGAATCTTTTGCTGTTTTAACAATATATCCAAGGATACTTTTTTCAATTTCACGTCCCATTACTCTACAACTCAAAAGAAAAGTGTCTAATATCCATTCTTTTGTCCCATTTTTTTGAACAATAAATGCACCAGCAATTCCATTATCTCCAAATTTATCTTCAACTTGAGCACATCCAATCAACATATTGTCATCCTGAGAAAATTTTTGGATATCTTCTAATGAATATCTTTTTGTAGTTAGATTAAACTGATTAGTTTTAAGAATCAATTGGGAAATTCTAGGAATAGTGAAATTATCAGCTTTTTTTATAGTTACTTTTAATTCCATATTTTTAAGAAAATCTTGAAGATTGGAAGATAATTTTTCAAAATCTTTTCTTTCTTTTTGTTGAGAATACATCAAACCTCTTTTAGAATCTTCATAAGTTATTTTTAAGACATTAAAATCATTCATTTCTTCTAAAATTTTTACATGTTTTGAAGGATCCGGGGTGAGATCAACAGTTAAAACTTGTGGAAGGCTGGATTTCATAAATTCTCTATTTATCGGATCATCATCAATAAAAACAAAATTTTCAAGGCCAAAATTTAGTTCTTCTGAAATTTCTTTCATATTTGATACTTTATCATTCCAATTAATTTTCATACATGCAAAATATTTTTTTCGAAGGATCATGTCTGGATGTTTTTCAATTACTTCAAGTGCATCATCTGGATTATTTTTACTATTTATGGCAAGTAGAATTCCACGATCATATAGTCCCAATAGATATTTTTGAAATTCGACAAAGGCATTTCCAGGAGGTCCAGATCCTAATTTAATTTCATCAAAACCATCTTCACCAACAATTCCACCCCATAATGTATTATCCAAATCTAAGACAATACATCTTTTAGCCAAACCCAAAGTTGCGATTACATATCCAATCAAATCATTTGTTAAATGAGGAATAAAGTCAAGAGAAATTTTGATATCTCCAAAAAGAAACTGTTTTGGATCAAAAACATTATTTTCACCATGTCTAGTTACAAAACCATTCATATCAAACAAGTATACAGGATCCAAATTTGAAATAAAATCTTGTAAATATTCATTTAATGTAGCAATCATTTTTTGAAAACCAAATTTTGATTTTGTCTCAAAAATTCCATAATTAGATTTTGTTGGAATAGGGAAATTAGAAATAATAAGTTTTGATTTTGATATACTCATAAATGTTTGAATTAAGTTTTTTATTTCCTCAAATTTTTTTTCGATAAATTCTTTTCGTTGTTTTGCATCAAGTGAATATGGAGAATACCACAAATCGCCTAAAAGACTTCTAGTATCTAAAATTAGAAATGCAATATCAGGGTTAAATTGATAAAGTTTACTTTCAGAATTTAAGATTTCTTGATTATATTGATTATAACCACCTAGATAAGTTACACAATTAATTTTTTTCTCAGCACATTTTACTTTAAAAATTTCTTCTATTCCATTTAGAGTAAAACTACTTAAAATTGCTATTCTAGTACTTTTTTCAAAATTATTTTCCAATGATTTACTTTTTGTTAAATAGTACGATAATTTCTTTTCATCCAATATATAATGATATTTCAATTTTTAGTATTTGTTGTTTATGATTGAGTTATCGGTAATTATAATCAGATAAGTTTAGATTTAAAATTAAGCTTGAATAGAATAAGCATATGGAAGATGAGAACCCTACTTCAGTTAACGAAAAGGAACTAATGGAATATTATGGATATAGTGGAACTTTTGGCAATTTTAGAATGAAGATGAAATTTCTTCGTTCGTGGATATTGCATTCCATTGCTTATTCATGTCCACATTCAGAAACCACAGCAAAAATCCAACGATTAAGAGGAGTCAAAATTGGAAAAAATTGTCATTTTTCTGCATATGTCCAATTAGATTTGATTTATCCCCATTTAGTGAGTATTGGAAATAATGTTACTTTTGGTTCAAATGTAATAGTTTTTGCACATACCAATCCAGCTGCTAATTTATTTTTAAAAAATGGTGAATTTCCTAGAAAAGTTGCAGAAGTAAAAATAAAATCAGGTGCAGTGTTATTTCCAGGTTCAATAGTTACAGCTGGCGTAACTATTGGAGAAAATAGCATAATTTCTGTTGGAAGTGTAGTAACAAAAGATGTACCAGATTATTGTGTTGTTGTAGGAAATCCAGGAAGAGTGATAAAGAAAATTGATCACTGAACATATGTTACAATTTAAGAGAATTATTTCATTAGATCTTCAACTATTTTTCTGTATTTATGAAAAACTGTATCTTCATAATTTTCAAAGACTTCAAAAAATAATGAATCTTCTTTAGCAATAAGTAAATGAGCAATGTTAGGTTGTACATTAATTATATTAGGTGAAGAGATTATTGAAACTTTTTCTAATCCTGTTTTGATATTTTCTGTATAATATTCAATTTTTCCTGAAATCAAAAAATGACTAGTTTCAGTTTGATGAAAATGTCCACCCCTTGCAAAACTCTTCTTGATTTCAATTAGATTAATGTTTTTTCTACCAAATTTTAGAAATAATATTCTTCCCCGTTTATCTTCAATTTGCTTTTCAAACTCTAAGTTCAACTCTATTTAATTATGATAGTTCTTAAAAAAATTATTTATCCCAATCAAATTTTCGTCCAATCATATTAAATAACTTAGCATTATGTATTTTATAAAAATCAACTAAAAATTCTCGTGTTTCACTTTTCATCTTTGGATATGAAGATACTTTATATTTTTCAAGATTTATTACAAGATTTTTTGGAATTTGTAAGAAATCATAGATGTCATCTAATGTTTTTTGAGGCTTAGATTCAAAATCTTCTGTAGAAGTAATGAATAGTTGTTCATGTTGGAATAATTTTAACCAAATTTTTAGCTGATCTGCATAAAATCCCTTAGCGATATATGATCTTGGATTAGTATATTTTTCAAGATTATTTTCTGAAGCAATTTCAGGATTTTTCAAACTAGTCAATTCAACTTGAATTGCATCTTCAAATGATAAATTTTCCGAACCCGCTCTAATACCTAGATAATAATTGGAATAAGCTCTATCTACAGGATTTCTAAAAAGAGTAATTAATTTCACGTTTGGGAGAATTTTTGAAATACGTTTTGCTGCTAGTGGATTCCAAATGTAAAAAGGTGTATCTTCTCCTGTGATTGCATATTTTTTTTATTTCTAATAACCCATTTTGAAAATTGTGTAGGAAACATTGAGCGATACTAGTTCAAACCCAAATGAAAATTATTATCGAAAAATCCTATTTCATCATATGATGCAGGAAGAACACATGGATGTTGACAAATATTATAGTATAAGGAAGTAGTTCCACTTCTAGCTGTTCCAATTATTATAAAATCAGGCAAGGATCTGATTGGGCCAATTAGTGCATAGATATTTCTTTGATAAAATTCATAATATAATTTTTGAAACATCTTATGAATAATTTTATTATTTATCAGATATTTCATAATTTATCACACATTATGATTTGACTAATCTGTTTATCAAGTTTACAGTCATAAAAATAGAGTATAACAACTCATAATTATTCAAGTATGACAAATCAATTTTAATTATTTTGTATGATTAGTAGACAGATTTACATTTAATAGATTTTTTACTAATTTAAGAAATAAAAATGAAAAAGATTAGAGTTGCATTCATTTATCATGAAAATAATGTATATCTTTCTGGAAAACACTATGATAATACATACTATAATTTTTTTATGAAAGCCCTTAGACAAAATAAAGAGATTGAAATAAAAGATTTTCCAACAAAAGAAATTTTTGATGCATCAGCTTTAAAAAATAAATTTGATATAATACTCCTTTGGGAAAATAACGATTATGGAATGCCTTCAGAGATTAAAGGTATTCAAGAATTAGACATGCCTGTCATTGCTAAAGGGGCAGATCCGGCAGGAGCAAAAAAATCCATAAAATTTCACAAAAAATGGAAGATTGATTATTATTTTCATTTTCACCATAAAGATTTTTTTCATGAACAATACCCATCAAATTTTAAGTATAAAACAATAATTTTTGGTCTTGAATCAAGTCTATATGAAAATATAATACCTTATGACAAAAGAATATCAAACAAAATTCTTAATTCAGGAAATGTTGGAAACATGAAAATTACTTCAAGAATAATTAACAAAATACGAAATCCAAAATGGAATGCTTTAGGGTGTTATAAGCTTAGAACCTTATGCAATAAACTTCCATATGTTGATTACACACATACACTCCAACACGAATATGTTGGTGATAAATATCCATTGTTATTACAAAAATATTGTTCTGCTATTGCCGCATGTACATATAATCCTCTAATAAAATATTGGGAAATTCCAGCTGCTGGATGTCTTACTTTTATGGAAATTACAAAGAAAAATAGAGGAGAATTTTTAGGATATGAAGATGAGAAGACGGTTATTTCTATCGATAAGGACAACTATATTGAAAAATTTGAAAAATATTTATCAGATCCTCAAAATAACAAATGGAAAAAAATTGCAGGCGCAGGAAGAGAATATACATTAAAAAAATTTACTAATAAAAAAGCTGTCGAATCATTATTAGATCTTATGAAGGCATTATTATGATATTTTGACAAAATAAAATGGAAATTAATAAATAAGTTTGAAAGTAATGAATTGTAAGAAAAATTTTGGAAAGTATGATTTTACTATCAGAAATTTTATCTTATATTTCTAAAAAAAAATATTCAATTATTAATCAAAAAGAGATTAAAATTAGAGGATATGCGCCTATATCTTCAGCAAAAAAAAATGAATTCTCATTTTGCACATATTTAGGAAAAAAAGGATTAGAAGAAATAAAAAAATCAAATGCTTCCGTCATTCTATGTCATTCTAGTTTAAAAAATAACATTAAAACAAAAAAATCTACTTTAATTTTTGTTGAAAACCCCCGAATATGGTTTATTCGTTGTATCAAAAAATTTTTTCAGTTAAATAATGAATTAAAAGGAATACACACGACTGCGAATGTAAGAACAAAATTAATCGGAAAAGATGTACATATTGGAGCATATTGTTATATTGGGAGTGAGGTATCTATTGGAAATAATACTATTATACATTCACATGTTTCAATTTCTGGAAAAACGTGTATTGGAAATAATGTTACAATAAAACCATTTGCTACTATTGGTTATGATGGATTTGGATTTGAAGAAAATGAAAAAGGGATATGGGAAGAATTTCCACATATAGGAAGTGTCGTCATTGAAGATAATGTCAGAATAGGATCACACACTTGTATTGACAGAGCAATCATGGAGGAAACAAAAATTGGAAATGGAACAAAAATTGATAATTTAGTACATATTGGACACAATGCCAAAATTGGAAAAAATTGTTACATAGTTGCAGAGTCTGTTGTTGGAGGTAGTTGTATAATTGAAGATAATGTTTTTTTATCAATTGGGACAAGAATAAGAAATCAAAAAACAGTTGGGAGAAATTCTTTAATTGGTTTAGGTTCAGTAGTTACTAAAGATATACCAAAAAATTCAGTATCCTTTGGATTACCAGCAAAAGTTATTTCATCTAGAAAAAAATATGATCGTACAGGTAGTCCAGAAAAAATTAAAAATAATAAATAAATTTAATATATTTTTTAATTTCAGTTCATTTAATCTAATTAAATTAAAAAATCAATCAATGAATTGATATACAAACATATAATTTTTTAATGAAATTTGTATGTGAAGATTAAAAGAATTAAATTTTTGACCTTCCAACATAACAAAGAATAAAACAAGTAATTTCCTTGTAGATACTATTAATAAAGTCCATTATAGGTATTAATTTAATGAATATTCTTGTTATTGGAGCACATCCAGATGATGAGGTGTTAGGTGCAGGTGGAACTATTGCAAAGCATATTAGAAATGGGGACAATGTTTTCATAGTTTTATTTTCTGTTGGTCATAAACCAATTCAACCGAAATTAAAAGAACAAGCTTATAGAGCGCTTAATGTTTTTAATATTAAAAAAGAGAATTTATTTTGGTTAGGTTGTAAATCAGGTCAATTTGATTTAGAATCAAAGTTAAAAGTTAATTCTAAATTAGCAGAGATTATTGTAAAAATTAAACCTACAATTGTTTATACTCATTTTTATGGAGATGCACATCAAGATCATAGATTTGTTTTTGATTCTACAATGGTTGCTTGCAGACCACATCAAATAAGAGGAATAAAAACAAAAAACAGTTGGGAAGGGGTAGAAAAAATTTTGTGTTATGAAGTTCCATCATCTACAAATTGGTCAGGAAGATTAAATGAGAATTTCAATCCGACAGAATTCAATGTAATTACAGAACAAGATCTAAAACTGAAAATTAATGCATACAATTGTTATAAAGATGAAGTTAGATCTGGAAATCATCCTAGATCCATAGAATCCTTGAAAACAGTTGCTAAATATAGAGGAAATTCAATAGGTGAAAAATTATGTGAAACGTTTGTCATAATAAGGAATATCATACATGAATATTAAAAATAAATCAATTTTGGTAACAGGTGGTGCTGGATGTGTTGGTAGTAACATAGTTAAAAAATTAGATGAACGTGAAGCAAAAATTACTGTTATTGATAATCTTTCAGCATATCCATTTGATTATTTGCATGAATATGGTGTAGGAAATATGGAAAGTGTGCGATTTGTTAAAGGAGATATTAACAACAATGAACTAATTTCAGAATTAATCAAAAATAATGATGTTGTTATACATGCTGCAGCATTAGCAGATGTAGGTGCATGTGTTAGAAATCCACATGATGAATTTCAAACGAATGTTAAAGCAACACAAAATATTCTAGAGATTTGTAAAAAAGAAGAGATTCAAAAATTTATTTTTGTATCATCGGCCTCAGTTTATGGTGAGCCCAAAGGACAGATCTTTAAAGAGAGTGATGCATGTTTCCCAGTTTCTAATTATGGACTTTCAAAATATTGGGGAGAACAACAAACTAGATTATACAATGAACTTTATGATTTGCCAACAACCTCAATTAGATTTTTTAGCGTTTATGGATCTCCACAAACTCCCAAATTAGGAAGTCATAGTTGGGCAATTGCCATATTTTCCATGTTAGCAAAAAAAAGAAAACCAATTACAGTTTTTGGAGATGGAAATCAAATTCGTGATTTTACACATGTTGCAGATATTGCAGAATCAGTAGTTCGTTCTATAGATAAAGATTCAACAAATGGTAAATTTTTTAATTCAGGAACAGGAAAACCAACAACGGTTAATGAAATTGTGAAGTATGTTTTTGAAAATATTGAAGAAGTTCCAATTCACTACAAACCACATCCCAAAGGTGATCCATTAGGCGGATATGCAGACGTTACATTAATGAAAAAATATCTTAATTGGGAACCTAAAATTTCATTGAATCAAGGAATAAAAGAATATTTTGAATGGTTAGCAAATCATGAAAATATAGTTCCAGATTGGATTTAAAAAACATATTAATTTTTTAATTTAAATTTTAAAATTTCTAAAAATTACTGAATTTTATTATTTTTATTTTTTAAAATTTTACTATAAATTAATTTTTGTGCCTTCACCAAGTAAGAAAACTTTTTCTTCATTATTAGATTCAATTTTTGAGATTTTAGAATTGGATGAAATAATACTGTTTTTTATTTTTATATTACAATCAATTATACAGTCAGACATTATAATTGAATTTTTTACAGTGCAATATGATAAGTGTGTGTTATCACCAACACTAGTGTTTGGACCTATATACGAATTATCAGAAACAATACAATTTTTTCCAATTATAACTGGGCCAATTATTTTAGAACCATTTTTAATTATTGTACCTTCTCCAATTACAACATTTCCTTCAATTACAACTGTATCATCATTAGTTCCAAAAGAACAAGATTTCATATTTTCAAGAATTATTTTATTGGCTTGAAGGATATCTTCTGGTGTTCCAGTATCTTTCCAAAAATCAGTTATCATATAATAACGAATTTTTTTATTAATATCTAACAACATTTGAAGTGCATCGACAATTTCAAATTCATTTCTCCATGAAGGTTCAAGATTATCAATAAGATCAAAAATTATAGGAGTTAAAAAATAAATTCCAGTAACAGCTAAGTTAGTTTTAGGATTTTTAGGTTTTTCAATTAATTTGATAATTTTTTCATTTTTTATTTCTGCAATTCCAAACTGAGAGGGATTATCAACTTCACATAATAGAATAGATGCTGCATCATTTGAATTTACAAAATCGTTCACATATTCGTTAATATCTTTTTGAATAATATTATCACCTAAAAAAACAACAAATTTTTCTTTTCCAACAAAATCTTTACAGAGTCTTACTGCATGAGCAATTCCTTTTGGAAAATCTTGTGTGATATAGGATAATTTTACGCCAAAATCTTTACCGTCACCATAATATTCTTGTACTTTGTTTGAACCAATTCCGCCAATTATTACTGCAATATCAGTAATTCCAGCATTTCTTAAAGATTCTAAACAATATTCGGACATTGGTTTATTAGCAATAGGAAGAAGTTGTTTTGGGCCAGTATGAGTTAAAGGACGTAATCTAGTTCCATGTCCTCCATGTAAAATAATTCCTTTCATTTCATTAAATCGGTTTTATCTATAATTAAATTCATCTTAGTTGTTTTGTAATTCAACTCTAATTATTCCAGTTTAATGTCCAAGGTTGAGGATGAAGTGTTTTTTCATCAACTAGCGGTTCCCACCACAGTTTGTTTTTAATATACCAATTTACAGTTTCATGTAAAGCATCATCAAAGTCATATTTTGGATTCCAATTAATTTCATTTTTAATTTTTGATGAATCAATAGAGTAATGCTTGTCATGTCCAGGTCTATCTGGTACAAATTCAATCAAATCAGAAGATTTATCCATAAATTGAAGGGTTTTTTCTACAATATTTTTATTAGAAATTTCATTCCATGCAGTAATGTTGTAAATTTCACCAATTCTTCCTTTACTAATTAAAGAGTCAACAGCATCAACATGATCATAAACATAAATCCAACTTCTGATTTGATTTCCATCGCCATAAAGGGGAACTTTAAGATTTTTCAATGCACGGATAATTGTTTTTGGGATAAGTTTTTCTGGGAACTGATTTGGGCCAAAATTATTAGTGCATCTTGTAATAATACAATCTATTCCATAAGTTCTTCTATATGCACCTACAAGTAAATCAGCTGCAGCTTTAGTTGCAGAATATGGATTACTGGGTTTTAGAATATCATCTTCGTTAAAAGACGTTTTATTTTCCAAATCTCCATATATTTCATCAGTGGAGATATGGACAAATAATTTATTATATTTTCTTGAAGATTCTAGAAGTGAATATGTACCTAGAATATTTGTTTCAATAAACGGTTTTGGGTTTGCAATACTTCTATCTACATGTGTTTCAGCAGCAAAATTTATTATTACATCAACATCTTTGGAAAGTTTTTCAATTTCTGTAACATTTTGCATATTCTCTTTAATGAAGGAATAATTTTGATTGTGGATTTCAGATAAATTAAGTTTGTTTGAACCTATTGTGAGATTATCTATATTGACAATAGTATCTTGTGGAAATTTTTTCAGGTGATTTTTGATAAACGTACTTCCAATGAAACCATAACCACCGCATACAAGAAATTTCATTACTAACTCACATTATTCCAATCATATGGTCTTTTTGTTCTAGGATCAATAATAGATGGATCATTCCAAAGAATTCTTTCTTCATCAGGATTTTCATAAACGTATAAATTATTTATAAAATAAATCGTGTAAGAGGGTTGATTTCCAATAGTTTTCGTTCCATGCCAAAAATTTCCTGGAACTTTAATAATTTGTAAGTTATCTTCACCTGCAATAATTTCTACCAATTTTCCAAAAGTTTTTGATTCTTTATTGTTATCATAAACACAGATCTTCATAGAACCTTTTAAAACAGTAAAAAAATCTACTTGATTTCTTTTATGCCTATGCCAAGCTCGAATGATTCCAGGATTACTTTTTGAGATGTTAATTTGATTGGGTTTGTCTTGTCCAAAAAACCCATTCCAATCATTTCTAAAGATTTCAGTAACAAAACCACGTTCATCATTATTTATTTTAGGAAATAAAACTTGTACCCCGAGATCATAATTCTTTATTTGTAAATCCATATAATATCAACTAAATTATATGTTAATATTGTTTAGTATTAGTTAATGAATTTTTTTAAAGTGTATTTGATTGAAACGATTTTCTAAAAAGCTCAAGATGTAATTTAAAAAGTTTTTATCAGATCCAAATTTGATTTGTAATTAATGAATAAAAAAAGAATGTTAGTAGTAGGTGGAAGTAGTTTATTAGGCTATAAATTATTAGAAAATGGTAGTTGTTTTGAACTTTATTCTACTTATAACAAAAATTTGATTGTCTCTAAAAATACAGAAATTATAAAAATAAACATTGTAGATGAAAAAGATTGTCAAAAAATTCTTGAATTAAAACCAGATATTATTGTAAATGCTGCTGCCATGACAAACGTCGATTATTGTGAGCAATTCAGAGAAGAGGCATATGAGGTTAATGTAATAGGTACAAAAAATCTTGCAAAAATTGCACAACAATTAGGATCTAAATTTATTCATATTTCTACTGATGCAGTTTTTTCAGGAGAGAAGAATCAGTATGTAGAAGATGATGAACCCAATCCTGTGAATATTTATGGAAAAACAAAGTTAGAAAGCGAAAAAATAGCTTCTGAAGTTTCAAATTATTTGATATTACGACCCAGTGTTTTATTTGGTTGGATGCCTTCAAAATATCTTCAAGTAAGAGATAATTCAGTAAAGACAAGGAATTTTGCTTTATGGATTTTAAAAAAATTAAATGAAAAGCAGAAATTGTCAATTGTAGATGATCAGTTTAGTACACCTACTTTAGCAGACAATTTAGCAGAAAATATCATAGAGCTGATAAAAAAAGACATGCAGGGGGTTTTTCATACATCGGGTCTTTCTTGTATTAATAGATTAGATTTTTCTAAAAAAATAGCAAAAACATTTGGATATTTAGATAATTTTATTGTACCTTGTTCATCTAAAGAGTTAAAGCAAATTGCCATACGACCACTACAATCATGTTTAAACTGTGAAAAAATAGTGAAAAAGGGAATAAAGCTTTTGGAAATAGAACAGGCAATAGAGATTATGCATAATCAGATAAAAAAAGAAGAACCAGAACTTATAGGTGAAACATCAGAAAAAAAATAGAAAAATTGACATAATATGACTAAAATCGATGTAAAAAAAGGATTAGTTTCAATCATTATTCTTAACTACAATGGTGAAAAGTTTTTAGAAAATTGTTTAGAATCAATTTTTAAAGAAACCAAGCAAGATTATGAGATCATAGTAGTAGATAATGATTCACCAGATAAAAGTGGTGAAAAATTCTCGAAAAAATATCATGAATGTAATTTCATACTAAATAAGGAAAATGTGGGAGTTTCAGAGGGATTAAACATTGGAATAAGAAATGCCAATGGAGAATTTATTGTATTATTAAATAATGATTTGATTGTTGCTCCAAAATGGTTAGATTATTTATTTGAAGCATATATGAATAAAGGGGAGGGTCTATATCAACCAAAATTTTTGAAAATGAAAGATAGAAGCATCATAGATAGTGCGGGAAATTTGATAAATATTTTTGGCTTTGGTTTCTCTAGAGAAAAGGGGAAAAAAGACCTCTTACAATATAATATAATTGAAGAGATTGGATTTGCCGCTGGAACTTGTTTATTTTGTCCAAAAGAAATTTTTGATAAAGTTGGTTTATTTGATGAAAAATTATTTGCATATAATGAAGATTTAGATCTAGGATGGCGTGCCAGATTATTAAATTATAGATCATATTATGTTCCAGAATCCATTGTATATCATTATGGAAGTGCACAATGGAAATGGAGTGGTGAAAAGTTTTATTTATTGGAAAGAAATAGATGGGTTGTACTTTTATCTAACTACGAAACAAAAACAATATTAAAATTATTACCCTCTTTATTGATTATTGAAATTGGATTAATTGTATTTTTTACCAAAAAAAAAATGCTTGTAAAAAAACTGAGAAGTTATTTAGGAATAATTAGACTAAGTAATCATATTAGAAAAAGACGAAAAACTATAAGAAAAATAAAAAAGGTTCAGGACGAACAAATTTTTGAATCGTTTTGTTGTACAATTGAAACGCCATTAGAAGTCTCTGAAACTGAGAATATTGAAAAATTTAATAAATTATTAAAGATTCTATGCAAGATTGCAGGATTTTATAAAATTTCAAAAGACATGTAGTAATCAATATATTCAATCATACAAACCTGTTCACTGTTATAATGAAATTTTATAAAAAAAATAAGTGTAGAATTTGTTCTAGTCAAAATTTAGAATTAATATTAGATCTAGGCGAGCAACCTTTAGCAAATGCGTTTATAAAAAAAGAAGATTTAGAAAAAGTTGAAAATAAATTTCCACTACGATTATTTTTATGTAAAAATTGTTTTCTTTTACAGCTGTTAGATATTGTTGATAAAGAATTTTTGTTTAAACAATATCTTTATTTGACTAGTGCAAGCAAACCCATAGTAACTCATTTTAAAAAATATGCGTGTGATATATATCATGAATTTTTGATGAAAAAAGATAATCCACTGGTTATTGAAATTGGAAGTAATGATGGTTCATTGCTCCAAGAATTTAAAAAATTAGGAACTAATGTTTTGGGTATAGAACCAGCAAAAAACATTGCAAAAATTGCAAATGATTTAGGAATTCCAACTGAAAATGCTTTTTTGACATACAAGATCGCAAAAAAAATTTCTATAGATAATAAAGCAATAGTAATTGTTGCTAACAATGTTTTTGGACATATTGATGATTTACAGGAATTAATGAAATGTGTAAAACTTCTATTAAAGGATGAAGGAATTTTTGTATTTGAAGTACCATATCTTTTAGATTTAATTCAAAAATTAGAATTTGATACCGTTTATCATGAACATTTATCATATTTTTCGTTGGGATCATTAAAAAAATTAATGACCGATAATGAGTTTGAGATATTCAATGTTAAAAAACAAAAAGTACATGGTGGAACCATAAGAGTTTTTGCTGCTAAAAAAAATAATTTCAAACCAAGAAAATATGTAGAAGAATTGATAGATTATGAAGAAAAATTTGGGATTAATAAATTGGAAACATACAAAAAATTTTCTGATGATGTATCGAGATTAAAAAAATCACTTATTAAAGAATTAAAAAAACTAAAGAAAGAGAAAAAGATTATTTTTGGATATGGTGCTCCTGCAAAGGGAAATGTTTTATTAAATTATTGTAATATAGGTACAAAATTTTTAGATCATATCGTAGATACTACTCCCTTAAAACAAGGATTGTATACTCCTGGAATGCACATACCAGTAAAACCAGTTAAAATTTTAGTAGAAAAAGGTTCACAGCAGGTTGCATTTCTTTTAGCATGGAATTATGAAAAAGAAATTCTTGAAAAAGAAAATCAATTTAGAAAAAATGGAGGGAGATTTTTAGTACCCATTCCATTTCCTCGATTAGTTTAGGATAAAAATTTTAAATTAAAAAATTCAGAAATTTAAAAAAATAAGATATATTTAAATAATTATCACAAATCAAAACGATAAGGTATTTTGACTTCTAAAATAATTTTGATTGGTGACAATTCAGATTTTGATGTTTTACCGTCAAAAATTATTGAGGATAAAAAAGTAAAAAAATTTTCGTTTGATCTGGATATTCATGAAACCTTAGAATACAAAAACATTGAACATGAAAAAGCAGATGAAATACTAAATCAAGAGGAAAGATTACAAATTTTAGATAAAATGATTGAATTTCGAAATTGGCATTCAAAAATCAAATCAGATGATTATAAAATTGAAGGTGTTAATTTACTTAAAATATTAGATTCACATGAATTTGGATCATTTTTAATGCCCAACTTAGTTAATTTGACAATAATTAAACGAGTTATTGAAAAAGAACAACCAGAAAAAATCATCACTACAAACGTATTATCAAAAATAGTTGAATCAATTATCGAAAATAGTAATATTAAGATAGAAATTTTTCAAAATAATTCAAATAAAAAATTATTTTGGGATAGAATTACTGTCAAGTACAATATAGGTAAAATTCCCTTTACGTTTAACATTTCTAGAGGAACTTATCTTAAAATTAAAAAAATTTTAGAATCAACCATGGGGTGGTTTTATGGTTTTTGGTTTGATCTTAATGATTCCAAAAAAAAGAGCGTTATTTTTTTAGAATTTAATCCACAATTATTTTCAAAACTCTTTGAAAATATGATGAAATTTGACGGGAATGTTATTTTGATTAATCAAAGAAGGTCTGCAATATGGAGTAGAGATTCACTTAATACAATAAGGAAAACTAATTGTAAAATACTTAAAATTGATAAATATTTAGAGAAAAAAGATAAAGAAAAAATTGCCTTATTAACAGAAAAATATTTGGAAAAAATAAATAAATTATTTGAAAATTCTGAAATTTTTAATAATATTTTCATGATTGAAGAAATTAGTTTTTGGGATGTAGTTAAAGAAGTATTACAACAAACATACTCAGAAAGATTATCTTACTATATTACTATGATTTTTAGTATTAAAAAAATTTTTGAAAAATGTGATGTCAAATGTATTGTATCGTTGAATGAGGTAGGTGAAACAGAAAAAAGTTTTCTTGAATATAATAAAAAAAGGATTCCAACAATTTTACTGGAACATGGTTTTATTGAAAGAATTAAAAAAACAAAGAGGTACGATGAATTATCAGATTATGTCAATTTCAAAGATAAAATTGCAGTGTGGGGAGAAATGAAAAAAGAATTTTTGATAAATGAGTATGGTATTGATGCAAAAAAAATAATTGTTACAGGAAGTCCAAGACATGATAATTATTTTTTATCTAGACAAAAAAATAGAAATAATGAAGAAATTACATTACTTTTAGCACCAAATCCTATAAGTGATGTCAATGGCTTATCTTGTACAGATCTTAAATTTAGATTTAGAAAAATTATTAGAAATATTTTTTCAATTATGGAAAAATTTGACAATGTGAAAATTATTGTTAAATTACATCCAGTTCAATTAAAACATAATGAAGAAATCAAATTATTAATAAGAGAATTAGACAGTACAATTCCTATCTACTTATGGACATCGGTGATCAACACTGTTAATCAAGCAGATATTGTAATGGTAATATCACCTGAAATTAACGGAACATCAACAATGCTTCTAGAATCAATGATTTTAGGCAAGCCCACTATGAATGTATATTTTGATGAAAAAGTTCCTGAATTTAATCACATCAAAAGTGATGCAGTATTTACTGTCTTAGATAATTGTAATTTAGAAAACGATATAAAGAAAATTTTATTTGATAAAAAATTTCAAAATGATTTAATACGAAATGCAGATGATTTTGTAATAAAATTCATGAAGAATAGAGGTAATGCTTCTGAAGAATTTGCATCAATTCTAGAATCATTTTAAATATTTGTTTAAAGCAAGGTTTTTAGAAAAGTCAATTACAAATTAATCGTGTTTGATGGTAAAAAAATTCTAATAACTGGAGGTACAGGTTCATTAGGCATAGCACTTACACATAGACTTTTGGAAAAAAAGGTGGATACAATTAGGATTTTTAGCAGAAATGAAGAAAATCAAATTAAAATGGAGAATAAATTTAACGATAAACGTCTTAGATTTTTTCTAGGAGATGTTAATGATTTTGAGCGTCTGAAAAGAGCATTGGAAGATGTAGATATTGTTTTTCATACTGCAGCACTAAAGCATGTTCCAAAGATAGAATACAATCCTTTTGAAGCTATAAAAACTAATGTCATAGGTTCACAGAATGTAATTAATGCTTGTTTACATGAAAATGTAGAAAAGGCTGTAGTAATCAGTACAGATAAAGCTGTTTCTCCATTAAACACATATGGAGCTACAAAATTATTAACAGAGAAATTATTTGTAACAGCAAATAATTATGTAGATCCAGAAAAACATGTTACTAGGTTTATTTCTGTTAGATATGGAAATGTTTTTGGAAGTAGTGGTTCAGTAATACCATTATTTATTGAACAAATTAAGAAAAGGAGAAAAATCACAATTACAGATCCTAAAATGACTAGATTCAGTATTACAATGGATGAAGCGTTAGACTTCATTCTAAATGCGACAAACTCTGGCAAAGGTTCAGAGATTTTTGTGCCAAAAATGCGTGCATATAACATCATGGATTTAAAAGATGCATTAAGTGATTTGTTTGAAAATGTTAATGAAGAAATTATAGGAATTAGACCTGGAGAAAAATTACATGAAATTTTAATAAGTGAAGATGAAATTCGTTATAGTTGGGAATATGATAATATGTATTTCATAACAAATCCATTATATCCACTCTTTCATATAGATAATATCAAAGAGGCATATCAAGGAATAAGAAAAATAGAAAATGTTAAAGATTATTCATCAGATAAAGTAGAAAAAATATCAAAAGAAGAATTAAAAGTAATGATTAAAAAATTAGTTCAATAAGATTATAAATACAATTATTTGTATAAGAATTTTTAAATTATTCAAAATTAGTTTATTTTTCTAATTCATATGTATGTTGTATTAAGTGAAATTTTTGATTTTTAAAAAATTGAATTGATTTTTTATTTTTAGGATTTACATTTGCTAAATATCTGAAGCGAGGATGTTTTTTCATTAATAAGTTAATTGCAAGTGAAGCAATTCCTTTACCATGAAGATCTTTTTTAATAAAAATCCCAATTTCGTTATCTTTTGTAAGATAAATTGAACCCACAGCATTTTTGAAGGTTTCAATAATATACCATTTTGAATATGGTTTAGACATAACAAATTTGACATGTTGTGCAAAACTAGGCATTTTTTTATGAGAAATATTAGCTCTTGGATCTCTTTCTTTTAACAAATCATAAAGAAATATACAATCTGATTTTTTGACTGATCTTAATTTAACAAAAATTTCATCATTTTTCATTGGAATGAATTTAATCAAAACAATAAAACAGTTAAATTTTTCTTTTTGTATGATAAATTATTGAAAACCATAATTGTGGCTGAAATAGGATCAAACTGGGAAGGAAGTGTATCAAAAGCTGGAAAAATTATTCATGAATGTAAAAAAGCTGGAGCAGATATAGTAAAATTCCAAATGTGGCATGCAAAAGATCTGTATTCAGAAAATCATCCAGATTGGAAAGAAATTAAAAAATCTGAATTAACATTTGAAAAAGCTGAAAAAATTAAAAAAATTGCTGATGAAGCAAACATTGAGTTTATGTGTAGTGCTTTTTATCCAGAAGGAGTAAAATTTTTAGAAACATTAAATGTGAAAAGATACAAAGTTGCATCTAGAACTTGCCTTTTTAAAGATCCTTCTTCACTTGAAACACTAGAATCTAAAGCTAAAAGTAAAAAATCAATTATCATTAGTATGGGAATGGGAGGCAATATTAAAAAAATTAAGAAGATTTTTTCGAAAAATAAAACAACTTTTTGTTACTGTATATCCGATTATCCGTTAAAATTTAATAAAATTGATTGGAAGAAAGCTGTTTCTTTTGATGGATTTTCTGATCATACTTTAGGAAATACTGCAGCCATTCTTTTTACAATCTTAAAAAAACAAAGACAAACTAAGCATATTTTAATTGAAAAACATGTTAAACTGGAAAATTCTAAAGGTCCAGACGCTTCAACATCTATCGATACAAAACAACTGTCAGAATTAGTATCACATATTAGAATTTTAGAAAAAGCTAATTTCTAAAATTATGAGAATTTATTTACGCTGTTAATAATTTTTTCAATTTCATCATCTGACAAGTTTGGATGAATAGGAATTGATACTATTTCGTTTGCAATTTTTTCTGTTATTGGAAGTGTGTTGTTTTTTGCGTACATTGAAAAAGTATGAATGGGCTTATAATGAATTCCTGTTTCTATTCCAACATTACTCATTTTTTTCCTGAATTGATTTCTTTTTTTTACTCGTATCCAGAAAATGTGGTAAGAGGAATTTTCATCATACATCATTTTATGTTCTAGATTAATTTTTTTGTTATATAATTTTGCAATTTTTTTCCTAACATTATTTAGATTATCTAATTTTTTTAATTGTTCGATTCCTATAGCTGCAGAAAACTCATTCATATAATAGTTCCAACCTACATTTTTTACATCATAAGTAATTCCTTTCCTATTACTAATTCCACACCAACGTTTTTCTTTTAAAATGGTACTAATTTTTTTATAATTTTTTGTATTAATAGAAATTAAGCCACCAGTCGGCATTGCTAAATTTTTTACAGGGTGAAAACTAAAACAAACTAAATCTCCATGACGTCCAATTTTTTTATTTTGATAAGATGAACCAGAAGCATGTGCTGCATCTTCAATCAAATAAAGATTATTTTCTTTACAAATTTTTTTTATTTCATATAAATTGGCGGGTAATCCTGCAAAATGAACTGGGAGAATTATCTTAGTTTTTTTGGAAATTAGTTTTTTTATTTGAATAGGATCTATGCAAAGAGTTTGTGAATCAATATCTGCAAAAATAGGAATTCCTCCATTTAGAATTACAGCATGAGCTGTAGATACAAATGATAATGAGGGTAAAATGACTTCTTTATTTTTTATATCAAACATAGATAATGCAAGATTTAGTGCAGCCGTTCCGCTATTTACTGCAATACTATTTTTAGAGCCAACATATTTTGAGAATTTTTCTTCAAATTTTCCTACATAACCAGTACCCGCACCTGATGCCCAAAAATGACTATCTAATACCTGATTAATGGCATTTTTTTCAGAACCATCCAAGAAAGGATCAAATAGTTTTATTTTTGACATTAAGAATTATCCTCATTATGAGATTTAAAATATTGTTGATCTTTTTTTAAAGATGTGATATAACCATCATGTTTAACATTTTCATTGATTTTAAAGATGTTGGGTTTAGTTTGATACAGTTCAATTATATGTTTCAGTAAAATTGGTTTTGTGTTAATATTTTTTATAATTTCTTTTATAAGTTTAAGATCTTCTCTTCTATCAACAGTATATCTTATCTTTGAGAGATCCTCATAGTTTTCTACATTTACTAAATAGAATTTGTTTTGTGGATCTCTAATAAATGGTGTAACATGTTCCCGTTCTGAAGGCTTTTTGGCATTGAACCATGTTTTTTCAATAACTTCAAAAGAAAAAACTTCAACTTCTGTACCATATGGAAATGTTCTATGTAATGTATTTGTTGCAAAATCACATTTTTTATCACAATATTCATCTATGACTAAATCAATAATATTTGGATCAATTAATGGATTATCTGCAGTAATTCTTACAATAGTATCTATCGAAAATTTTTTTGCACACTGAAAATATCTATCAACTACATCGTTTGAGTTTCCTCTAAAAATATTTATGTTCAAATTTTTGGCAAAAATTTCAATAACGTCATCTTCTTTGAGATCGGTAGTTGCAATAACAATTGTCTCTATTAATTTACTGTATGAAAGTTGATTTATTACAAAATCCAAAACTGTATTTTTTTTGTCTAGTTTCATCAAAGTTTTTCCGGGAAGTCTACTAGAGCCAATTCGTGCCTGAATAATACATCCAATCATAATAACAACAACAAGACTAATGGTTAAGAATGTTTTAAGATATTTTTATAAAGGAAATTAATTAAATATGAATTTTTACATATTAAGTTATAATAAAAATTGAATAGTAAATTTAATTTTTAAATTTCAAGAGATATACCCAAGCTTCTTTAATTCTTCTTGAATTTTTTTCCTTTTATCTTCATCTATTTGTTTTTGATCACTTTGCATGTAAGAATTATTTTTTAATTTTTGCAAAATACTTTCCATGTCTTCAACAGTTTTGGGATTTTCATTTGCAATGTTATTTTCTTCTAATGCATCAGTTTGAAGATCATAAAGATGTTGATTAACAGTAGAAGAATCACCACTCCTGAAATACTTGTATTTGGAAGTTCGTATTCCTATTACATTAGTTTTTGATGATGAATCAATATCACTTTCAATATATACTGGTCTTTCTTCTATTGTTTTGTCATTAATAAGTGGGAGAAGACTTTGTCCATGAATTTTTCCATTATTTTTTGGCATATTTACAATTTCAGCAATAGTTGGAAAGATATCAATACTGCTAACTAATTGTTCAATAATTTTGTTAGGAATTTTAAAACCTGAAATGATTAATGGAACATGACACATTTCTTCATAAACTTTAGGAATGGATCCTATAGCATTTTGCATTACACGCTTTTCATATGGAGTCAAATCAAGTTCAACAATTTTTTCTATTTCGGGTTGAATTTTTTTTTGAATTGTTTGATCTCTTTTTTCTCTATATTTATCAGACAATTTTTTCCTAAAAGGAATTAAAGATTTGGGTACTTTCATAGATATTTTATGTAGGGTTCCAGATTCTACTTTTCGGTTTTCTATATTGTATTGAGCAAATTTCTCCATTTCTGGTGTCCAAGAAGCTGAATCAGCACCATGATCGGCAGTTAAAATAATTAATGTTTTTTCTAAATCAATTTTTTCCAAAATTTTTCCCAGCCACACATCCATGGCAGAAACCATTCTATCATATCTGTTAATTCCAAATTTTTTATCAGAAAACTCTTCAGGTGGATCACTTAGAAATGATGTTTCAGTTCCATGTAAATCCATTAAATGTAAATAGTATAACCATGGTTCTTGTAGATTTTTTGAGTTTAGACTATCAAGTATTTGTTCACCAACACCATTGTATAAATTTTCAAAAGAATCATAAGTTTCAATTTCTCTTTGAAAGATTTTTTCCAATCCAACAAATGTGAATATTTTTGGTAAAGTTGCATAAGCATTATAACCAAAATCAATTAAATTTTCAATATAGGTTATTTTTTTAGGATCAATTTTAAAATAATTATTTTCTCGAATAACACTCTCAAATGGATATAAACCAGTGAAGATACTACCAAATGATAAAACGGTTGAAGAAGAAGCAGAAATTGTTTGGGAAAAATAAGTTCCTTGTTTGATCAAATTATCTATATTTGGTGTTATTGATGTTTTATTTTTACCAAAACATTTTTTGGCTGAAAATGAGTCAATTACGATAAATAGAATATTGGGTTTCAAGTAATATTTTAGCGTCAAAAGTTTAATTAATAAACATATCCAAAATAATTTTTAAAAATATGGTTTTCTTCAATTAATTTAATCAAGATTTACTCCTTGTGTTATTTGAAATTGAATCAAGTATTTTTTCTAATGAAAATTTAGAAATTATGTGCTTTTTATGAGTGTTATCAAGATAAATATCAAATTGACCTTTTTTTAATTGAGACAATGATTCTTTAATTTCATTTTCATATGATTTGTATAATTCACCTGAAAAGCAACATGAATCATATTTATTAAAAATTTGAACAAATTTTCTATCGTCACCATATGAATTCATTATATACAAATCAAGATAATTTGCATTTTTGTAAAGTTCTGGAAGCCATTGTTCATAGTCTCCATAATTTTGAGGTATAGAACGAAGATAAATTGGAACAGAACCAGCAATTGAATAACTTTGTGAAATTCTGTCATCAATTGCAGGATACAATGTGGTAGTCCATCCGCCACCTGAGATTCCAATCATATCATAAGAGGAAAAATCATAATTTTCATCTAAATAATTTAATGATACTGCTATTGGTTCCACAAAAAATTTGATTGGGGAAAATTGTGATGATTCAAGAAATCGTAAATGTTCATGAGATGTTAATTTTATTGTACCAATATTAGGAATTTCAAGAATTGGTTGATTATTCATTCCTAAAAGTGGCATTGAAAAAGCTAATACAGCATAATTTTTTTCTAAGAAAAATTGAATGGTATCTTTTCCTTTATAAAAATCACCTGCATGACCTTGATGATAAATAATCAGTTTATTATTACTAGATTCAGGAACAAATAGATATGAAATAGAGTTTACGTCATATTCCATCATTACATTAATTTGATCAATTCTTTTTAGATTTGTAAAATTATCATATAATGAATTTGAAATATTTGTTTGAATGCTATCAGGTAATTTTGAATTAGGGAAATCATCTCCGCTCCAAATAAAATCAATTAAATTATTTCTTAATTTAGATATATCATCGACAGTTTTAATATGAATTAATGAATTTACATCATTTTCATAAATAATATTTTTTTCATCAGAATCGTTTTTTTCATTTAATGAAATCGTTTTTGCATAATCTAATTGCTCATATGGAAAAATTTTGTATGTGCCTACGAAAACCCCATAAATAAAAACAGAAATGGATAAAGCCACAATTATTAACAAGCGAGAATTTTTTTTCAATGTATATGATGATTTTTTATATTAATTTAAAATCTTCTTAATAATAATCTATAAGATGGTCATAAATCAGATTTATCATGATTATATTGAAAAAATTATTAGGTATTTGTAGATGAAATGTAAGATGGAAGAAAATACTGAAAAGAAATGGTGGGAATTAATTCGAAATGGTGAATTAGCAACAGCTTTGGAAATGTTTCCAAAAAAGAAAAATTTGGAAGTTTTAGAAATAGGTGGTCGAGATGGATTCCAGGCAGAATTAATTTCTAAAAATGGATATAACGTCACTTCAATTGATATCAAACCACTATTTCCACAATTTTTTCCTGTTCAAAAAGGGGATATTAACAAATTAAATTTTAAAGAAAATTCATTTGACATCATATTTTCTTCAAATATGTTACAAGAAATTGTTTCTATTAAAGAAGCATTTAATGAAATGAAACGAGTTTTGAAAAAAGATGGAGTAATAATTCACATTGTTCCTTCAAGCTGGTGGTCATTAATAACAAATTTTTGGCATTACTGTTTAATTCCTAAATATTTAATAAAATCAAAGAAATTTCAGAGTATTTTTAATTCAGACATAAAAATGGAAAATACCAATAAAAATATTTCAAAAGAAAAAGAGGTTAACTCTGCAGAAAAAAATCTCAAAAGATTGTTTTTTCATCCTTTAGGTGCAAATACTAGTTTCATTCATGAAATTATTTATTTTTCAAACTTTTATTGGAAAGAATTATTCAGACATAATGGATTTGAAATTATTTGTAAGAAAAATTGTCCATTCTTTTATTCTGGGTATGCAGTATTTAAATTCAAATTTTTAAATTTTAGAAAATTATTTG
The DNA here is from genome assembly GCF_013407185.1 of Nitrosopumilus ureiphilus. Lineage (NCBI taxonomy): Archaea > Thermoproteati > Nitrososphaerota > Nitrososphaeria > Nitrosopumilales > Nitrosopumilaceae > Nitrosopumilus > Nitrosopumilus ureiphilus. The sequence continues at coordinate 121,367 of NZ_CP026995.1, read as the reverse complement.
CTAAATATTTTCCTAGTTGTTATTGTTTTGTATTAACACAAAATTCTAGTTTGTAGTTAAATAATTCGATAGTTTGATATTGAAATGTTAACTAGTAATACTTAGTATGAAATGTATATCCTGTGGAAATCTCTCTATGACGAAATTTATCAATGATTCTTATTTGAAATTACCAGTATTTCAATGTAAAAAATGCAATCTTTATGTCACTGGTGAATCAGAAATAGAAATAGAAGAAAAAACAAAATCGATTTATCTAGAAAAACATTGGGGACAGAATAATTTATGGGATGCTACAAATGCAATTAAAAATAATTATACAGATATAGATTCACAAGGCAAGAGAAGACATTGGATTTCACAATATAAATATTGTAAGCCATATATCACAAATAAAAAAAATATATTAGAAATCGGTGCAGGTCAGGGTCAAGCTACATTTTGGTTTGATAATGAAGGATTTTCTGTTACATCTATTGAACCAGATGAAAATAATGTTGAATTAATTAATAAAAAATTAAAAAACAGTCATTGTATTGTAGGCACTGCAGAGAATTTTCAAATAAATGAAAAATTTGATGTTATTTGGATGTCTCATGTTTTAGAGCACATAATAAAACCTGTTCAGTTCTTTGAAAATATTCGTAGAAATTTAAAGAATGAAGGAATTTTTTTCATAGAAGTACCAAACTGTGAAAATGATTCAATGCTTAATTCATCAATATTTTTAGTACCACATACTTTTCATTTTTCTAAAAATTCGCTAGCAAATTTAGCTAAAAAATCAGGATTTAAAGTAGTTAAATCTGATTATTTTAGACCAGCGACAAAGTTAGAAGGAATTGTTAATAAATTAACAAGATCCAGATTAAAAAAATTTCAGTATTATCCAAGAATACCTACAAATAATAAGAAAGGAAAATTTTTGCGATTATTATTAAAAATGTGAAATTTAGAGGAAAAATTGGCGATTATTAATTTTTAAAATAATTCAGATCTTGTTCAAAAAAAATCTATAACCAATAATCAACAGAATTAGTTTTTTAAACAGTTGAAAATATGTCAAATTAGATAAAATATTGATTATTACTTTAAGTTATTACAAAATATTTTCTGAATATTTTATAACCAAAATTAATAAATGTAAATTAAAAGGATAATTTTTTATCAATATTTCTAAAAAACTCTAAATCTTTTTCATTTGTAAATGTTCTATTTTTGATTAGATCAGTAATTTCATTTTGAAGGATATTAATTTTTTCTAAATCTTCTTTTAAATTTTTTTCAAGAGCAGGTGATTTAAGAATAGCATCTAACAATTTTAGATTTAATCTTAGAATAGCTTCAGTGTTTACTACCATTCTACGTTGATATGGATTAGTTTCCATTGAAATATCAACCTCTGATCTGAATGCAGCAGTTTTTTTAAAGTGAGCATATCCAATAAATACAAGTATTGGAATTCCTATTATTGTAACAATTACAACATAATGTAGAAAGCTTGGAAATATTACTAGAAGTAAAGGGATTCTTTCAATTGCTAAATAATAAGTTACAGTTAATGTATTTACGGCAGCAAAAATAAACGCAAAATATAGGGACCATCCATTTCTAAAATAAAACCAAGCTCTAAATCCTGGATGTCTATCCATATTATGAATAACAATATAAGACTATATCAACATCACTGCAGAATAAAATTGGTTTTAGTAAAAAATTTAGGATATTTAATATTAAACATGATTAAAAATTAAATATATAAAATTGAAATTACTCATAGCATATGGTAGTCAAGGGAAATTTTTTCATTTAAACGAATTTTCAGATGCTTTACAAAAACTAGGTGTAAAAACCATGTTAATTAAGGATACGGATTTTAGTACAGGTTTTCCAAGTAAAAGACCACAAGAATGGTTTGGTACAAATAAAAAATTTAGAAAATTAATAGATGAATTTACTCCAGATGCAGTATTCATTGATAGACAATCTCATTTTGGAATTGACACAATTAAATCAAAAATTCCATTATTTGTGTTATTAAGAGGTCATTATTGGTCAGAAATAGAATGGGCAAAAAAAACATTGTATAAAGGACCTATTATGAGGAGTGTAATTTGGTTTAGAAACAAGATTGCTGAAAAATGTTTTAGAGATGCAACTGCAATATTACCAATATGCAAATACTTGGAAAATATTGTAAAAGAACATCATCCAAAACAAGAAACTTTTCCATTTTTAGAGGGAATTAATGCTGAACATTGGTATAATGTTGAAGGAATGAAGTTAAAACACCCTTGTGTAGGATTGCTACAAGGTGCAGATTGGTGGGGAAAAACAAAAGAGATGTTAATTTTAAAAAAAGTCATGGATGAACTTCCCAATGTAAATTTCTATTGGGTAGGCGATGGAGTCTATAGAGAAAAGATAATTTCAGAATTAGAAAAGTTTGAGAATTTTAATTGGTTAGGTCATTTACAGTATCCTGAAAAAGTTAGAGAATTTCTAAGTGAGATAGATATTTACGCATTGGTAAGTGGAATGGACTTGGCTCCTCTTACACTAAAGGAAGCTCAATTAATGGAAAAACCTGTTATTGCCACAGATACAGGTGGGATTTCAGAGATGATGCAAGATAATGAAACAGGATTTTTAGTAGAGGAAGGAAATGCAAATGATCTAATAGACAAAATTTCAATTTTATTAAATGATAAAAAACTAGCCTTACAAATGGGAAAATCAGGAAGACAATTTGTAATTAAGACTTTTAGTTGGGATGTAATTGCAAAACGTTTTTTAGATTATGCTAAAAACAGGTTAAAGATTAACTTAGATTAGTGTCAGACTTCATTTCTTGTGTAATGAATAGCCTATACCAAATTTCCAATGCCAATAATCCTAAAAATTTGTTCACATATCGAACATCTAAATCATTTCTCCCAATATGCTTTAAAATCCAGTTTCCATTTATCCATTGATCTTTGACGATTCTTGCATCAGATAGATAATATTTACATAATTCTTGTCCATAAGATTTCCAAAGATTTAATGTATCAACACTGAATCCCTGTTTTGCTTTTAGAATTAATGAATCCAAATTATATTTTCTTAAAAGTTGTTGCAATGGAATTTTTCCGATATTGTTGAGATCATCATATTTCTGTTTGGAATGTAAATGACTAGCATAAAAAATTATTTTAGTTGAAAGCAATGGGGCAATTGAAGTTAATTCAAAATAATTGTTTATTCTTTGATTTATGGGGGCAAAATTATACATTAATTTTCCATTATAATCTGCAAGAAAAACTTGATCTAAATCAGACAAAGAATTATCAAAATGGGGTAAAATTTGGTCATAAATCAAATTCCAATCAAAAGATATTTTTTCTCCAAAAATTTCTTCTTGATCTATAACACTATCTCGTTCATGACATTTTAGATATGCCTTTGTTTTTTCTAAAGTAGAAGATTTTAAATTAATTAATGATAAAAATTTTGCATATCTAAAGGTATAACCACCAAATACTTCATCACCTCCATCTCCTGCTGCTAAATAATTTGAAAAATTTTTAGATTTTTTTGCCACATAATACCAATGTAAATCCCAAAATGGAAGTTTAGTAATGCTAATAGCTTTTGGGAGTTCTTTTAGATAATTTTCTAAAAACAACACGTGGTGATTTATTCCAAAATGTTCAGCAATTTTTTCTGCAGTTTTGGTTTCATCAATACTATCAGCAAATTTTATTGAAATTGCATCAATTGTTAGATCAGGTATTGTTTTTTTAAGAAAAGCCAATACAAGTGAAGAATCCACACCACCACTTAGTGCTAAAGATAATCTTTTAACATCAGAAGAATGAATTTTTTTTAAAATATAATTTTCAATGGATTTTTCAATAAAATCAAGAGAGAAATCACTAGTTTTTGGTACAAAGTCTTTCCAAGTTAATTGAGGCAGCAATGGTTTCTGAGAAGGATCATATCTTAAAGTAAGAATATTTCTGATTTGGTTTGGGTCTACTAACATATCCCTAGAATTTACCAGTACCAAGAGATCTAAAGATTAATTTTGATTTTTTTGCATCATCTGTGTCAAAGATTCTTTTAGTATCAATGATTACAGGCATTTGTATTTTTGATGCTATATACGATGGTTTTAAATCGTAAAATTCTTTGTGTGCAGTAACAAGAACAATAGAATCAACATTTGTCAATGCTTGCTCAATATTATTTTCTGTTTGGATATCAAACACATTTACTGATTTAAAAAAGGGATCATAGATTTTGATTTTTGCGCCATGCTCTTTTAGTTTTTCAACAATTTTTTCTGCAGGTGTTAGTTGGATATCTTTAACTTCAGGTTTGTATGAAATTCCTAATAATAAAATGGTGGAACTGGAAATTTCTTTTTTCGCATCTTTTAATCCATCAATTATCAAGTCAATTACATGATCTGGCATACTTTCATTTACTTCTCTTCCGGTTTTAACAAGGCTTAACATGTTACTATCAAATTGTTTTGCAGAATTTAGCATTTGGTATGAATTAACTGGTAAACATGGACCTCCAACTCCAGGTCCAGGATAATGAACTTGAAAATTATATTTTCTTTTAGCAGCATCAAGAACAACGGATATATCAATTCCTAGTTTTTCAAATAGTAATGCAAGTTGATTTACAAATGCAATGTTAAGATCTCTAAATACATTAGTAGTTAGTTTTACTGCATTTGCAGTTTTACAGTCAGGCATTGGAATAAGTTCTACTGGAAAAACATATTCGTAAATCTCCATAATTATTTTAGTGGTTTTTTCATCTATCGCTCCTACTAATCTAGGAAGATGAGTAAAATCAAGCATTATTTCTCCAGGATTTGCAGTTTCTGGACACACACCTATTGAAAAATTCTTTCCAGCAACTAAATGTTTATTGCCATCTTCAATGATTTTGACTAGTTCATTTTCAACAAATCCAGGTTCAATTGTACTTTCTACAACTACTAATGAACCAGGTTCTAGTAATTCCCCAAGTTTTGCTCCTACAGATTTTAATGCAGAATAATCAGGTATATTGTTTTTATCCATAGGGGTTGGTAAGGACAATAGTATAACTTCAGAATTTGGAACAACATCTTCTATTTTGGTTGATGCATGAAATTTTTTGTTTGTTACTACTTGATTAAATATGACATCATAACCTGGTTCATCTTTTAAAGGATAATCATTTGAATTAATTCTAGTTACCAAATCAGCATTTATGTCAACTCCTATAGTAGGCAATCCTGATTTTGCAAAAGATAGAGCGGTAGGCAATCCAATTCGTCCTACACCAACAACACAAACCCTCAAATTTTTACTAGAAAGCAATTCTTGAATATGTTCTAAACCATTTAATCTTGAGTCACTGTTTTCCATAGTTTCACTAATTTATTTTTTAATACTTAATGAATGTTAATTCACTACATTTGAAATTTTGCATCATATGAAAAATCTATGAATATGATACGCTTCAGCATAATCAAGACCAATTTCATTGCCTCTAATTCTTGCAAGGGCAGTTAAACTACTTCCATCCCGTTGTTCTGGACGAATTTGAGTTTTGTAAATATTCATGGCCTTAATTTTTTTGTTAATATCATTTTTTGTAAGATTTACATAAAAATTAGGGGAAAACTTTCCAAATTCAGAAGCGGCTGACCAAAAATAATATTCGGGAGATTCGTATGAAACAACAAGATGGGGTAAATGTGATGTCTTTTGTGAATGCGGTCTCAATGCGGCAATTGCAACCTTATACGCTTGAGTATGATCCTGATGAGTTGAAAAGATAGTTGGGATTGCAACTATTGTAGGTTTAATTTTAGATATTGCAATTTTACTTCTAAATCCCAATAATTCAATTAATTCTTGTTGAGGCATTGTATCAATATGTATAATTTCATCATTATAATGTGCAATCTCATATTTGTCAATATTCAGAAATTTTGAAACCTTTGATACTTCATCCCTCCAATCTTCCTTGGTTATTCGTGTTCCTTCAAATTTATCAAATCCTCCCAACGACAATACTTGAACATAGACTTGTCCTCCACCTTTTTTTATTTTATTAATCAAGCCAAAACAGCCCATTACCTCATCATCAGCATGAGGAGAAATGACAAGTAATCTTTCTTTTTCTAAATTCAATTAGATATCTCCAATAACGACCCATTTTTACAACATAAAAGCATATTGTATAAATCAAAAAATAATTTTAAAAAATTATTCTTGTGCAGATTATAAATTCAATAAATTTATGAATACTAATTTTAGAAACAACTCATGAATATAGCTGTAACGGGAGGAGCAGGTTTTATCGGTAGCCACATTATAGAGTATTTAGTTAACAGAGGAGATTCTGTAACGGTAATTGACAATCTTTATACAGGAAAGATAGAAAATTTAGCAGCTGTTATAGATCAGATAAATTTTATTCAAACAGACATTCGAAACATAGATTCTTTAAGAAAGATTTTAAAAAATATTGACGGAGTTTTTCATGAAGCCGCATTAGCATCAGTTCAAGAATCATTTTCTAAACCAAATGAATATCACGATGTAAATGTTAATGGCACTGAAAATATTCTCAAATTAGCAAAAGAGTTTGGATTCAAAGTAGTATATGCTAGCTCATCAAGTGTTTATGGAAATCCAATAAACATCCCCATAAAAGAAGATGCACAGAAAATCCCAATTAATCCATATGCTCAAACCAAACTAGATGATGAAATTTTAGCAGAAAAATTTTCTAAACTAGGAGTTAATGTTATTGGATTAAGATATTTCAATGTCTTTGGAGAACGTCAGTCAGAAAATTATGCAGGAGTAATAAAATTATTTCTTGAAAGAATACAAAACAAAGAACCACCCATAATTTATGGTGATGGTTCACAAATCAGAGATTTCATTTATGTAAAAGATGTGGTCAGAGCAAACATTATGGCATTAGAGAGTAATGTAAAACATGCTTTTATCAATATTGGAACAGGAAAAACGATTTCAATATTAGAATTAGCTAATCAAATTATTAAAGCATCAAATCTCACATTAAAACCAATACATAAAAAAGCGTTGGAAGGAGATGTTCACAAAAGTCAAGCTGATGTAACATTAGCTAAAAAATTATTAAACTGGGAATACAAGGTTGAATTAAAAGATTGGTTAAGTGAAACAGTTTCAGATCTAATTAGAATAAAAAGTAGTGAATAAATAAATTACAAAAGCATTATACATTACTCAAAAATTATTTCATTAAATTGAAATTGTTAATTGCAGGATTTGGTTTAAGATATGTTCACTTGAAAGGTTTTGCTAATACTTTGAAAAAATACAATATTGAATGTAAAGTTGTAGTAGATTCTGAAATATATGATGGTTTTCCAAGTAGAAAAATTAGAAATTGGTTTCAAACTAAGAGAAAATTCAACAATCTAATTAAGGAATTCAAACCTGATGCAGTGTTTATTGATAGACAAAGACATTTTGGAATTGCAGCTTTAAAGGCAGGTATTCCATTATTTGTTCATTTGAAAGGAGATTACTGGAGAGAGATGGATATGGCTAGAAAAACACTTTACAAATCATTTCCAAAGAGTATAGCTCTTAAACAATGGGATAAGATTGCAAAAAAATGTTTTGAAAATGCAACTGTAATTTTACCAACATGTAAACACTTGGATAATGAGTTGCAAAAACATTATCCAGATAAAAAAACTGAGATTTTTTATCAAGGAATTACACCATCTGATTGGATTCCAGAAAAAGGAATGAAGTTAAAGCATCCTTGTGTAGGATTGCTACAAGGTGCAGTAATCTGGGAAAAAGCAAAAGAAATGCTAACTTTGAAAAAAGTAATGGAAGCTATGCCAGATATTACATTTTATTGGGCAGGGGATGGCCCATATAGAGACAGAATTCTACCAGAATTACAAAAATATGAAAATTTCCAATGGTTGGGAAAGTTAAAACATCCTGAAGAAGTTAAAAAATATCTAAGTGAAATTGATGTTTATGCATTAATTAGTGGAATTGACATGTCACCTGTTTCATTATTAGAAGCACAGATTTTAGAAAAACCTGTAGTTGCTACAAATGTTGGGGGAATTCCTGAAGAGGTGAAGGATAAAGAAACAGGATTTTTGGTAGAGAAGGGAAATCACAATGATTTGATTGAAAAGATTTCACTAATATTTAATGATCTGGATAAAGCAAAACAAATGGGTGTTAATGGAAAGAAATTTGTTGAAAATAATTTTAGTTGGGAAAAGATTGCAGAGGATTTTGTTAGAGTATCAAAAAAATACCTAGAATTAAAATAAAATTATTTTTTCTTACCTGTAACACTTATTCCACTTTCAATTTCTTTAAAGGTTGTAATCTTAATTTGTGCATCTTTAAACCATTTTTTTACTTCAGAAGGAGTATGTCGAAATGCATATTTTGGAGAATACCAATCAAAATTCACACCCACACTTCTTTCAAAATTATCAGATTCATCCCAAAAACATTTCAAAAAATGCCAATAAACGAATCGTTGAACGTCATATTCACCTGCTTTTACACCTAAAATTGGGATGTCGTAAGGAATTTTGATTTTCTTTTTTAATTTTGCCAAGCTTTTTCCCAAATATGTCATTTGTTTGGAGAATTCTGTACATTCTTCAACGGACATTTTTACAGTTTTGTTTCTAATATAGTCATCAACGTATTCTCTCACGGGAGCTTTTTTATTATAAACATAAATCGAAATATCTCCAGAATTTGTAAGGAATTTTGTCAGATATTTGAATGAAGTTCCAGTATTTTTTGTATGATGTAAAACTTGATCTGAATAAATATAATCAAAAAACTTTCTTGGAAATGGTAATTGTCGGAGATCTGCTTGTAAGAAATGAACATTAGATAAGTTTCCATATTTTTCATATGCAAAATCAATGCTGTCACTTGCATCTAATGCAAAAACATCTGCATTTGAATTTGAGGAAAGGAATTTTGCACTATTACCAATTCCAGTACCTGCATCAAGAATTTTAGTTTTAGTATCTAAGAACTTGTTAAAATTTGATTCAGTCTTCCATCCGTATCTATCTAAAAACCATTTTCTTTGAAAATCTATCCAATCTTTTTTTTGGTGATTTTTATGATGTTTACGCCATTTTGCACTAAAAGCCTCTTCAGTCCTGACAAAATCTTTTGTTTTATCAACTACAAAACGAGGTATTCCTTTATCGATCTTAAAATCATCTTTGCATTTATCACATGAAATTAAACCCTCAATTATTTCACTTCCTTTTTTCTTTTTAATTTTTACATGAATTGAATTTCTACATGTTGGACATACAAGAAAATCAAGAAGTTTTTGTTTCAAAACTACTCAAGTTTTAGATGTGGCAAATAAAAACTAATAATTTTTAATTTTGACAAACCAGGATTAATGTGTGTACAAATTTAGATATTTAGGAAGTAATGCATCCCATGTAAAAAATTTCATTATAAAATTATATGCATTTTCTAATAATTTTTTCTGTAATTCTTCATCAATTAATAATGAATTAATTGCATCTAGCATTTTAGATGGATCTTCAGGAGGAATTAAAATTCCAGTTTCATGATCAATTATAATTTCTGATACTCCCCCCACATTTGTTGCTATTACTGGAATTTTTAGATAAAAAGCTTCTTTGATTACTTGTGGAAGGCTCTCCATTCTTGAAGGAACAATAAGAATATTTGATGATTTTAAAACTTCCATGGTTTTTTCCCATGGTAAATCAGTACAATAGACAACATTACCATTAATTCTAGGTTCTATTTTTTTTAAAATATCAATTCCTTTTTCATAGCTATCACGACCTATGTAGACTACTTGATTTTTCTTTTTTTCAATTTCATTGATATTATTGAATTTTTTTGTATCTAATGGTGCTGGTAAATAAATAAAATCTGCATTAATTTTTTCATTATAATATTTTTGAACAGTTTTTGAATCAGTTGTTAGTCTATCAGATATTTCAAATGCCATTAGTTCTGCTTTACTAGCTAGAGATCCAGTGGTTTTGGAATGTAAGATTTCCACTTGCTCAGAATATACTCCATGTACTGAAAGTATTTTTTTATCCGCATTAATGTATTTCATTACAAATGCTGACGGTATATTCCATGCATGAACAACATCATATTTTTCACGGTTGATTAATGATTTTAAAATTCCAAACATTGTAAATGATGGATTTTTTAATTTTTTGATTGGGATATGTGGTACTTTCATTAATTTTACATCATGACCTTGTTCTCGTAATTTTTCTGCAACTCTAAATGCATGACCTCCAATTCCTCCTTCAAATCTTGGAGAAATATATAGAATTTTCACAAAACAAAATTATTTGTAGACCTTTTAAGGTCTTGGATTAAAAAATAATATTTTACATTGTAGCTTGTGCTGCATCATGGAACATCTGGCTCTTTGCACAGCCAGCAGCAAGCTCGTCACCTGCTCCGCGTCTCATAAGACCTCTGTATAGACCGTCTTCTAATTTGACGCCTTCTCTTTCTTCCCATTCCTCTACAGTGATTGAATATTTCTTTTGGATTCTGTCTCTGTACCATTCTGGAATTACATTGAATGCACAGAATGGAACTATTCTAAGGTCTGGTGTAAGATAGTGGATATCACATCTTTGCAGTCTTTCCAAGTCTTCGTTGTATTTGTCTTGGAAGTGCATCATACCAAGGAATAATCCCTTGACATGCCATGAGCCAACTGAATCAAATGATCTCTTCATGAGGATATTACCAAACATCTTTGCCAAGTCTAATCCCGCTGGTTGTTTCTTTGTATCAACAAAGCCTTTGAGTTTTCTTACAACTTCAAGCATTGTAAAGTACTTGTTTTTACCAGAGCGAATCTCTTCTGCTTTGTCTTCAAATAATTCCAACATTCCTTGAATGTCACAGAATTTAGTTAATGGGACAAACTTTTTTGTGTCTGCATCCTCAAAGATGTATGTTCCAGCACCACAAGCAAAGTGAATTGATAATTCGTATTTTGGTTTGCTTGAAAATGCTTCAATAACATTTGTTAGTGGCATGCAACTTGGGACTGGGAACCAGTCATCAACTGTTACCTCACCGTTTGTTTGCTCTTCAATTCTTTGAACACAATCTGGAACTGTGATTCTGTATTTTTCACGTTCTCCTTTACCCATTCTTCCAGTTAGGGATACTGGTTGGAAGTTTACAGCATGAACTACATCCATGTTCTTTTGCGCATATCTGATAATTCCACCTAATTCATGGTCGTTAATTGATTTGATTACTGTTGGAACAAATACTACAGTAGTACCGGTCTTTCTGCAACTATCAAGTGCATATGGAATCTCCCAGTGGTTCTTTGGATTTGTTCTTGCAGTTACACCATCAAAGGAAAGATACAAGTTGTTACATCCAGCAAGTCTTACTTCTCTTGCGGCTTCTGGATCCATTGCATGTCTAATACCATTTGTGTTCATTTGGATGTGGTCTACACCTTCCTCTTTCATTATTTTAATAACATCAGCAATGTCCTCTCTAAGCATGGGTTCACCACCAGTAATCTGCATAGAGTTTCCTGGGATTGGCCTTTCAGATCTCAGAGTCTTCATCATTGCTCTGACTTGAGTATGATCTGGCTCATACATGTAAGCGCCTTCAAGTCCTTTCTTTACGTAAAAGAAGCAATACCAGCATGTCAAATCACATCTATTAGTTACAATCATGTTTGCCAGTCCGCTGTGTGAAAGATGGTTTGAGCATAATCCACAGTTATTTGGACAGGAACATTTGTCAATCATCACATTTGGAGAATGAGCGCCTTTTCCGTCCATCCAGTACGTGCTGAATTTCTTGTACATTTCATAAGAGCCAAAGTATAATTCCTCACATTCACCGTGAGTTGGACAGACTTTGGACATGAAGACCTTGTTATCTCTCTCAAAGACTTCTGCATCCAGAATCATGTTACAGTCAGGACAGATACTCTGGGTGAATCTAATTGTGGACTTTTTGCCTAAATTTTTGCTTGATTGATTGGATATCTGAATTAGTGCCATAGTATAATCGAAATTCTTCTGAAATACTATATAATGCATTTCATACTTGGCCCCGTGTGGAATTTAGTAATTAGGCATACCTGATTTAAATACCAAAACTGATCGACTAGATCGCATATGAGCATATCTGATAAAACAAGAAAAGCATTAGAAAAAATTGGTCTTACTAGTTATGAAATTAGAACATTTTCTGCATTACTCAAATCAGGTGAGTTGACAGCATCAGATCTTAGTCAAAAATCAGGAGTACCATATTCAAAAATTTATGAAGTGTTAGGAACTTTAGAAGACAAAGGATGGATTGGATCCGATGATTCAAGACCAACAAAATATTTTGCAAAGTCACCATCTACTGGACTAGAAACAACAAAACAAAAAATGGAAAATGATTTTTCCCAGAATCAAAGTGTTATCCTAAACGAATTAGTTCCATTGTATGAAAAAAGTGGAACCAGTGAAAGACCAGACATTTGGGTACTTTCAGGTGCAATTAACATTGCAGCTAAAATTTTAGAAATGGTAGATACATGCAGAAATGAGGTAATGATTGCATTGCCTGAAGCTGGAGTAGATCTTGTAAAACAGGCATTACCAAAACTAAGATCACTTCACGATAAAGGAGTAGACATCACTATACTTACATCAGACAAAATGGATAAGGAGTCAATCAAGGCAATTAAACGGGTTTCAACTGTAAAAATTAAGAAAGGTCTGTTTGGAGGAGGCATAATTTCTGACAAAAGATATGTTGTGATTTTATTAGGTCCAGAAATAGGAGGGGCTAACACTTCAGATGTTGTAGCAATTTGGGCAGATCATGCAGGATTGGCAGGATTTGCACGTCAATACTTTGAATATTTATTAAAAGACTCAAAAGTGGTATAGTATGGATGCATTAAACGATGATGATGAAGAGACTCTCTTTGTAGGAACTGCAGAGGCAGAACATGTTGAGATGTATCTTAAAGCAATCTGGCACATCAAAGAAAGAGGAGAGGATGTCAAGATTAGCACCATTGCTAAAATGCTCAATGTCAGACAACCAAGCGTTGTTCAAATGCTCAAGAAATTAAACAGTAAGAATCTTGTAAATTACAACAAAGCAGGTGTGAAACTTACAGAAGATGGTGAGCGAATAGGTGCAAGTATGATGAGAAACAGTAGATTGTTGGAAGTTCTCATGGATAGTGCACTAAAAGTGGAAATCGATGAGGAAATGGTATGCGGAATTGAGCATCATATGAACAAGCAATTTACAGATGCTCTTTGTGTAATGTTAAAACATCCAAGAAAGTGCCCACATGATCATGAAATTCCAATGGGTGAATGTTGTAAATCAGTTTAAGTGAAATTACATCCCAAAAGATATATCATCTTAGAAATTAAATTCAGACATGGTATGCTTCTGTGGCTGTGAAACATATGAGAAAAATGAGGATGGATTCAAAATTGCATGTGTAAAGTGCGGACACGGACCTCAAAATCATGACGAGGAATTTAGAGCCGCTGCAAGAAAGAATGAATCACAAAGTCAAAAACGTGATGCAGACTTTGGATGATTATTCACCAATTATTTTAACTAAAACTCTTTTTGGTCTTTTACCATCAAATTCTCCATAGAAAATTTCTTCCCATGGTCCAAAATCTAATTTACCATTAGTTATTGCAACTACAACTTCTCTTCCCATAATTTGTCTTTTTAGATGAGCATCAGCATTGTCCTCACCAGTTTTGTTATGATCGTATTGATCAGTTGGTTCGTGTGGAGCTAATCCTTCCAACCATTTTTCATAATCGTGGAGTAATCCGCCTTCATTGTCATTAATAAAAACACTTGCAGTGATATGCATAGCATTTACAAGACAAAGTCCTTCCTGAATTTTACTTTTTGTAACAAGATTTCTAATATCATTCGTAATATTGACAAAAGCTCTTCTCGTTTTAATGTCAAAAGTGAGATATTCTGTAAGAGATTTCATATTTTTTAGTTCAAATTAATCATTAAAAACCTAGGGCAGGCTCAGAACTCAAGATCCTCATCATCATTTCAAAGGGATAGGTTCATCACTGCCTGCAAGGCTGATTTGGGCAAATAGTAATTGAGTCTTTCAAGATTGGTGAACCAGCGGATCAATCTTTACCATATGTCATTTTGTGATCTCTCCGACCCTGATTAATTCTATTGTATGTTTATCATAATCGACCCTGTAAATCATTCGATCGTCATGTCCTAATTCATATGCATATACTTCCATAGATGATTTGTAGACTCCTAATGACTCGGGTCTATCAGAATAAGCAAGTTGTATTAATGCTTTCTTGACTCTCTCTTGCCTGACAGAACCTAACAATTTGTATTGTTTTTTGAATTTGCTTTTTCTGTCAAATTCCCACAATCTAATCGTTTTCTAAATCTTTTATGAGTTCTTTAATATTTTTGAAATGTTTTGGCTTTTCTTTACTAGATGAGTATTCTTTAATATCTGCTATCTCCTCAGGAGTAAGGTCATTTGATTTCTTTGTTTTTGCAGAAGACTGCATGTTTTAAGTTAGTGTTTGTTTCTAATAATGTTTTAGAAGGATGTTGTACCATTACTAGTCAAGCCACATCCTCTCAGAAGTCTACAAATGAAAATATGATTATAACAATGGAATTATGCAAAAAGAGGTTTTGAATAGTACCTTAAATTCTAAGAATGTTTGTTCAAACGTGTTTTTGAGACATATTTTGTTACAATATAGAATGAAGACAGGAAGTACTTTTCCATAATATTATAAATAGCCAATAGTTCAATCATTCAAAATGGTTGCAATTGATTCTCCGGCTTCATTGGAAAGTTTTAGAAGATTTATTATTTCAAGTACTTGTAAATCCTATGCTCCACGTAGTTATTTGGAGGATTCAGAAGTATTTGCCGAAAGAGAAGATAGTCTGGGTGCAATTTACGTTGAAGCTGCAGATAAAGTAACTTTGAAAAAAATAAGAGATATTACATTTGTTAATGCAAGAGATATTCTTGGAATAATCTATAATTCAAAAAGTGGAAACACGTCTTTGAAATGGCGTCAATTAAGACGAAACAACGGTAAAGTTTCAGGTGAAGCTTCTGCAAATTCTCTTACAAATCTAGCAGAATCAGGTGTTCTT
The DNA here is from genome assembly GCF_013407185.1 of Nitrosopumilus ureiphilus. Taxonomy (NCBI): domain Archaea; kingdom Thermoproteati; phylum Nitrososphaerota; class Nitrososphaeria; order Nitrosopumilales; family Nitrosopumilaceae; genus Nitrosopumilus; species Nitrosopumilus ureiphilus. The sequence continues at coordinate 106,095 of NZ_CP026995.1, read as the reverse complement.
ACTTTAGATTGGGTTGAAAACTATCTAAAGAAAAAAACAGAAGAAACGAAGACTAACGAAGTCACAAGCTAAACTCTTTTCTTTTTGTAGATTAAGATATCATTATGATTACAAAGACTATTGATGAGAATTCAATTTCAGTCATACCAGAAGATTCTGATGATCTTTTGAATCTACGACGAATTATTAAAAAAGATGACAAAGTAATAGGAGATACAACAAGAGTTCTAAAACAAGACAAAGATTATTCAAGACCAGACAAAGGAGAAAGAATCAAAGTTAGAATTGCATTAACTGTAGAAAAAATTTCACTTGATGATGTTTTAGACAGATTAAGGGTTGGTGGAACAATTTATGAATCAAGTAATGAATCAGTACCCCACGGATCACACCATTCATTTATCCTAAAAATAAATGATGGAATTACAATTTCAAAGAAAAAATGGTCTCCCATTGAGAAGAAACTTTTAGAATCAAACAATAATCAAATTGCTTTTGTACTTGTAGCAATTGACACTGCTGATTGTGGAATTGCAAGATTAAGAGGAACACATTTAGAATTTATGCCAAATATTTATTCAGGATCTGGCGGTAAAAGATACAAAACCAATTTTAATATTGAGAAATTCTTTGATCAAGTACAACAAGCAGTATTCTCTATTTCTAAAAAAGAAGACTCTATAGTAATTTTTGGTCCTGGTGAAACAAAAAAAAGATTTGCAAACTTTATTGAAAAATCACAAAAATACAAAATTCAGGTAGTTGAAGGAATAGATTCAGGTGGTGAAGATGGAATATACACATTTACAAAATCTCAAGCAATGCAGGAAATAATGTCTGAGAGTAAACTAGCCAAAGCTTCATCCATAATTGATAAAGTCATGCTGCTTGCAAATAAAAAAAGCAACAAGTTTACGATGGGATTTGATGAAACTTTTAATGCAAATCAAATGGGTGCAGTTGAATCTCTTGTATTCTCAGATAAAGCAATACAAGAAAATGATGAGCAAAAAATTATGGATTTTCTCAATGACGCTGAAAGTAAAGGAGTAAAAATTTACAGTGTTGATGCATCCACAGATATCGGTCTTAGAGTTACAGGTTTGGGAGGAATAGTTTCCTTATTACGATATGCAATTGAATCTTAGTTGGTAGAGTCAATTAACCAATTAAGATATGATCTGTTAATTGAAGTAACATCAACTTCTATTATTTCAGGAACATCATATGGATGAGTTTCCAAAATTTTCTTTTTTAATAGTTTTTTATTTTTTGTCATTGTTTTGAAGATGGCAAGATATTCAGATGTATTTTCAATTTTTTCATTCCAAGAATAAATTGATGAAATTTTTGAAATGTTGACACATGCCACTATTTTATTTTTTACAAGAGCATTTGCAATTTTTGAAATTGATGTTTTATCAGGATATGTTGAGATGATTATTACTGGTTTCATAGTAAACGATAAATGTACGTTCTTTAAAAAATTAACAATTAGTTTGGAACTTGATTTTATTACTCAGAATTCGATTATCTATGTCTTAATTGCATGGGTTGTGATAGTTATTATCGCAAAAGCTCTAAAATTAGAAAAATATGGTTTTGAAATAAAGGCTTACAGTTTAGTGTACAAAAACAAAGGTGTCAACTCGGTTCTAAACAGAATTCTCAATAGAACCAAAAGAGGGATCAGAGTTTTTGCAGATACAAGTGTTATTGCAGGTTTTATTATGATGGGTTTTGCATTTTGGTTTTTGCTCAATAATGTTTCAAACTTTTTTGTTGCACAGTCTGAATTTTCAGAACTAACAGTCCTAATCCCAGGAGTGACATTAACATCTGCATCATCAATTACATATTTTTTACTATCAATTCCGATTGTTCTTGTAGTTCATGAAGGAGCACATGGAATAGTTGCTGCTTTAGAAAAGATAAAAATCAAAACAGGAGGTTTTGCAATATTTATCGCAATGTTTGCTGGATTTGTAGAGCCAGATGAAGAAGAGTTTGAAAAGGCAAAAAAGATTTCAAAATTAAGAGTAATTGGTGCAGGTGCAACATCAAATGTAATTTTTGCATTTGTTTTGGGCCTCATTTTATTAACAAATCCATTTTTTGCAATGGTACTGCCAGAACCACTTCTCAGTACATTTTATGAATTACCTGATGGAGTTTTGATTCTATCAATCATAGAAAACTCAGGAGCTGAAAAAGCAGGATTACTTGCAAATGACATTATTACATCAATTAATGGAATACCGATCTTTAGTCCAGTTGATTTTCCTAGTTTGAATCCAGGAGAAACAGCAAGTGTCACAGTGCTAAGGGATAGTCAAACATTGGAATTTGGTGTTGAAATAATTCCATCTCCTGAAGATCCTGAGAGAGGGCTTATAGGAATTATGAGAGACAATACATTTGCTTACAAACCAATAATGAATTTCATTACATGGAATGATCCCAATGTTTCAATGTTTTTGTTGTGGTTATGGATGATTTCATTTTTCATAGGAATAATTAACATGCTTCCTCTACCAATATTAGATGGAGGAAAATTCATTCATACAATTATTGATAAAAAGATCTCAGATAAATCAGTCAATGTTGCCATGTGGGGAATTTACGCATTCACGTTTACTCTATTTGGGCTTAATATCGCATTATCATATCTTAAATCAGGATGGTTTACAATCTAAAAAAAACTTGGATATATTTAATATAAAGTCAAATTTGATCTATACCAAATGAATGATGGTAAAAATGATATAACTGATTTAGAAAAACTTCATAAAAAATTAAGAAAACATGTAGTTGCTCAAATAAAAGAATGGGATAGTTTTGTTTATGCATCAGATAATGGATTCTATCAAGGATATGAAGAGATCAAAATTAATGGTTGTAGACCTACAGAAGAGAGATTTACTAGATACAAAATTGATAAATATCTTTCAAAAGAAAAAATTGCTTTAGATATTGGTTGTAATTGTGGATTCTTTACAATTCATCTTTCAAAATTTTTGAAATATGTTGATGGAGTTGAAATAAACCCATATTTAACAGATATAGGAAATGATACAAAAGAATTTCTAGATATAAATAATTTAGATTTTCATACTTCAGGTTTTGAAGAATTTTCAACAGATAAAAAATATGATATTATATTTTCATTAGCAAATGACAATACAATAGATGGAAAAACAAAATTTACATTTATGGAATATATTAATAAAATTCAAAATTTGTTAAAACCAAATGGTTTATTGATGTGGGAAACCGTTTCAATGGATACCTATGATCCGGAATTATTTGATCCAAAACGAAAGTTGTTTGAAGAATTTTTTGATTTATTAGAAGAAAGAATGGTTAAGTCAGAATATCCAGTAAATGTTCCTGAAAGAAGGTTTTTAGTTTTACAAAAAAAAGATTAACTCATAGAAAAATAATTCCTATTTTAGAAATTCTTACATGTTATTGATTAATTAAACGATTCTTTTAAACTATAAATCAAAGGAAGTAAATTTTCAAAATCATGAGGAAGTATTCAAAATTTTCAGATAATGTTTTCACATCAAAAGCAAATGTTTTATTTTTTTTAAAATCAAAAATTAAAAAATCTGAAATAGAGGAATTTTATATATTTACAATAAATGATTGGTTAACCAGTAAATCTAAAATTTTAGAGGATATCTCAAATTTATTTAAACAAAATATTGTAATTCGTAGTTCTGCAATTGGTGAAGATTCAATTGAATCTTCAGAAGCTGGAAAATTTGAAAGTTTTTTGAATATAAATTCAAAGTCAAAGAATGAAATAGAAAAAACAATTTCAAAAGTGATTTCTTCATATGGGGAAAAAGGGAATGATAATAAATTAAATCAGATTCTAGTCCAAAATCAAACTGAAGACATCATTACCAGTGGAGTTATTTTCTCTCGTACTCCAAATATGGGTAGTCCCTACTATGTAATAAATTATGAAGATGGTGGATCTACAATTGGTGTAACACAAGGTTCAGTAAATAATATTATCAAAATTTTTAGGAATGCAAATGAAAGGACCATTCCAAAAAAATGGAAACCATTAATTGATTCGATTAAAGAATTAGAACAAATTTTATTCAATTCTTCTTTAGATATAGAATTTGGAATTTCTAAATCTAATAAAATTATAATTTTTCAAGTACGGCCAATAACATCCATTAATTATATAGATTCACAATTAGATTCAAAAATTGAGAAATTAATAAAAAAATTACAAATCCAATTTACAAAATCATCCAATTTTGATTCTAAAGAACATCATATTTTTTCAGATATGGCAGATTGGAATCCTGCTGAAATAATTGGAAATAATCCAAATCCATTAGATTATTCTTTATACAATTTTTTAATTATGAGAAATGCTTGGTATAAAGGACGAATGAAGGTAGGTTATAGAGATCCTAAGAAAAGTAATCTGATGGTAAAATTTGGAAATAAACCATATGTTGATATCAAAAAAAGTTTTGAGTCATTAATTCCTTCTACTGTAAATAGTCATCTAGCAAAAAAATTAATGAGATTCTATGTCAAAAAATTGATTTCAAATCCTGAGTTACATGATAAAGTTGAATTTGAAATTCTTATAACATGTTATGATTTATTAACAAAAAATAAATTAAAAAAATATAATTTTTCTAATAAAGAAATTAATTTTTTAGTACAAGCACTAATTGATTTTACAAATAAAATTTTTCAAAATTTTAACAAAAATTTTGAGGATTCATTAAATTCAATTGAAAAGATGAATCAAAATAGAAAAATTATTTTAAAAAAAATAAATAAATCTAAAAAAAATTATAAATCACTTCTTAAAAACGCTGAAGAATTATTAATAGATTGTAAAGAATTGGGAACTATTCAATTTTCATCGATGGCTAGAATAGCGTTTATTACTTCTACAATATTAAGGAGTCTTGTAAAATCAAATCATATTGAACAGCAATTTTTAGATGATTTTATGAATACATTAAAGACTCCACTTTCTGAATTCAGAAATAGTGTAATTGATTATTCTCAAAATAAAATATCAAAAAATTCACTTTTAAAAAAATATGGACATCTTAGACCTGGAACTTATGATATACTTGCAAAAAGATATGATGAACAGAATGATTTTCTCAATCAAATTAAATTTAAAAAAATGAAAAAGCCAGAATTTAAACCTCCTAAAAATTTATTAAAAATATTAGAAAAAAATCATATTTATTCCAATGATGACTTTTTAACAATTATAAAAAATTCGTTTATTATAAGAGAACGATTAAAATTTGAATTTACAAGAAATCTTAGTGATGCAATACAGTTAATTATTGAAGCTGGAATTAAGTTAAATTTTTCACGATGTGATTTGTCTTATTTAGAAATTGATTTTATCATTACAACATATAAAAAATATAACAAAAAAGAATTAATTGAAAAATGGAAAAATAAAATTAAATCTCAAAAAATTAAAAAATCTCTTTATGATTATTTGATTTTACCTCCATTAATTTCCTCTAAACAAGATTTTGAAATAATTTCATATTATCATGCAAGACCAAATTATATCACTTCTAAATCCATCATAGGTGATATCTTGAATTTTAAAAAATCATCTGATCTTTCTTTAAATGGAAAAATTGTTTTATTAGAGAATGCAGATCCAGGATTTGATTGGATTTTTGCAGAAAATCCATCTGGGTTAATTACTAAATATGGAGGAGTTGCTTCTCATATGGCTATCAGATGTGCTGAAATTGGATTACCAGCAGCAATTGGTTGTGGAGAATTAATTTTTGAAGAGTTAGTAAATTCTTCAAAGGTTTTACTAGATTGCTTAAATAATGAAATTACTGTTTTAGAAAATTTGAAAATAAATAAATTTGTTGAAGAAAGGAAAATTTTAAAATCTTTAGGATATATTAAATAAATTCTCTAAAATATGTTCAACTTTTTAACTGTATACGATCATCAAAGATTATGAGCTTTAAAAAAATTGGGATATCATTACGCATAGTAAAAGATCCTAATTACGGTGAAAAAAGAGATGCTATTAGTCATGATTGGCCACGATTATTTGAGAAGTTAGACATGGTTCCAATTTTTATTCCCAATGTATTATCAAATGTTGAATTATTTTTAGATCAACATGAATTAAATGGAATAATATTATCTGGTGGAGATGATCTTGGGTGTGATATTGAACGTGATCGTACTGAAGAAGATTTGTTAAAGTATGGAATTAAAAATCATCTACCTGTTTTAGGAGTTTGTAGAGGAATGCAATTGATTAATAATTATTTTGGTGGAAAAAATATAAAAACAGATAATAAAAAACATGTGAATTCAGATCACGTTGTAAATATTGTACAGAATTCTTATTCAAAAAATTTGGGGAAGAAAATTTCTGTAAATTCTTATCATAATAATATAATTGCTGTAGAAAATATTGGTGAGAAATTAGAACCATTTGCTAAATCGGATATTGATGATACTATTGAGGGATTAATTCATACTGAATATGATATTACAGGAGTAATGTGGCATCCTGAAAGAGATCTTAATAAAACAAATCAATTATTGTTAAAAAAAATTTTTAGCAATGGACAATAAAATGAAAGCCATTATTCTTGCTGCAGGGCAAGGACAAAGATTACGTCCTTTAACAAATGATAAACCTAAATGCTTGGTGAAATTATTTTCTAAATCATTATTAGATTGGCAAATAAAAAACTTTCACGATTTAGGAATTTTTGATATTTCAATTGTGAAAGGATATAAAGCTCAAACAATAACAATTGCGAATGTAAATTATTTTCTTAATTCTAAATATGAAGAAACAAACATGGTTGAAACGCTATTTTGTGCAGAAAATAAGTTAGATGGTAAAGTCATAATTTCTTATGGAGATATAATTTATGAAAAAAATGTCTTAGAAAAATTGGTAGATGATGATTTTGATATGTCTGTAATCATAGATAAAAATTGGAAAGAGTATTGGAAAATGAGATTTCAGAATCCATTAAATGATGCTGAAAGTTTAATTCTAGATGACAAAGGATTCATAAAAAATATCGGACAGAAAGTTAACGATATTGAACGAATTCAAGGACAATATATTGGATTGATGAAATTTCAAAATTCAGGCACAACGATTTTGAAGGAATTTTATAAAAAAGCAAAAAATTTGTCAAAAACAGGCTCAAATCCACTTAATTCATCCATACCATTTCAGAAATCATACATGACAGACTTACTTCAAGGTCTAATAGATGAAGGACATAAAATCAAATCTATTCCAATAAACAATGGTTGGTTAGAATTAGATTCTATAAATGACTATAATTTGTATAATAAAAAATTTAATGATAACACAATATCCGAATTAATAAATTTAGAAAAATTATAATTAATTTAGTTTCAAAAACATATAACTTAATAAAAAAACCATGAATTAGCTACATATGAATTCATACAAAGATTACAATATTATACTAATCAATATTGATGGATTTCGTAAAGATAAGATTGATTATTGTCCCACATTAAAATCTCTAAAAGAAAATAGTTATTATTTTTCTAAAATGAATACTGTTGCGCCCTATACTTTTGCATCTCTTCATTCAGTATTTACTGGAATGTATCCTTCCAAGCATGGAGTAAATGGATATTATAATATTTTTGAATTTAAAAAAGATTTCATTACAACATTGCCTGAAATTTTAAAAAAATCTGGATATTATACTTCATGTGATATTATTAGTGAGGTTGTTATCCCTAAACAAGGATTTGATGAATGGAATATTTTTGATGAAAAGTCAGTAAATTTTGTCACAAGGCATACAGAACTTATAAAGAAATTGTCTAAAAAAGAAAAATTTTTTCTTTTTTTACATTATACTGAGGTTCACAAACATTTAGTTCGTGAAATAATACAGAAAGATAATGAAGAATTGAATGATAATTTCTTTGAATCTAAAGAAGAAAATCATAAAAGATTGGATTCTTATTTACCAGACTGTGATAGTTATGTTAAAGCAATCCAATCTTCATTGAAAGAATTTGACATTGATGATAAAACTATTCTAATCTTTTTTGCAGATCATGGAACAAGTATTGGAGAGAAAGAAGGAGAAAAATTTTATGGAGTATTTACATATGATTATACAATCAATGTATTCAGTATTTTTCACATACCTAATTCCATCCCTAAAATTATTGAGAAACAATGTAGAACAATTGATCTTTTTCCTACTATTAGAGAATTGATTGGGCATGTTCCTTCTGAAAATTTAGAAGAAATTCAAGGAGAAAGTTTAATTCCACTTATTGATGATCCAAATGCTAAAAATAGAGATGTTTTTGTTGAAACAGGTGGATTGTATGGACCTTGGCCATCTCCACACAAACATAATGTTTTTTGTGTAAAATTTGATGATCATAAATTAATTTACAATGATACTCCTCAAACATGGGAATTTTATGATCTACAAAATGATCCCGATGAAAATAATAATTTGTATAATCCAAATTCAATAAAAATCAAAAGATACAAAGAACGATTATTATTTTATTTGAATCAGAATAAAATAGATACAAATCTTAGAAGTTAATTTTTTATTGTTTGTAATTTTTTATAAATAATTTTAGCTACTAATTCATTACCCTGTTTAGATAAATGACCACCATATTGATTATCATCAGAATATAATTCATCTAAGTTATCTACTTTGAGAAAGTTTTTGGTCACATCAATAAAATGCAATCCATTTATACCATTAATTGTTGTTATAAAATTTTGATAAAAATGAAAATTTGATTTTATAAATTCCATATCATCTTTTTGAGGAATAAACATAAAAATGGATATAAATTGCTGATCAAAACTAAATTTTGAAAAGCGTTCCAAGATTTTTTCAAATAAAATAAGAGTATTTGAGTCTTGAAATAATTTTATTCTCCATTTCAGATTTATTTCCATTATCACTTTCATAGGTTTCCATTCAAATTTTGAAACATCTTTACCTAATTTCCTATAAAAGTAAATTTTTGTAATCCATTTTAAAATTAATAAATTTCTTGTTATATTTTTAAATATGTTAAAAGAATATGGGAAAGAAATTTTTTCTTTAATAAATTTTTGTTTGAAAAAATAATCAAATTCCTGAATTTCTTTTAGATATTTTTCATAATTATCAAATTTTTGTTTTTCATCAATTATGTTTTTGATTAATTCAATTTTATTATCTTTTAAGATAAATCTAGGTTTGAATGCAAAAGTATTGCCATATTCATAATAATGCTTCCATAAACTCACGATTCTACATATTGTATCAGGTACTACAGCTAAAATCACTATATCAGTTTGATTTTTAGAATATTCTCGTTCAAGTCTTAAAATACTTTGATCAAGTCCATAATTTCCAACTCCAAAATTTTGTACATTTGTTTTTTCTAATTTTGATAAATAATGTTCCCATGTTTCATTATCATTCACTTGTCTACAAAATGTAAATGAATCACCAAAACACGATATAGAAGATTTTTGATTTTCAAATTTTGGGTTTGTTCTAGCTCCAATTTCATTAATACTCCAAAATGTTTCTCCATCTTTACCTTTTTCATGATTAGAAGTATTTGATTTTCTAATCCATCCTAATTTTGAATCATAACCATGCTGGAAGAATTTTTCTAAACCATCTTTAGATAATTTAGGTGTTTCATCTTTTGAAATTATCAGCCATTGAAATTTTTTATTTACTAGTTTAACCCAAATTTGAATTAATATTTCTACGATGAACCAAATAATCAATATCCAAAAAATTACTGTTATTTGGTAAAAATCCATTTTATTTGTTTGAAATACATAGAATTAAACTATTTTATTTTTTTATTTTATATATCATATTTCCTAAAGAATCATTAATGGAAAAGAATCAATAATTTCATGATTTGTGATAGTTGTGAAAACCCAGCTGTCTATACAAGAAAATATTCAGGTCAAAAATTATGCTCAACTTGTTTCTCAAACTCTATTGTTAGAAAGACTGCTAAAACTATTTCAAAATATAATATGATTAAACATAATGACTTAGTAGCAGTTGCAGTATCAGGAGGAAAAGATTCTCTGGCATTACTGAAAATCATTAATGAAATGGCATCAACTCATAGTTTTAAAATTAAAGCAATTACTATTGATGAAGGAATTCCAGGATATAGAAATGAGGCATTAGAGATTGTTGAAAAGTTTTGTGCTGAACTAAATGTAGAACACAAAGTTTACTCTTACAAAGATTTATTCGAATTAACACTAGATGAAGCCCTAGATTTACGAGAAAATGAGAAAACTTCATCATGTTCAATATGTGGAACCCTTAGAAGGAGAGCAATAGATTATGCAGCTAAAGATATCGATGCAGATGTTATTGCAACAGGTCACAATCTAGATGATACATTACAAACATTTGTAATCAATATGCTTTCAGGAGACACAACAAAAATTGGGTGGATGGATCCTGATACGTCCTCAAATTCTTTAAGAAAAATAAAACCATTTTGTGAGATATATGAATCCGAAATAGTGTTTTATGCATTTACAAATGATATTCCATTTCAATCAGAACCTTGTCCACACATGAATGAAGGAATAAGAACAGAGATTCGTGAATTTCTAAATTCACTAGAAACTAAACACAGTGGAGTTAAAAATAATTTGTATCAATCAATTCTCAAAGTTTCTCAAATTGTAAAGACTACAAATCCAAAAGAAAAAACAGTTTGTGAGAAATGTGGAACTGAATGCACTGGAAACATATGCTCAGTATGTAATATGGTTTTAAAACTGAAAGAAAATCAAACCTAATGCAAATATAGCATACTTTGTTTTAGAAAAAATGGTAGTAGGTAGGATTAGGGTGCCAGCCGTGCCCTGTTCTGAAACCGGCTATATGCAGAGATCAGCAACTGTTGGGTAAATCTCTAGATGGGTAATTCCCGCTTGGTGTGCGGAAATGAAATCACGCCGAGGCGGGTGGTTGCAGGACTAGAAATATTCGAAGGGATAACTTCTAAGACTGAACCATCGAAAGGGATGAGGTCCGGGAGGGAGCAATCCTAAGGTGGGGCATCCACGCTTCCTCGTCAACGTGGCGGATCTTGTATGCCTTGAAATGGGGCTATTCGTCTAGACTGGAGCCAGCAGATCTACTACCTTTATAATTTAAATCAAAACTGCTAGATCATGGAAGGAATTATCTCATTTGGGAATAAAAGAAAATATGAAGATTTTAAGAAACAAATTCCCAGTTCAGTTTTACCTCTTTTTGACTCCATTAGAGAATTTTGTTTCTCTTTAGGAGAAAATGTAGTTGAAGACATTAGGATGCACAGAGTTGTTTTTTGCAAATCAATTACTTTTAGATGGTTTGCAGATGTAGAACCTCAAAAAGAAGGAGTAATTATTAAAATTCAAAAAAGTAGAAAAGAACCAATACAAATTATTCAAATAAGCAAAGAACAAAAAATTTTAGAGTTTGGTAATATCATTAAAGAAGCATTTGAGAAAATTAATTAATATGCAACATCAAATTTTGAAAATTCTCCAGTGAATTTTTCATTTCGTATTTCTACATCCTCAACAATTGCATTTGCAGGTCCACCATGAGCCCATTCAACTAGTCTGGTAACATTTTCTGTGTTCCCTTCTAAAACAGCTTCAACACGACCATCTTTCAGATTTTTGACCCAACCAGACACATCATTTTGTTTTGCTTTAGCTTTTAATGTCTGACGAAAAAAAACTCCTTGTACTCTACCCGTTACAAAAATTCTAATTCGTTGTTTTGACATTAAAAATAGATTTCAAAGAGTCATTAATCAATTTTAGGTTAAAGAGAAACTACTTTCTTTCTTTAATTCTAGCTCTACCAGTCTTTCTAGCTGCAATACTTCCTACTTTTGCACCAGGAGGAGCATCTCTTGAAACAGTTGAGCTTTGTCCGACGTGTTGATGACGACCACCACCATGTGGGTGAACATATGCTGCTTGAGCAACACCTCTGACAATTGGATATTTCTTTCCTTTAGCCTTAAAACTACGCCATTTGTTACCTGCACTCATAAAGTGTCGTTCACTTGCTCCACCACCAGCAAGAGTGCCAATCATGGCTCTATTCTTTGGATTTAGTGTAGTAAATCTTCCAGATGGTAGTTTAACAGTAACTCCCTCATCACCATGAGAGAAGATAGTTGCATTAGTACCTGCAGATTTAACTATAGCGCCACCATCTCCAAAATGCTTTTCAATATTACAGACAATTGTACCGTCAGGAATATTTTGAACGCTTATTACATTTCCTTTCTCAATTTTTGATTTTAATCCAAATTGTAAAATTTCACCTACTTTAGCTCCAAGAATTGCTGGAATGTATGAAACAGATCCATCTTCAAATCGAATTTTAGTCAATGGTGCTTCTCGTCCACGTTCGTGAACCAAATCGATAATTTCACCTTCATGTTGTTCAGCAAGTGGAAAACGAGGATAATTTGCCTTGGAGCCTACTTTACCAGTAGACGTAGACCTAAACTGCATGCCTCCACGGCCACGTCTTCTAACTAATGGTCTCTTACCCAAGTTGATCGTTTCCTACGTAAAGAGGATTTTAAGCTTGTGATGTCTATTGTAAGTTAAGAAAATTACCACAAAGGTATAAAAATTAGACAAAGGGCATTTCTGTATGAGCCAAAGTGGTCTTTCCCTCAAAGTTCTCGAAGCATATACCAGAGATGTTGGGAGAGGAGTAGCAAGAATCGATTATGATTCCATGGATACTCTAAATGCTTCTACAGGCGATGTTATAGAAATTAAAGGTAAAAGAAGAACGGTTGCAAAATGTCTACCTTTGTATCCATCTGATGAAGGAAAAGGAATTATTAGAATTGATGGACTTGGAAGAAATAATTCAGGAATTGCAATCGGAGATACAATTTCTGTTAGAAAAATAAAGGCAGTTGCTGCAGAAAAAGTAGTAGTTGCTCCATTAGAGGCAATTCCTCCAATTGATGAAAGGTATCTTGCAGATGCTCTAGAAAGTGTTCCTTTGATTAAAGGTGACAATGTAATGGTTCCATATTTTGGTGGACGTTTAACTTTTCAAGTTATTGGAGTTACCCCCGCAGCTGATGCTGTTTTAGTTACTCAAAAAACTGTTTTCCATATTGCAGAAAAAGGAGAAACATTGCGTGGAGTTCCACAAGTAACCTATGAAGACATTGGTGGTTTAACAGATGAGATTAAGAAAGTCAGAGAAATGATTGAGCTTCCATTAAGACATCCAGAGATTTTTGAAAAGTTGGGAATTGAAGCACCAAAAGGTGTCTTATTGTATGGTCCTCCCGGAACAGGAAAGACATTACTTGCAAAAGCAGTAGCCAATGAAAGTAATGCGCATTTTATCAGTATCTCAGGTCCAGAAATTATGAGTAAGTTTTACGGAGAAAGTGAAGCTAGACTAAGAGAAATTTTCAAAGAGGCAAGAGAAAAATCTCCATCAATTATCTTTGTTGATGAAATAGATTCTATTGCACCAAAAAGAGAAGAAGTTACTGGAGAAGTTGAACGAAGAGTTGTTTCTCAAATGTTGTCATTAATGGATGGTCTAGAAGCTAGAGGAAAAGTAATAGTAATTTCTGCAACAAACAGACCAAATGCAATTGATCCTGCACTTAGAAGACCGGGAAGATTTGATAGAGAGATTGAGATTAAAGTTCCAGACAAGAAAGGAAGAAAAGATATTCTTGCAATTCATAGTAGAAACATGCCGCTATCTGATGATGTTAATATTGATAAAATTTCAGCAGTCAGTCACGGTTATGTTGGAGCAGACTTGGAATATCTCTGTAAAGAGGCTGCAATGAAATGCTTGAGAAGATTACTACCTATTCTTAATTTAGAAGAAGAGAAAATTCCTCCAGAAACTTTAGATAAATTAATTGTAAATAATGATGATTTCCTCAAAGCTTTGATTGAAGTTACTCCATCAGGTATGAGAGAAGTTTTCATAGAAAACCCAGATGTAAAATGGGATGATGTTGGAGGATTAGAAGAAGTCAAACGTGAGCTACAAGAGGCCGTTGAATGGCCTATGAAATATCCTGGCCTTTATGATAAATTAGGACATACTATGCCAAGAGGAATCTTACTTCACGGTCCAAGTGGAACAGGTAAGACATTACTTGCAAAAGCAGTAGCTACACAAAGTGAAGCCAACTTTGTTTCTGTTAGAGGCCCCGAGCTTTTATCAAAATGGGTAGGAGAATCAGAGAGAGGAATTAGAGAGATTTTCAAAAGAGCACGTCAATCTGCTCCATGTGTTATATTCTTTGATGAAATAGATTCTATTGCACCAATAAGAGGAGCAGGTGGAGAAACAGCAGTTACTGAAAGAGTTGTCAGTCAATTACTTACAGAATTAGACGGAATGGAAAATATGCACGGCGTTATTGTGTTAGCTGCAACAAATAGAGCAGATATGATAGATCCTGCATTATTAAGGCCTGGACGATTTGATAAGATTATTCAGATTCCACTTCCAGATAAAGAGAGCAGAAAGAGCATCTTGAAAATCAATGCAGCAAAAATTCCAATAATGGATGATAAAAGTGATCCTCAACATGTAGATATTGAGAAAATTGCTGATCTAACTGATGGGCTCAGCGGTGCAGACACAGCATCTATTGCAAATACTGCAGTATCTCTTGTAATTCATGAATTTTTAGATTCACATCCAGATGAGAAAGATATTGAGAAAACTACAATTGATGCCAAGGTTACTATGAAACACTTTGAAGAAGCAGTAAAAAAAGTCAGAGAGCAAAAAGATCTAAAATTAGGCGAAAAACTAGTGGCTTCCTATTACAGGTAGTTTTAATTAAATAACAAATCTAATTCTCATAAATGTCAGAATACAGAGGATATGAGGGTAATTCGCTAGAATTTCTAAAGGCAAATAAAATTGCAGTAGGCGATTCTGTCAAGATTATTGCAGATATTGCGTATTCAGGCATAATAATGCCAAGGTATGAACATAGTGATGACAAACACATTGTTTTGAAATTAAAAAATGGATACAATGTAGGGTTAGAAATTGCTGAAATTAAGAACATTGAGAAAAATCAAGATACAGAAAAAATAATTGAAAAAAGTGAAAGAATAGAAAAAATTGAAGGATTGCCAAAAATTTTACTGTTATCAACTGGAGGAACAATTGCAAGTAAGGTTGATTATCGAACAGGCTCAGTAACTCCTGTATTAACAGCTGAAGAACTTAATGCATCTGTTCCAGAGCTTGCAAAAATTGCCAATATTGATGCAGAGGTAATATTTTCAGAATATTCTGAAAATATACAACCTGAACATTGGTTACAAATTGCTAAAAAGATAAATGAATATTCTAAATCAGATTATGCTGGGATAATTATTGCACATGGTACAGATACCATGCATTATACATCATCATTTCTTTCATTTGCATTGGCAGGATTTTCAATACCAATTGTACTTGTAGGTTCTCAAAGATCTTCAGATCGTGCTTCATCTGATGCAGCATTAAATTTGATTGGTGCAACAAAATTTATCACTACAAGTAATACTAAAGGTGTCTATGTTGTGATGCACCATGATGAAAATGATGAAACAATTGCATGTCATATAGGAACTAGAGTAAGAAAAAACCATACTAGCAAAAGAGGTGCATTTCAAACAATTGGGGATAATCCTGCATTCATAATTGCAGAAAATCAAATTCAAAAAAACATTAAAGAAGATTTTTTTAAAATAAATGAATTCTATCCAAGAATTAACCTAGATACTAAAGTTGTATTAGTGAAATATCATCCTGGATATGATCCAGGTTTATTAGAAAAAATTATTGAAATGGGTTACAAAGGAATAATTTTTGAAGGAACAGGATTAGGCCATATAGGAAGGACAATGTATGATAGTGTAAAAAAAGCAAATGAGAAAGGAATTTTTCTAGGTATGACTTCGCAATGTATTGATGGTAGAGTTCGAATGACAGTTTATGAGAGTGGTCGTGATTTGCTTAATTTAGGTATAATTCCATTAGAAAATATGATTCCAGAAGTAGCATTAGTTAAGACAATGTGGGCAATAGGAAATTCACGAAATATTGAAGAAATAAAGAAAATTATGCTGAGAAATATTGCATCAGAGATATCAAATTAAGAGAGGAAATAAAGTGTCAGAATTTTCTATAAGTGATATTGGATTAAAAGTAGGACTAGAAATTCATCAACAATTAGCAACAAACAAAAAATTATTTTGTAATTGTAAACCAATTGAATCAGAAGAATATTCAATTAAATTTCAAAGGAAATTGCGTGCAGTTAAGAGTGAATTGGGAGAATATGATCCAGCTGTATTATTTGAAAAATTAAAATCAAAAACAATAGTCTATTATGCAAATTCAGAAAGTAGCTGCTTAGTTGAACAAGATGAAGAGCCACCTCATAACTTAGATAATGATGCAAAAGATCTTGCACTTGTAATTGCAACATCGCTTCATTCAAAAATTTTTAATGAAATTTATCCAATGAGAAAAACTGTAATTGATGGTTCAAATACAACAGGATTTCAACGAACCATGTTAATTTCACAAGGAGGGCAAATTGAAGTTGATGGTGAGAAAGTAGGTATACAATCAATTTGTCTTGAAGAAGATGCAGCAAAACTTCTTGGAGATAAGGGAAACATTAGAGAATATAGCTTGGATCGACTTGGTGTACCTCTTTTAGAGATTGCATTAGATCCTGTAGAAGGAGATTCTAAAAAAATTAAAAAAATCGCATTATCTTTAGGTAGGCTATTACGAAGTACCAAAAAAGTAACAAGAGGAATTGGATCGATTAGACAAGATGTCAATGTTTCAGTAAAAGATGGAGGGGGAGTAGTAGAAGTAAAAGGGGTTCAACAATTAGATCAATTGGAAAAAGTAGTAGAATTCGAGGCTAAAAGACAGTTTGGATTAGTAAAAATTGCTGAAAAATTAAGGAATTCAGATTTTGAAGGAATTTCAAAAAGAGAAAATATTTTTGATATCACTGAAAATTGGAAAAGCTGTAAATCTAAAATAATTCAAAAAGCATTAAAAGATAATTCAATTATCAAAGCAATAAAAATTGAAAATTTTTCTGGAATGTTTGGATATACACCATTTGAAGGAATTAGATTAGGAAAAGAGATAGGACAATTAGTAAAGTTTTATGGTATTGGAGGAGTTTTTCATTCTGATGAACTACCAAACTATGGAATTGAAGAGGACGATATTTTAATTGTAAGAAATATTTTAAAGGTTAATCAAAACGACGCATTTTTAATTATTGCAGCTCCTTCTTCAAAAATAGATTTTGCAATTAATTCAATTATCAATAGATTAGAAGAAGCCAAAAAAGGAGTCCCTGCAGAAACTAGATTGGCTACACAGACTGGTGAAACAGTATTCTTAAGACCACGTCCAGGTGCGTCAAGAATGTATCCTGAAACAGATATCCCGCCAATTTCAATTACAAATCAAGAATTAGAAAATGCTACAAAAAATATTCCAAAATCATGGGATGAATCACTTTTAGAGTTACAAAAAAAATATGAATTGAATTCTCAGCTTTCTGAGCAAATTTTTGATTCACGCTATATTGAATTGTTTGAAAAAATTGTTGGAAAAATTAAAGTCAATCCTACATTTGTTGCATCAATTTTATGTTCTACAATTACTAATTTAGAGAGAAACGGTCTAAATTCTAAATTATTAACAGAAGAGAACATAGTAAAATCATTTCAACTATTAGCAGAAGGAAAAATTGCAAAAGAATCAATTGAGATAATTTATGAGAGTATCATGTCTGGCAAATCTCAAACAATTGATGAAGCATTGAGAAATGCGTCAATTGAGACTATTGATGAAGTAAAAGTAGAAGAAATCATCGTGGATGTAATTGAAAAAAATCAAGAAATAGTCAAAAATCAAAAAGAACGATCAATTGGGCCATTGATGGGAATTGTTATGAAGGAATTAAGAGGAAAAGTTTCAGGCGAAATAGTAAATAATCTTCTTTTAAAAAACATTAAGAAAAAATTAGGAAATATTTGAACAAAATGCGGGAAGTGGGATTTGAACCCACGAACTCCTAGAAGATAAGGATCTGAACCTTACACCGTTGACCAGGCTGGGTGACTCCCGCATTATGAATTTTTGAAATCTAGAATAAGTTTCTTTATTATACTATGAAAAAATAATCTAATCAATCAAGTGAAAAAATGGAGTTTAACGAAGTATATTGTTCAAATTGTAAAAAAGTACTTGGACAATATAATGTAAAATTCTACAATGATGAAAAAGTAAAGGAATTATTGAATACGACTCATTCCTCTCATGTTAGGAGTGGACATCAAGTAAATATTAGAAAACTTGTAAAAGACTAAACTGAATTAATTTTTTCTATAGCTTCTGAAAGAATTGAAATTCTATGTATTTTATTTTCAGAAATATGTTGATTCCAGGGTTGTGAATACAGAACTACTTTTTTTTTATTTTTAAGAAATTTTAATGCATTAAGTGGCGAATCGTCAATAAAAACATCATAATCCAAATCGGCTTTCATCGGTCCATCAATTACAGATACATAATTATCAAAAGATATGTTGTGATGATTAAGCCAACTTTTTACAAAAGAATCAGTAGAACGTTCTCTCGCAGTAACAATATCTACCTGACCTATTTCTAAAAGATTTTTTGTAACAGAGGATAAATTCTCTTCAGTTGGAGGTATAGAATTCCAATTTTTCCAGCAAGAACTTAATTCCGTATAGAAATCATATTGATTGATTTGGTGGTTCTTCCAGAAATCCCAATCAGTTATATCATATTTTGAGATTTTAGGTCGAATTGTATTACTATAATTTAACCAAGGTATTATTACGTCAGCAAGTACACCATCAACATCTAAAGCAATTTTCATTTATCTAGTCACTATCTTTTTGAAATTCCTCTAGAAGCTTTTTTTGATGCTTACTGAGTTTTTTTGGAATATTCACTACAATTCGAACATACTGATCTCCCTTACCTCTAGAATTGATGTGTGTAACTCCTTTTCCCTTAAGTTTGATTATAGTATTTGGTTGACTACCAGAATCAACTTTAATTTTTTCTGTTCCATCTAAAGTTGGAACAACAATCTCACATCCTAATGCAGCATCAATCATTGAGACATCCTGATCATAAAAAATATCTTTTCCATCTCTTTTGAATTTTAAATGAGGTTGAACTCTAACTCGTACTATCAAATCACCATTAGAGCCTCCTGGAACCTCATTTCCTTCGTCTGGAACTGTATAATCTCCTGAATCAATTCCAGGTGGAATTTCAAAAGTAATTTTTTTGTTGCCTTTTTTCTTTCCTTGGCCTCTACATTCATTGCATGGGGTTTCAATAATAGAACCTTGACCATTACATGTTGAACATGGCGCGGCAGTTACAAAAGAAGCAAACCCCATATTGCGAGTTTGCCTTACTTGTCCTTGACCATTACATGTTGAACATGTTTTCTTGTTAGTTCCAGGTTTACATCCAGTTCCATTACAATTATCACATCTAATTTGCTTTTCTAAATCAATTTCCATTTTTTTTCCATGAAGAACGTCTTCTAATGTTACTGAAGTTTCATAGAGAATGTCAGAACCTCTTTGTTGGCTAAAACTAAATCCTCCGCCACCGCGACCAAAGATTGATTCAAAAATTGAATCAAATCCGCCCCCACTACGACCAAATATATCACTAAAATCTCCACGAGCACCTTGAAAAATATCTTCACTTGAATATCTTCCATCTACACCTGCATGACCATGTTGATCATAGAGTTGTTTCTTTTCGGGGTCAGAAAGGACAGCATATGCTTCAGAAATTTCTTTGAAATGCTCTCCAGCATCAGAAGATTTGTTACGGTCAGGATGGAATTTTAGAGCTAGTTTTCTGTATTGCTTTTTTATTTCATCTGTAGAAGATGTTTTAGAAACTCCTAAAACCTCGTAATAATCACGTTTTGCTGTCATGAATCATACCTTTACAATTATTACCGTATAAATGATTGAATTTGAAAATTAGTTAGTTTTTGTTTCATCAGTTGTAGATGATTCATTTGTTTGATTTTCAGTACTTTGTTGTCCTTCAGCACCTGCACTTTGTTGTCCTTCAGCACCTGCACTTTGTTGTCCTTCAGCACCTGCACTTTGTTGTCCTTCAGCACCTGCACTTTGTTGTCCTTCAGCACCTGCACTTTGTTGTCCTTCAGCACCTGCACTTTGTTGTCCTTCAGCACCTGCACTTTGTTGTCCTTCAGCACCTGCACTTTGTTGTCCTTCAGCACCTGGAGGAGGTGAAGCATTTTTGTAAAGTTCTGTAGTTACTTCATTAACTAAAGATTGTAATGCTTCAAGTTTAGGCTTTAATTCATTTGGTTCTCGATCTAAAACTTCTTTGACTTCCTTTACAGCATCAGTAATTTTAATTCCCTGTTCTTGAGAGATTTTATCCTTTAGATCATGATTAACCAATTTTTCTGTAGTGTAAATGTAACTTTCTGCCTCATTTTTAAGATCAATTTTTTCTTTTTTCTTTTTATCTTCATCAGAGAATTTTTCTGCATCTTCTTTTAATTTTTCAATTTCTTCTTTAGATAACTTTGATGTAGATTCAATGGTAATTTTTGCTTCTTTCTGTGTTCCAAGATCCTTTGCAGTTACATTGATAATTCCATTTGCGTCAATATCAAATTTTACTTCAATTTGAGGAATTCCTCTTGGAGCAGGAGGTAAATCAGTTAGATTAAAGCTTCCTAATGAAACATTGTCAGTTGCCATTGGACGTTCACCTTGAACAACATGAATTGTTACAGCAGTTTGATTATCAGCTGCAGTAGTGAAAACTTTACTCTTAGAAGTTGGGATTGTTGTATTTCTTTCAATTAATGGTTCTCTTACACCACCCAAAGTTTCAATTCCTAAGGTTAGCGGAGTAACATCAAGTAAGACTATATCACTAGTAACATCTCCGGCAATAATTCCTGCCTGAATTGCTGCTCCCATTGCTACAGCTTCCATTGGATCAACACCTGATTCAGTTTCTTTACCGATAATTTCACTTACAAATTTTTTAACTAATGGAATTCTTGTTGGTCCACCCACCATGACAATTTTATTTATATCAGAGTTGGAAAGTTTTGCATCTTCAAGTGCTTTCAATATGGAGGATCTACATCGTTCAACGATTGGTCCAATTAACTCATCTAATTTAGCTCTAGTTAATCTTAATTCAAGATTTTTTGCACCTGCTGAAGGATCATGCGCAATAAATGGTAAATTAATATCGGTTTCCATAACAGTTGATAACTCAATTTTTGCTTTTTCAGAAGCTTCCCTTATTCTCGTCATTGCAGTTGTATCTTGTGAAAGATCAACACCTTCTTTCTTTTTGAATTCATCAACAATATAATCAATCAGAACTTTATCCATATCTGTTCCACCTAACTGAGTATCCCCTGATGTACTCATTACTTCAAAGACACCTCCGCCCATTTCCATAATTGTGACATCTAATGTACCGCCACCAAAATCAAAGACGAGAATTTTCATGTCTTCTTTTGCTTTATCTAATCCAAATGCCAGAGATGCCGCAGTCGGCTCATTGATAATTCTGACTACATCAAGTCCAGCGATTGTTCCAGCATCTTTAGTTGCTTGACGTTGATTATCATCAAAGTATGCAGGGACTGTGATAACTGCTTTCTCCACTGGTTCACCAATAAATGCCTCAGCATCTTTTTTGATTTTTTGGAGAATAAACGATGAAATTTGTTGAGGTTTGTATTCTTTGTCTAAAATTTTAAAAGTATGATCTGTTCCCATTTTCCTTTTGGCAGCAACAATAGTACTATCAGGATTTGTTACTGCTTGCCTTCTTGCAGGTTCACCAACTAAGAGTTCACCATCTTTAGAAAATGCCACAACTGATGGAAATGCTTTACCTCCAACAGTGGAACCTTCAGCAGCTGGAATAATGGTTGGTTTTCCGCCCATTACTACTGCAGCAGCAGAGTTACTTGTTCCTAAATCGATTCCAATTATTTTAGCCATTTTTTTATCATCCTTTTTTTGAAATTTCTACTAGTGTAGGCCTTATAACCCTCTCATGAGAAATATATCCTTTCCTGATCTCTTTTGTAATTGTGTTATCATCTAAATCAGGATCAGTAATAATAGAAATGGCTTCATGAAAGTTTGGATTAAAGATCTCTCCCAGAGCTTCGATTGGAAATACGTGATATTTTTTTAATAGTGAATCCATGTTTTTTAAAATAGATTCTAATCCGTCAGAATTTATTTTATTATCAGACAACACTTCTTTTGCACGAATAAAATCATCATATATTTTTAGAAAATCTAACATGAATTCATCTATTTTTGTATTAACACCTTTTTCTATATCTGATTGTGTTTTTTTATTTTGATTTTGAAAGTCTGCCAATATGTGTTTTAATTTTGCTTCATATTCAGACACTTTATCTTTTTCTTTATCTAATAATTTTGTTAGTTCTTCAACAGTTATTGAGTAAGTTGATTCTTCTGGTAAATCTTCAAAATCTGTTTGTTTTTCAGATACTATGTTAATTGGTATTTCATCAGAATTATTTTCACTTGACAATTCAAACGAAATAATCTTTTAGCTAATTTATACTATTATTGAATTGTTTCGCATAAAGGATTAGCTTTGACGATGATTAATTCAGAACTTTGTTTGGTTTTTTCAATAATATCAAAATCGTTTTTAGAACATGCTACAACAATTGTGGTTTTATCACTATGAAATAAATCAAAATTTGGATCTTCATAAGCTTCAACATCACCAATATAATCACGTAGTCTAGAAGTCAAATTTTGAAGCATTTCAATTTTATCTCCGCGCATTGCATGTTGATCAAGAGTCCAAGACAATGCAATTTTTGTTCTGCTTGCTTTGAGATCATTTTTCTTTAAAGTTGCCCGAATTTCATCAATTAATCGTTTGATATAGCCATCAATTCCTTTTACACTTCCATTAATTAGATACATGAGGGAATTTGCACCTTCAAACGAGGAACCCAAAGATTTTAGATCAAATAGGCCACTGACCATATTATCTAGAAATATCTCCTGAAAATCATCTGAAGAAAGATCATTTTTTGTTACATCATCTTGGGCATATTTACAAACTTCTAAAACACTACACAAGCTAGAAAATCTAGAAAGGACATTAATGGCATGAAAATGTTCTGATGATGAAATAGCAACAAACTTTTTCTCTTTTTTGCCCATAGTAAGTAAATCATGTAGTACAGGATCTTTCTTTCCATTAAAAGAACCGATAATTTTTGGTTGTTGGTTTAGATCTTCTAATGGATAATAAAAATATGAAATATGTTTCCCAGCTTCAAGACCTGTCACATGTTCAAGTAATGAAATATTTTCATTATTTCCACCAAAGCCTGTTGGAAGTGTAAAAACAACAGAGCTGTTTTTCTTTAATGAAGTGACTGCATCCTTGAATTTGGAATGGATTTCAGTTTTGATATCTTGTCCTGTTTTTCTAATTCTTGGTGTAAAGAAAAGATATTGAGCTTTAGAAATGGCTACATCAATTGGTTCCATAGCCAAAAGAGGCTCATCTTCTTTTAGTGAAGATACGTTAGGATAAGTTTTAGCTATTTCTGCTTTTAGGGAAATTGCTGATGGTGTGGATTCGTCTATTATGTAAACATCTGCACCTTTAATTGCCATTTGTGATGCAATAGCATATCCCTCTGTACTAAGACCATAAACAACAACTTTTGCTCCCCCCATCACACTTACAGCTAGTAATAGACTAAGAAAAACTTATTGAACTAACTAGAATTATGGAAATTACTTGAAAATATGGATAGATATTCTTACTCCAAAACAATTATTGTTTTCTGAACAAATAATTGAAAAATTAGGAAAAAAGCATGATATTTTGTGTACTTCAAGAGAGTACAATGAAGTTTCAAAATTGGCAAAAATGCGTAATTTTGACCTTGTTTTTGTTGGAAAACATGGTGGTGGGGATAAGAAAACTAAGCTTAAAGCCAGTATTAGCAGAATGGAGAAACTTTCAAAACAAATTGAGAGATTTTCACCAGATATAGCAATTAGTTATTGTTCCCCTGAAGCAGCAAGAATTTCGTTTGGTTTAGGAATAAAACATGTAGCATTTTGCGATTCACCACATGCTGATGCAGTTATGCGATTAACATTGCCATTAATTCAAAAATTATTGATTCCTAATGTAATCCCAAAAAATGAATTTTCTAAATATGGAATTGAAAAAAAGAACATTATATCATACAAAGCCATAGATGCATTTGTTACTTTAAACAGAAAAATTAATCAAGAAGCAAAATTACCATTTGAGAAAAATAATAAAAAAAATATTTTGATTAGAATAGAAGAAGAACAAGCATCATATGTACCAAAATCATCTAAAATAATTCCAATCATCAAAAAAATTATAATTGAACACTATCAAGAAAATATAATTATTTTAGGAAGATATACAAAACAAGTTCAAAATATTGAAAAAATAATTGGTAATAAAGCTAAAATTTTAAAAATGACATATGATGGAAAACATTTGTTAAACAATACAGATATTTTTATAGGATCTGGAGGTACCATGACGGCTGAATCAGCATTAATGGGAATTCCAACTATATCATATCATGGTGTTCCAAATATTATTGATGATTTCTTGGTAAGAAAACATTTAGTGAAAAGAGAAACAAATCCAAAGAAAATTTCTAATCATATCAAGAAAGTTTTTAATTCATCAAATAATCTAAATCAAAAAAGAGCAAAAAAGATTGTTGGAAAAATGGAAAATCCTATACAAAAACTAATGAAAATTATTAACGAATAGTTTCAGATTATTTTGAATCAGAACCAGTTAAAAAGTTCATTAAGGGAATGAGAGTGCTCGATTTAGCAGCCCGGTAGTGTAGCGGTCAAGCATAGAGGCCTTTGAAGCCTTTGACCCCAGTTCGAGTCTGGGCCGGGCTACCTTATTTTAAAAAGAAGAATTTGTAACATGAATATAATATAGGTAGTTTTTCAGAAATTAGGTATAATGACAGATATCGTATTAGGTATGGGGGAAGTTGGAGAAACCTTGTTTAATTTACTTGTTGAAAGAAATTTTGATTGTGTAGGAATTGATCTTAATGAATCAAAATGTAAAAATTATTCCAAAAATATGGTAATTGAAAATCCAGAATATCTTCATGTTTGCCTTCCAGGAGAACTAAAAGAATTTGATGATATCACAATAAATTGGATTCGAGATTTTAAAGGTTTGAAGGGAGTTTTGATTCATTCCACAGTAAAACCTGGGACAACAGAAAAAATTCAAAAAAGATCAACAGTACCAGTTTTGTTTTCACCAGTTCGTGGTGTACATAGAAGATTTTTAGAAGATATCAAAAAATATACAAAATTTATTTCATCTGATGACAAACAAATAGATCCAGAAATAAAATCCGATTTAGAAAAAAGATTTAAAAAAATAGATTGGATGTCTACAACTAAAACTGCAGAACTTGCAAAAATATTAGTTGATACAACATATTATGGATGGCTAATCAATTATGCTCAAATAACAAAAATGATTTGTGATAAGGAAGGTGTTGATTTTGATGAGATGTGGAAATTTGCAGATGAAATACATAAAAATTTAGACAACAGACCAAAAATGTATCCAGGAGTTATTGGAGGGCATTGTCTTGATGGTAATGAAATTCTCTTCATTAAAACTCAAATTGGAATGAGGCCGATCACAATTAGCGAATATGTGGAAAAGGGTTATCAAAACGATGTGCTTTCATATGATCCAATTAAGAAAAAATCAATCTTTGACAAGGTCATAACAAAATGGAAAAGACAGTTCTCAGGAAAAATGATATCACTCACTACAAGAACAAATCGCTCCATTACAACTACTGATGAACATGTCATGATTGTATCTGATTCTCTATCTGAAAAACTCGCAAAAGACATCAAGGTAGATGATAACATTCCCTTTGTTGCAGATCTTCCAAATATGGATACTAAGCAGTCTTTTAATTTTGAATCAACCAATTGGAGATTTAGGCATAATATGCCAGAATCAATCTCAATTACTCCCGAATTTTGCAGATTGCTTGGCTATTATGTATCCGAAGGCTCTGTAAGTAACTATGGTAAAGGATATTCCACAAGATTTTCGTTTAACAAAAATGAGATAAAATACATCTCTGATGTGTGTAAAATTTTAGAACATCTAGAATTAAACTATTACATAACCACACAAAAAAACGTAACACATGTTGGAGTAAAGTCAACTCCATTTTCACTGTTTGTAGCTGATACATTAGGATGTGGTAGAGAGTCTAATTCCAAATGTCTTCCAGAGTTTATCTTTTTTGTATCAAGAGAGATGAAAGAACAATTTGTAAGTGGATATTTTAGAGGAGATGGTTCATTTATGCCTTCATTAGGTTTGGTACAGGCTGGAACTGTATCTAAGATTCTAGTAGCTGGATTGGATTTGTTGCTATTGTCTATGGGTTATGTAATGACATTGACTAGTGGAACTCATTCACCAAGCGTTATAGAAGGACGAACTATCAGTGGCAAAATGTTGTACACATTAGTATCAAAGAAGGAAGTTCAATACAACAAGCTTGCTTCAATATCTGGCTTTACAAAATCTCAGATACATAGACAACATAACAAAAATCTATGGCATATGATAAATGAAAATCTTTACATGATCAAAACAACTAAAACTGTCCATGAGGAAAAAGATCAGGATGTATATTCAATAGATACAGAAAATCATCTTTTTGTTTCAACAGGAGGAAGACTAATTCACAATTGTGTAATACCGAATTTGAGTTTAGTTGATTATGAAAATTTAGATATTATCAAAAAAGTTAATGAATTATATGAAAAGTCTAAAAATTAATTATATTTTCTAGAAATCTAATTTTGTAAGAAGTTTTGAAGCAACAACAAATAGTATTGATGCAATACCAACAAGCACTATCATTTCAATAACCACAAATTCAGTGACACTTCCAAAAATTCCTGCTCTAATTACATCTACAAGATAAGTAAGTGGATTAAGATAAAATGCAGATCTCAGGGGTTCAGGTGCACCTGCAGCTGGATAAAATGCAGTACTAACAAAAGCAAAAAACAGAAAAACAGTGTTAATTACTACATTAAATCCCTCACTTGAGCGTAATCTAGTAGAAATTATTGATGCTAATGAACCAAATAATACAGAGCCGGTAATAGCACCAAAAACAATTATTGGAATAGTGATTAATGAAAATTCTACAGATTCAAAAAATACGGGATAACCAACTAGGGCTATCAAAGTTGCACTTACTAACCCAACAATTCCTATAGTGCAGATATTACTAAGGATGTAATGACTTCTAGTAAATGGCCCAGACATAATTTGTTCAAACATTCCATGCCTTCTATCATTCCAGATAATGATACCAGAAACAAGAGTACTATTCATGATGTTAAATCCAATCATACCTGATGCTAAAAATGCGGGATAATCAAGATCTTTTGCACCAAATGGAACTTGGTTAATTAATGGAGCATATGCAAATCCTGCAACAAAAATGTAGATCAAAGGAAAAATAACCTGCCAAATTAAAAATCCAGGATTGAGAGAAATCGTAAGATTTCTATTTACAAGTCTAAGTATTGGATGCATTGTCTCTCATCATTTTTAAAAATATTTCTTCAAGATTTGTAGGTACAGCTGAAAGATCTTCAATTTCAATTGCATTATCATTAAGTATTTTCAATACTTTTAACAGTACTAATTCAGATTGTTCTGAATGAATTATGATATTAGTTCCATTCTCATAATCAATTTGAAAATCCGAAATTCCAGAAAGAAGAGATGAGATTCTAGTTTGTTTTTCTAATAAATGAATTTTTATAGTTTTTTCTTTTCCAAATTTGTTCTTTAGAGAATCAGGGGAATCAACCGTGAGAATTTTACCCCTGTCGATTATAGCTATTTCATCACAGAGATATTCAGCTTCAGTAAGAATGTGAGTTGTGTAAAAAATTGTTAATCCTGTTTTTACTTTATTTTTTAAATAATCTAACAGTTTTCTTCTAGCACTTGGATCTAAACCAACAGTTGGCTCATCTAAAAATAACAATTCCATATCATGCATAAATTCACGAGCTACCTGGACTCTTCTTCGTTGTCCGATTGAAAGATCTTCATTTCTTTTCTTTCGAATTTCTACAAGATCAAAATCTATCAAAAGTTGCTCCATTCTTTTTTTCCGCTCAGTTTTTGGAACATTCCACATCAGCCCATATTTATCAAGAGATTTTTCAACTGACAAAGTAGGCTCATAACTTGGTTGTTGTAAAACAACGCCTATTTTATGACGAACTTTAAGAGGATTTGCTACAGCATCAACGCCTAAAATTGAAAGAGTTCCACTTGAAGGAGGAATTAGAGTTGTAAGAAGTTTGATTGTAGTGGATTTTCCTGCCCCATTAGGACCCAAAAATCCAAAGACCTGTCCTGATTTTACTGATAATACAAGATCATTTACAGCACGAATTGAACCATATGATTTAGACAGATGTTTAACATCAATGCAGGACATAACAAAACTGCGATCTTCTTATTAATTTAGTTAATGAGACAAATTAAGATGATTGCTATAAAAATTGAATTATTTAAGATAAATCATGAAGAAACATGGTAAAAGCAAGTTTTTTAAAATTTCAATATTAGAAAAAGATGTTAAAAGCGATCATTTTTCTAAAGTAAAAAATTTAGAACCTAATGAAATTTTTATTAATACATCAAGTTTACAAAAAATGAATTGTCAGAATTAGAAAATTTAATGAGTAAATTGCTTGAGCAAAAACCTGAACTGTCAAAAGAAGATGTAGAAGAGCAAATTAAGCTTAAAAAAGAAAAAATTGGTGCAGGATATTTGACAGATCAAGGAGCGTTATTTTTGATTGCATCTGATTACGGGGTTACTTTATCTGAGCCACTAAAAGTAGAAATGGGTTTAAAGGATCTGTACGCAGGAGCAAAAGAAATTTCATTAGAAACAAGAGTTTTGAATCTTTCACCAGCAAAACAATTTTCAAGAAAAGACGGTTCACCATTTTATCTTAGAACAATGACAGTATACGATGAAAATTCCACTGCCAGTGTAAAATTATGGGATGAAAAAGCAAATTTACCAGGTCTAGAAAATCTGAAACCAGGAGATTTAATTAAAATCATTAAAGCTTATGTTAAATCGGATCTTGATGGCTCACCAACAATAAACATTGGTTCTGGTTCAAATATTGAAACTGTAGATAGTGAAAGTGAAATTCCAACTATCGATACCATTACAAAAGATATTAGCGAATTACAAGAAGGACAAAAAGATCTTGTAATTTCAGGCATGATTGATGGGATAATCAGCGGAATGGAATTTACAAATTCTCGAGGCCAGCCTGGAAAAGCGCTTAGAATGAGACTAAAAGGAAAAGATGGAAATGCGATTAGAGTAGTTCTTTGGGGAAAAGATGAATCATCTATTCCCAACATGATCTCACAAGCTGCAAAAGTAAGATTGCTAGGGGTCAAAGTTAAATCAGGAAATCAAGGATTAGAAATTCATGGAAATGATGCAACAATTATTGAAATTGAAGGAGGAAAAGAAGCAGAGCCAGTAATTGCGAGAATTCTTTCTATATCACCGACAGAGAATGGGAAGAGTATGATTTTAGCAGTTGACAATAAGAGAAACTTGTACAATATTAGTGATTTTTCAAATTCAACTAGTATCTGTGAAGAAGGCGATGTAATAGAGTGTATGCCATCAAAAGTATACGGAAATTCAATTACACTTGATGATAATTCATTTGTAAGAAAATTAGACAATGATGAATCAATTCCATCATTATCTCAGATTAGAACAAAAATAAATGATATCAAAATAGATGAAAATTATTGTATTGAAGCAATTATCTTAAAAGTTCCTGAAAGACGTGAAGTTCAAACAAAATCGGGAGAATCAATATCACTTTCAGAAATGTTTGTAGAAGATGATACAGGTCAAATTTGGGTTAAAGGATGGAGAAATCAAGCAAGACTAATTGATAAATGTGAATTAGGAGAAATTGTTTCAATAACGGGATTAAACGCAAAGGCTGGACTAGAAGGTAGAATTGAATTGTTTTTAACTGCATTTTCTAAAATTACTAAGAAAAATTAAGAATCCCAAAAACCTCTTGTTACAACATATTGTCTTTCTGCCTCATAGATTTGTTTGAAGAGATGTTCCTCATCAACCATATTTCGTAAAATTCTTGCTGCAGTATCAGCACCAACGCCATATCCAGACATTACAGTAATAGCAATTTTCCCAAAATTTTCCACCAAAGATGAGACTTTCCAGGCACGATCAAACTTGTGTTTTTCATCAGATGATAGTTTTTTTCCTTCATGTTTCTTTCGGATAATTTTTGGAAGATCATAATCAGAATGGTAAGTTGCGGTGATTTGTCTTCCCTTACAATAAGGACAGATTAGGATATTTTTAACTTCATGAGTTTCAACTAATCGTTCCCATTTGCCACATCTAGCACAAATTAGACGATGCTTTGTTTTCTGAAGTCGAGCTTTTACAAGATCAAGAATTCCTTTGTCAAGATTTGCAGGAGACGAGTAATATTTTGTCGTATGATCTAAAATAGGTTCTGCTAATTTTGAAAATTGGTCAACTTCTAACCATTTAATATGGATTTCATCTTCACGGATTTTTTTTAAAATATTATCAGAATTTTTAAGATCATATTTGTCATGAAATAATTCACGAAGCGCTTCACGTACAAGTGCAGTTTTGGAGTATCGTTCATACAAAAACCTAGCTGATTTTCTTTCATAAATTGCACCACGTCCAACTATTCCAAATTTTTTAGCAACACACCATGTTCGCCAATTGACATTATGAGTTCCTGTTAAAGATGCACTAATAATTGAATGCAGATCATAGTCATCTTTTAGAACTTCGATGAAAAGTTTTTCTGAAATACGTGATCTAGAAGATAAAACAATTCTATAACCATCTGAACGTGAATCAACTATTGAACCCAACAATGAAGAAAGAAATGAAGAAAGTAATACAGATAAAGTGGAATTAATTCTAGTTCCAAAACATGAATGAATTACAATAGAACCTTGAGATCTATTTGATTCAATAACTACATTATTTTCGTCAGGTATTACATCAAAATTTAATTTTTCAATTAGTTTATTCTTTAAAACAAGTGAACCATTCTTAACTTTACTACGAAATTGTCCTACCTTTCTTGCAGTTTTATAGTCAATAGGAATACTTTCACCTTCCCAGTATGGAACAGTTATTCCACTTCCTCTAAATGGCTCAACATTAACAGTGAAAGATTTTTCATCAATATTTAAA
The DNA here is from genome assembly GCF_013407185.1 of Nitrosopumilus ureiphilus. Lineage (NCBI taxonomy): Archaea > Thermoproteati > Nitrososphaerota > Nitrososphaeria > Nitrosopumilales > Nitrosopumilaceae > Nitrosopumilus > Nitrosopumilus ureiphilus. Next base: position 74,433 of record NZ_CP026995.1, on the reverse strand, counting down.
ATTCTCCATTGTGAACCTTTTAACACAAAAATATTTCCAGAATCTCCAAAATCGCCAACAAATCTTTGATCTAATGACCCAATAATTTTTTTACCTACACTATCAAAAACTTTGAATTTTAAAATATCTGGAATTGTAGAAAGATTCTCAAAATAATATTTGAATGAACGCCCTTTCTTCCAAAAAGTCATTTTTGTTCGATCAAAAAATATCAGATAATTGGAATCTAGCAAATCTAACACATCTATAAGATCTTTGACTTGTAAATTCCTAAATGGATACGCTTTTGTAACCAAATCAAAAGCTTGTTCGACTGAAATTTCACCGCTTTGCATTGCAAATCCAACCAAATGATGAGCCAAAACATCCAGAGATCCATTATGAATTTTTTGTTCTTCAATTGAACCTTCTTGAATACGATCAAGTATAGCTTGTGCTTCAAATTCATCATCAGAATTATTAGTTATGATTAATCCACGAGCTGATGCATCGCGATTGTGTCTACTTCTTCCAATTCTTTGTACAAATTTTGAGACTTGTCTTGGTGAACCATAATGAATCACTAATTCAATAGAACCAATATCTAATCCTAATTCCAACGAAGAGGTACATACAACAATACCACGCTTTCCTTCACGTAAAGTTGATTCAGTTTCTTCTCTGACTTCTTTAGAAAGTGAACCATGATGTAATTCAATAGGAATAGAAGATTTATCTTTTAAAATTGAGGCCAGAAATTCTGCTTCTCCTCTTGTATTAGTAAATAGAAGCACAGGAGAATCTAATTTTAATTCTAAAACATATTCAGTAATTTTTTCGGCAACATCAGAAATTGTCCCTTCCACATATTTTATTTCTACATCATATTTTCTCACTGATGTATCCCTAATTATCTCACATTTCCTTTTAGTACCAACAACAAATTTTCCTGCTTCTTCAAAATTTCCAACTGTAGCAGATAATCCTATTTTTGTGAGAGGATATTTTGAATTAAATTCTAATCTTTCAATACTTAATGAGAGTTGAGCACCTCTTTCACTAGAAAGTAATTCATGGACTTCATCAATTATTATCCATTCTAAATCATATAACGCATCAAGCATTTTGATTTGTGTCAAAAGTATAACAAGAGTTTCAGGAGTTGTGATTAGAATATCTGGTGGATTTTCATTGATTTTTTTCCTGTCTTTTTGTGTTGTATCTCCATGTCGAATTTCAATAGATAATTCATTTTCTTGGGCGTATTTTGTGATTCTTCTAAATACATCACGATTTAATGCACGTAAGGGAGTAATGTAGAGAGCTTTGATTTTTCCTTGTTTTTTAGATTTTTTCAAAATTGAAAAAATAGGAATTACAGAACACTCTGTTTTTCCTGAACCGGTTGGGGCAATGACTAAACAATCTTTTTTTTGTAAAATCAATGGTGAAGCTTGTTTCTGAATTTCAGTTAGTTTAGAAAATCCAAATTTTTTAAATAAAGATTCAAGAATTTGATTCGTCTGCTGTGTTTCTTTGTGATCTCGCATAAACAATAACACCTATCAATCCAAGTGCAAATAGTACAACAGTAATTATTGGAATTGAATCAAAAATTCCTGCCATTGATAAAACATTATGATTGACCGTTAAATATCTTCAGAATTATGAAACAGACCCATTTTATTGATTGTGTATGAAAAAGATTGTTTATCAAGTGCCCAATAGATTTGGCCTTGAAATTTTGATGAGTTTTTAGAAAGATGGACTTTGATATGTGTAAAAGGATCAACTGCACTTTTCATATTTTCTACTTCTCTATCTTCAAGAATTCTAATCATATTAGTAATTACAATTGGAATTTTATTAGTAATTGCAAATTTTGATAGTTGATTCATATATTTCATAAATAAAGAATTTTTTTCAAATATAGATTCATCATTTTTGTATTCATAAGAAAATAAATCAGTAATATTATCAATTACAATTAAAGAAAAATGATTTTTTTCAAAATTATTAATTGATTTGATTTGTTCTGAAGTATTTCTAATTCTATATACAGTAATTTTTTCAAGAAAATTAAATTCTATTCCAGATTGTTTTTGAATTTCTAAAATTCTTTCAGGTCTAAATCCACCAGTTGTATCCAAATACAAAACATTTCCACCATTTTTAATTGAATTTATACATAATTGTAAGAGAAGTTGAGTTTTTCCAGTCCCATTTCCACCAAAAATATCAATAATCAAGCCATTGGGAATTCCTCCAGACAAGAATTCATCTAATTTTTGTAAACCAGTAGAGATCATTTGTATAATTATTAGAAAAAGAAGAAAAAATTTAAGGAATTTCAATTTTCACAAAGGAGGTAAGGCTTTTATTCTAGAGAAAAAAGTTTGAAAACAAGTGAACAATTAGTGTCCCAATCAAATAGTGCAAAAAGACCTCTAACAACTCTTCAGAAAAGTACAAAGAAGAAAGTTACAGTAAGACTGAAAAACGAAGTAGAGTATAAAGGAAAAATGGACAATGTTGATTCATACATGAATTTGATTATGACTGATGCTGAAGAGCTTCATGATGGTAAAACAATTGCAAACTATGGAAGAGTAATCGTAAGAGGCAATAATGTATTATTTATCAAACTAGAAAATGAACTCTAGTTAATAGGGCGATTTTATGACTAACAGTTTTCTATTTACATCTGAATCAGTAACAGAGGGGCATCCAGATAAAATATGTGATAATATTTCAGATTCATTCTTAGATGAATTTCTAAAACAAGATCCAGATTCAAGAGTAGCAGTTGAAACAATGGTAACCACAGATTTTGTAGCAGTTGCAGGAGAGGTAACATCTAAAGCAAATTTTGATAAAAAAGCTCAAGAAGAATTAGTTAGAAAAACAATTAGAGATATTGGATATGACAATAAAGATTTGATGTTTGATACAGAAACTTGTGAAATAACATTACGTCTTCATTCTCAAAGCCCAGATATTAGTCAAGGTGTCACAGCAACTGAAGAAAAAGAACAAGGTGCTGGAGATCAGGGATTAATGTTTGGCTATGCAACAAATGAAACTGCAGAGCTTATGCCAATGCCAATTTTACTTTCACAAAAACTTGCACAGAAATTAGCTGAGGTTAGAAAAAATCATGTTCTGCCTTGGGCAAGACCTGATGGAAAAACCCAAGTTTCCATCAGATATGAAAACAACAGACCAACAAAAATTGAAACTGTTGTAATTTCAACACAGCATGCCCCAGAAATATCTCAGGAAGAAATTTCCAAGGAAATAATAGATAAAGTAATCAAACCGGTTTTAGGAAATCTTTGGAATAATGAAATTAAAATTCACATCAACCCAACTGGAAAATTTGTAATTGGTGGTCCACATGGTGATGCAGGTTTAACTGGAAGAAAAATTATTGTTGATACTTATGGAGGATTTGGAAGACATGGAGGAGGGGCTTTTTCAGGAAAGGATCCTTCCAAAGTTGATAGATCAGCATGTTACATGTGTAGATACATTGCCAAGAATCTTGTTGCAGCAGAACTAGCAGATAGATGTGAAGTACAACTTGCATACGCAATAGGAGTTGCAGAACCAGTATCACTTTATGTTAATACATTTGGAACAAACAAAATTCCAGAAAATGAGATCGAAGAATTGGTTCGAAAGAATTTTGATATGAGGCCAGCAGGTATTATTTCTCAATTAGATTTGAAAAGACCAATTTACAAAAAAACTGCATCATATGGTCATTTTGGAAGAAATGAGCCTGAATTTACTTGGGAAAAAACAGACAAGGCTGAAACATTAAAGCAATCTGCCAGACTCTAATAATTTCACTACAGATTCAAATTTCATACCAGTGAATTTTTTTAGTTTGTTATGGTTACCTTTGAAATTACCAATTAGAATATTGAGATCATCAACGCCAAAATCAGATTTTGGATTAGTAATTGCATCATAGTAAGAATCTTCTAAATTAATTTTTTTAATTATGGTGTTAGTTCCCTTGGAAAACAATTTAACATATTCCTCAAAAGTAACATTATCAGAACCCACAAGATCAAAAATTTTATTCTTAAATTTTACTTCAGTAATTGATTTAAAAATAATTTTTACAACATCATTAACGTGAATTGGCTGAATCATATAATTTCCAGAGCCGGGAATTTTAATTAATCCATTCTTGATTTGTTTATGAAGATGTTTTGTAAGCAAGTCATCTTTTCCAACAATATATGATGGCCTGAAAATAGTATAATTAATTCCAGAATTAATTATTATTTTTTCTGAGTGGTATTTAGAAATAAAATACCCTAAAGAAGTTGTTGCTGAAACTCCTAAACCACTTAAATAAATAATTTTTTTGATTTTTGCTTTTTTACTTAAATTTACTATATGATTTGTGAATTGTGTATTTACTAGGCCATAATCAATATCAACAGACTGTTTCCCAATCCCAACAAGATGAATTAGGGCATAAGAGTCTTTAATTTTTTTGAGAAGATTTTTTTCATCATAATTTTTTGAAACAATTTTAGACTCATTTTTGAATTGTTTAAAGTTTTTTCGCGATATTGAAATTAACTCAATATTTTGTTCAGACAAATACTTTCTAAGATTTGTTGAAATAAATCCACTTGCACCAGTAACAACTATTTTTCTACATTTATTCACAATTATCTCAAGTAAGTTTTAATTTTAAATCTATTTAGAGAAAATTAAAAAAATATCAAATAAGAGTTAATACAGTAAAATAAATACAATAAATGTGGAAGAAGAAAAAAGAAAATTAAAGACTGGTTATACTACAGGAAGTTCTGCAACTGCAGCAGCAAAAGCCGCATTATTATCAATTTTGGATCAAGAAAAAATAGAAAATGTAGAGATTTTGTTGCCAAAACGATCTCTTATTAAAATTTCAGTATATTCTTGTGAATTTGGATCTGATAAAGCAAAGTGCTCTGTAATTAAAGATGGTGGAGATGATCCTGACGTAACACATGGTGCAGAAATAATTGTTGAATTATCATTTACAGATAAAATAAATCAAATCGAAATAGACGGAGGTGAAGGAGTTGGCGTTGTTACAAAACCTGGCTTAGGATTGGAGATAAACAAACCTGCAATTAATCCAGTTCCAAAAAAAATGATTATTGAAAATTTAAGAGAAGTAGGCAAAAAAATTCTTTTAGAAAAAGGAATTAAAGTTGTAATTTCTGTTCCTAAAGGAAGAGAATTAGGTCCAAAAACAGATAATCCAAGATTAGGGATTGTAAATGGAATTTCTATTTTAGGAACTAGTGGAATAGTAATTCCATTTTCTACGGCATCTTATGCAGCATCAATAAGACAAAATCTGGATGTAGCAATTGCAATGGGAAATGATACAGTAGTTCTTACAACTGGAGGAAGAAGTGAAGATTTTGCAAAAAAAATAGTTGATTTACCTGAACATTGTTTTGTGCAAATGGGAGATTTTTCAGGTTATACAATTCAACAATGTGCTAAAAAAAATATCAAAAAAGCATATGTTGTAGGATTTATTGGGAAACTTGCAAAAATGGCAGCAGGAGTTAAACAAACTCATGTTAAAGGTTCTAAAGTAGATATGAGTTTCTTAGCAGAATTAGCAAAAAAAGCAAATGCCAGAGAAAATGTAATTCAAAGTATTAAAAAAGCAAATACTGCAAGACATGTTTCTGAAATAATTTTGGAAAATAATGTAAAAGGATTTTTTGAATTAATTTGTAGTCAAACATACAAACATATGAGAAATCATTCAGATCAAAAAGTTCCAATTGATGTGATATTGTTTGATTTTGATGGAAATATTCTAGCCAGAGTATCAAAAGAGTAAGGTATTTTATTAAAATTGGAAAGTTTTGATTATGGATAAAACTTCAGTTCTTGCAATTACTAAAAACGGGGTAAAAATTGGAGAAAATCTCAAAAAAATATTTCCTGACTGGAGTATCTTTGCACCCTCAAAATTCTCAAATGAGGGAAATGAAATAGTTTGGTATTCTGAGCCCACATCAGAGAAAATTGTGGAACTTTTTAAAAATAGTAATGCGCTCATCTGCCTTTTTTCATTAGGTGCAGTAATTAGACTAATAGCGCCACATCTGAAGGATAAAAAAACAGATCCAGCTGTAATTGTAATTGATGATAAAACAAATTTTGTAATTAGTGTCTTATCAGGGCATATAGGAAGAGCAAATGAATTAACTCAAGAAATTGCAGAAAAATTGCAAGCTTTACCAGTTATTACAACTGCTGCAGATGTTAACAAAACCATAGCAGTAGATCTTGTTGGAAGAGAATTTGGTTGGAAAATTGAAGATGACACAAATGTAACAAAGATTAGTGCACATATGGTTAACGAGGAACCTATCGGAGTATTTCAAGAAGCAGGTAACAAAAGTTGGTACAAGGAATTACCAAAAAATGTTTTAATTTATAAAAATCCAGAGGATTTGAAACAATCAAACTCTAAAGCATATCTAATAATTTCTGATAGAATTATTGATAAAGAATTATCTAAAGAGTCCGTAGTTTATCGTCCTCCAAGTTTAGTGATTGGTATTGGATTGCATTGGGATACTACAAAGGAAACAATCAGAGAAGGAATTGAGAGTTGTTTAGATAAATTCAATCTTAGTTCAAAATCTATTGCAAAATTAGTGTCAATTAAAAAACCACAAGATGTACAAGGATTGATAGAAATTGGAGAAGAAATGAAAATTCCAGTTGAATACGTAAACAGGGAAGAATTAGCCGATATTTCTGCACCAAATCCTTCAGATACTGTAAAAGCATTTGAAGGAACTGCAAGTGTATCGGAAGCTGCTGCAATTAAGGTTTCTGGAGGAGAATTAATTGTAGAAAAGCAGAAATTCCCACCTAATTTGACTATAGCCATAGCGAGGATTCTGAATTGAAAAGAGGATTATTACTAATTGACAGAGGGAGTAGAGAAAGAGAGGCATCTGAAGAATTAGAAGTAATTTGTCAGGGTATCAAAGCAAAAGGAGACTATGTTTTTACTGATTTTTGTTTTCTAGAGGTTGAACCACCATATATCGAAGATGGAATTTCTAAATGTCTCAAAGAAGATATTGATTCATTAACTATAGTTCCTTACTTTTTGTATCCTGGTAAAAAAGTTAAAAATGCAGTAACAGATGTAATGAAGTTCCAAAAAGATACCAAAATAAAATTTGTCGTTACAAAGCCAATGAGCATGCATAAAACTTTAGTTAATGTGGTAGAAAATAGAATATCTACAACATTAAAAGAAAACAATGTAGAACTATCAAAAAATGATGTAGATGTCATGATAATTGGACATGGTAGTAAAGATCCTAATGCACAAATATCATTAAATTACATTGTAAATGAATTAAAAGATTCGTATAGAAATGTTAGTAGATGCTGGTTAGAAATAGAACAACCAGATATTTTTGAAGGAATAAAAAAATGTGAGAAAGATGATCCTAAAGTTTTGATAATAGTTTTTTATTTTCTTCATGAAGGAGCACATGTAAAAACAGATATCAACAATGATTTGATACCTGCATTAGAAAATTCCAATTTAGAAAAAACTTACATTACAAAACATTTAGGAACTGATCAAAAAATGATAGATTTGATATTGGAAAGAGCAAAGGAAGTAGAAAATGCAAACTAGGAAAGGCCAATCAATTGAAGATGCAAGTATGCAGATGATTGAGGATGAAATTGGGTCACATCCGTATAACGAAAAAGAATGGCCAATTGTCAGAAGAATAATTCATTCAACAGCAGATTTTGATTTTGCAGATAAAAATAGAATAATTTTTCATAAAGATGCAATTCAAAGTGGCATGAATGCTTTGAGAAATGGTTGTAGCATAATAGTGGATGTAAATGGAGTGATAGGTGGATTAAATAAACAAAATCCTAAAGATTTTGGAAATAAAATAATTTGTAATATCTCAAGTCCTGAAATTATGGAATTGGCAAAAAAAGAAGGAAAAACTCGCTCTCAGGTATCAATGAGGGCTGCAATAGCAGATATTGAAGGAGGAATTGTGGCAATTGGAAATGCACCTACTGCATTACTGGAAGTAATTCAGATGGTTAGAGAAGGCATTGTAAAGCCTGCGCTGATCATTGGAATTCCAGTAGGATTCATCTGTGCTGCCGAATCAAAAGAAGCATTATCAAATCTAGAGGAAGTACCATTTATTACAAATATTGGTAGAAAAGGTGGAAGTTCTTCAGCTTCTGCCGTAATAAATGCAATATTCAAGCTAATTAGGGCAGATCATCGTCTTGAATAGTTTAAGCAATTTTTAACAAAAATTTGGGCATAGTTTGAGCTATCAAAGTAGAGATGACCATATGATGCAAGAGTGTTGTATTCAATCATTCCATCTTGATGTTTCTTTATACCTTCACCAATTTCTAAATCATAAGCAAATTTAGAATCAGTGGAAACTGAATCTAATTGAGAGTAATGAAATTCATGACCTTGAAAATTATGTAGATTCTCTGAAATGATATTTTTGTGTGTAATCTTTCCTTTTGTATAGTTAAGTCTCATTTTCTTTGTCATTTGAGTTTCAGCATCAAAGAGACCAACCATTTTGTGTCTTTGATTGTCAGATATAATAGATTTTGTCAGGTACATTAACCCACCACATTCTGCATAAATTGGAAGATTGTTTTCAGATAATTTTTTAATTGTTTTTTTCATTATGTGATTTTTTTCTAATAAACTACCTAAAATTTCAGGAAAACCACCACCGATGTAGAGTCCATCACATTTTGGAAGTTTTTTATCTTTTACTGGACTGAAAAATTTGAGATTTGCTCCTTCACGTCGTAACGCTTCAAGGTTATCTTGATAATAAAAATTAAATGAAGTGTCAAGTGCTACTGCAATGGTAGTTTTTGCTATTTTATGTATTGGTTTTGATTTTTTTTTTAATGACATTGTATTTTTTGAAATTTTAATAATTTGTTTAATATCTACAGATTTTGAAATTATTTTTGAAATTTTCTCAATTTTAGTTTTTAGAGACGAGTGATCCAATGTTGAAATCAATCCAAGATGACGTGATTCCAAATTTAATTCGGGATTTTTTGGAATAATACCTACAATTGGAATGTTAGTTTTTTCTAATGCACTTTTACACAAAAGCTCATGCTTTTTGCTACCTATTTTATTTAGAATAATTCCTGCAATATAGGAATTTTTATGAAATTTCATGAATCCTAGTGCAGTAGCAGCAATAGAGCGTGCAGTCTTGCTTGCATCTAAAACCAAAAGAACTGGAGATTTTGTAATGGAGGCTACATGATGAGTACTTGCATAATCTGTATCCCCTCCAAATCCATCATAGTAACCCATAACCCCTTCTATAACAGATACGTCAGATTTTGAATTTGAAACAAAACTAGCCAACATTTGATTTTTACCCATCAACCAAACATCCAAGTTGTATGTCTCTTTTTTTGAAATACTTGAAAGATAGCTAGGGTCGATATAATCAGGGCCAACTTTAAAAGGTTGAACAGAATAGCCTTGTTTTTGTAAAGCATGAATTATAGAACATGTGATAGATGTTTTTCCAACTCCACTTGTTGCACCTGCTATAACAATTCTAGGAATTCTCAATTTGCATGACTAGAATCATTTTTTATTTAAATTGATATCTTTTGATGATTACTCAATGTTTTTAGTAAGATTACTTGAACATCATTTATGAAAGAAAATGGATTAACCATTGTTTATACAGGAAAAGGTAAAGGTAAAACTACTGCAGCATTAGGAATTGCATTAAGGGCAGTTGGATACGGAAAGAAGATTTGTATGATTCAATTCATCAAAGGTTCATGGCATTATGGCGAAATGGATTCATCAAAGAGACTTGAACCTGAATTTGAAATAGTTGCAGTTGGTAAAGGATTTGTTGGGATAATAGATGATAAAAGTCCAAAAGAAGATCACAAAGAGATTGCCAAAGAGGCAATTAGAATTAGCAATGAGAAAATCCAATCAGGCAATTATGACATTATAATTTTAGATGAGATTAATTATGCAGTAAATCTTGAATTAATATCTGTCAATGATGTTTTAAATTTAATCAAATCAAAACCGTTAGAAGTAGACTTGGTATTAACAGGGAATTATGCTAAAGATGAGGTGATTAAACTAGCTGATCTGGTTACAGAAATGAGAGAGATAAAACATCCATTTCAGAATGGTATTAAGGCTAAGAAAGGTATTGATTTCTAGCCAGCAACATTAATTTACGCATTGAAGAGTTTTAGAAGAAATGTCTACTGAAATCCAAGAGATGCCCGAGCAGGGAGAAATTGTACTCGCTACTGTAACTAAGGTAATGGATCATGGAGCATATGTGACACTAGATGAATATGATGATATTCAAGGATTTTTACATATTTCAGAGATTGCTCCAGGTTGGATAAGATCAGTAAGTAGATTTGTCAAAGATGGAGAGAAAAAAGTACTATTAGTAAAAAAAGTAAATTCCAAACGTGGCGATATTGATCTATCATTAAAACAAGTGTCAAAAGATCAGAAAAAACAAAAGCTAAAAGAAGTTAAAAAATTTGAAAAGGGTAAAACATTATTGCAAAATGTTCAGGAAAAAGCAAAACTTTCAGATGAAGAAATTGAAGAATTAGAAGATAGTATTTATGCAAAATTTGATTCTGTATATGATGCGTTCATAGAGATTGGGAGAAATGGTATAGAATCTGTTAAAGAACTTAAACTTGCAAAAAAAACTGCAACTGTCATTGGAGAGATTTGTTCCAAAATTAAACTTCCATCAGTTGAAATTAGAGGAATTATGGAGATTACAAGTAATAAATCAGATGGAGTTGAAATTATTAAAAAAGTGTTATTGGGTGTTATCAAAAAAGATCCTACTATAGATATTACTTATTTGGGAGCACCAAAGTATAGATTGTCAATAACTTCAGAGAATTTTAAAACTGCAGAAAAATCATTAAAGCCAATTATTGAAGAAATTCAAACCAATATAGAAAAGAAAAAAGGTTCATTCAAATTTACTAGAGAAGAGTCTAAGAAAACAAGAGAAAATTAAAATGAAGTTTCAATTAAGAAAATGTATCAAATGTAATCAATATACTTTAAAAGATAAATGTCCAAAATGTAATGAAGAAACAATATCTGCACATCCAGCAAAATTTTCACCAGATGATAAATACATGAGATATCGACTCGCTGAAAGATACAATTAGGAATTTAATTTAATTTAATGGTATGTAGTCTTTATTGATCTCATAAACAAACACTCCAATTACGTATCCTCCTTTGTCAACATCAAAACTTGGCGAAGAGTAAACTAATCGTAAAGGGCCATCACCATCTTTTGGAAATTTAATATCTTGTGTATATATGCCAGTAAATCCAGGTTGATATGTTTGAGATTGCTGATTAGCGTTTAAATCAACATATGCTAAAGGAGTGAAAGGAATCATTTGACCCAGTAATGTCTCATTCCAGAAATAGTTAGTTCCACTAAGCCCATCAGAATAAAGATATTTGTCTAATGGTTCATTAGCTATTCTCATAAACCATATTTTCTTTGATTCATCACCACCTCCTTGTAATGTAAAAATGGATTGATCACCATTATCAATATTTAATCTTTGACCAGCAACAAAAACAAGAATATAGTCTGCTTGCATTTCAAGTAGCATTTCTCTTCCTTCATCTGGAGAACTTAGAAAAATTTTTGCTATTCCTTTAATTATTTGATCAGCCAAAGTAGAATTATCTGCAAGAGAGGCTCGTTCTGCTTTAGTTTGAATCCAATATCCATAATCCCACCAAGCAGCTATAACTGAATCCTTAGGTGTATTATTTTTAATCCAATCCATAGTATCAATCCAATCAGTAGTGCTGATTCTATAGGGACTTCCACCATTCATAATGGTGGGAGGATTGTTAGATGCTGAGAAAACATTTCCACTAACAGGATAAAATAATGGAATAGTTAGCAGTAATACTATTCCAATTACAAAAGAGGATTTTATTGCAAGATTTCTAATTTTTTTAATTTCTATTTTGTTTGAGAATAATTCTTTTAATAATATGGCCAATCCTAAAGAAGAAAGTATGATTATTGACAATGATGCAAATACTTCTAATCTTACAAATGCTGAACTAATATAAACTCCAATTAAACCAATAATTAATGCAAAAGAAATCATTTCATTTTTAATAAAATAATATTTTTTAGAATTTTTTAATATTAACCATATTCCAAGTCCTGCAAATATCATCAATATTGAATGAAAAAGAAAAGATTGTCCAATTGTAGTTGTTGCATGTTCAGAAACAGAATCTACAAGTGGGTCAGTAGTTGTCAAAAATGGATTAATTGCATTTAGGTATCTGTGACTAGGTAGTGGAAGAAATGATGAATCAGTATTTATTAAAATAGTACTAAAACCAATTATGAGAATTGCTGCAAGAAAAATTAATCCATTTCTATTTTTAGATTGTTCACTACTCTTATATTGAATAAGAATGCATGATACCAAAAAAATAGTAGTTATGATTAAGGATAATCCTCCTAATCCAGCTATGAAATTTGTTCCTAATCTTTCAAATGCTAGGGATGTAAGAATAGTAGATATTGTAAATATGGGAATGATCCAAATCAAAAATTTATGATCTGTTCGTAAGAAAGGTAGTGTTAAGAAAAAAATGCCTAGAGGTACAATGAAAAATTGATCTCCGCCCCAAGCAGATAGACCAAATATAATAAAAATTCCAGAAAAAATCATCTTAGGAATTGCAATTTTATGATTTTTTGAATTTATTCCGCTTAAAAAAAGATAGATTGCTAATATGCTAAAAAACAAACCAAGTGGTTCAGATTTAAACCAACCAATTTGACCACGAATAATAATTGGTAATGAGATAGAAAAAAGTAAAGATGCGAATAATCCAGAAGTTGTTCCTCCAATGGTTCTAACTAGAGCAAAAACAAGAATAGTTGTTAGAGATCCAAAAACTACTGGAAACAAAATGGTAAAATCATAAAGATTTCCACCAGCACCAAAAATCCAATAAGTGGTAGCTGCTGTAAGATGCAACATTACTTGAGAAGTTTGAGATACATCACGACCATGAGGATACCAACTTAGTTCATCATTCCATTGAAAATATGAATCGAATCCATTATCGACCATATATTGTGTTGCTCTATAGTTGAAAAAAGGATCAAACTCATTTAGTTCCCATCCAAATCCTGCAGGTTGTGATCTAATCAAAAAGGAAATTGAGAAAGATAATGAGAGAATTCCTATGATTAAAAGATGATTAAGTTTTAGATCAAATTTTCCAATATGCAATATACTAGAATTAGAATTCAATGTTTTTGATCATTATTCTATGTTTATTATTCTTTTTAAAAAATTGATTTTTCTTGCATTAAATAAGTGCAATTATGGAGCATATTTTCCTTCAAGTTTTGCTTCAGAAATAATATGATTCTTCATAGATTCTTCAACATCTGCTTTTGTTGAATTTTGATCTAAATTTAGATCTATATCCAATGCATAAAGTTTGAAAATATAGAGATGTTCTTTATCTGGTGGTGCTGGTCCGCCATAGCCAATTTCATCAAAATCTGTTTTTCCCTCAATTGAATTTATAGGAATAGAGTTTTCTGCTATTTGTTGTATATTTGGAGGAATATTCCACAAAACCCAATGTGTCCATACTTTTCCAACTGCTTTTATTGCATCTGGATCATCCATGATCAATACCAATGATTTTGTTTCTGCTGGAACTTGGCTAATTATTAAAGGTGGACTGAAATTTTCATTTTTGTACCCATATTTTCTTGGAATTGTTCCTCCATTTTCAAAAGATGTACTCTTCAAAATCATACCAATCAATATTATTTAAAAAAAGTCTTAAAGTTAAATTTTTCTAAGATTCCAAGACAATTTTGTCATTTGATAATGAGATTATAGAACTTCCAGCTTGTTTGATCTGTTTTTTTAATTCTTTATCCATGGTTCCAATAAAAGAGTGATTATCCTTTACAAAATCCAATAATTCTTTATCAGCAAAATTTCCACAAATTGGAATTATTTTCAGATTTTTTATAAAGTTTATAGTTCTCATGATATCTTGTTTTTTTTCAGATATTTTTTGTAATTTTTTTAACTCTGTTATTACCACTTCTGGTACAACAAAAGAAATGGATCCTATCTCAACATCAAGGTTATCAATATTTTTGATTCGTTTAGTTGCCAAATGGATTAAAAAATTAGTATCACAGATTACTTCAACCAATTATTCCGGCACCAATTAGTCTCCATCTTTCATCAATTCTTCTACTTATTGCTACATTACCACCTTCAAAGATGCAAGCAGGCCTTCTGAGTTCGATCTCAACATTTTTTGATTTTATTTTAGTAACCTTACCTAATATAGGAGCAGTTCCAATATTGAGTCTAAGTAGTTCTCCTGATTGAATTGGCTGTACTTTGGTATCCTCAGTAATTCCTACTGCAACATCAAACAGATTTACTTCAAGTTTTAATTCTGTAGAATTGTCAGGAAGAGTATCGGGTTTTCCAATTACTGAACCAATAAATGAATCACTCCTAGTCATAGAAGGATCTAATTTTGTTCCTATGGCAACTAGCCCACCAGGTTTGACAGATTCAACAATTCCTGCAGCAGTACCTAATGATGTAATTTCTGTTAGTAAGGGTTCGTATGACTTTTTTTTCTCATTTATGATGCCAGGTTTAATCTCAATTTCATCTCCAATTTTAAAAACGCCTTGGGTTAGACTGCCGCCAATTACACCTCCTTTGATATCTTTTAATTTTATACCAGGTTTGTTTACATCAAACGAACGTAAAACATGCATTACAGTATCCTTCTTTTCATCTCTTTCTGGAGTTTTAATTGTAGATTCTATAGAACCAATTAGCGCATCTATATTTAATCCAGATTGAGCAGAAATTGGAATTATTGGTGATTTTGCAGCAAAAGTTCCTTTAACAAATTTTGTAATATCTTGATAGTTTGCCAAAACTTCTTTGTAGGGAAGTAAATCAACTTTGTTTTGAACCACAACAATTTGTTGTATGCCAAGTGTTTGAAGAGCCAAAAGATGTTCTTTGGTTTGGGGTTTTGGAACTTTTTCATTTGCAGCAACTAATAACAAAGCACCATCCATTAAAGCAGAACCTGAAAGCATATTTGCCATCAGACTTTCGTGTCCAGGACTATCCACAAAACTTACAACTCTAGATAATTCACTTTCTTTTCCACAATTATTACATTTTGGAGTTGTGGAATATCCTAGAGGTTCCTCACAACTTTTACATTTGTAAAATGCAGCATCAGAATAACCTACACGAATTGTAATTCCTCGTTTTAATTCTTGACTATGAACACTTGTCCAAGAACCAGTTAATGCTTGAATTAGAGTAGTTTTTCCATGATCTACATGACCTGCAGTCCCAATGTTTACACATGGTTGATAACCATATTTTTTGATATACCAATCAGGAAGTGTCTCTCTCCAATGCATGACTCAAAATGTAGAATCGGTATATGTTAAGTTATTCTTTTTTATCTTCAGTTTTTTCTGCTGCATCTTCAGCAGGTGCTTCAACTGGTAATTCTCCATCAAATTTACAATTTACTTGATAGATTTCTTCAGATACTGTATTTCCACGCATTAGTTTTCTCTTTCTTTGTCCAGTCTCTGCATCTTGTAGACCTACTCCTTTAGAAAGAAGAACTTTTTTTCTTGCAGAACCGTGAACATCATTTCTCATAGGAACTCCAGATTTGTCACTTCCTCCAGTAAGTTTTAATTTTCCAGATAGTCCAACAATTGAGGCATCTGTTTCATTTCCAAGTTGTAAACCTAACAAAGGATTAGCATCACTATCTTTGAGTTCCTTTGAAACTGACTTTCCTTTAATATCTGAAATTGTAAGTTTGAAGTTTGTCAATTATTCCAAAAAAAAGTTGAACGACTAATTAACCTTTGGACATTATTTTTAAATCAAGATTCACTAAGATAGGTAATGGGGGAAGACATTAGATGTCCAAGGTGTGATAAAATTATGGTCGATATGCAAGCATGTCACATGTTTTGTCCCAATTGTGGGGCACACTTAGATTGTTCTGATAAAGGAAGTTATTGGTAATTACATTCCTGATCGATCTGGAATATAGTCTGTTGCCATATTGATTGCCTGATCTTTCATGATTTCAAGATATGAATCGTAGTCTGCTTCAAAGTTACAATGAGGGCATTTTACATTGGTAATATCATCATCTAAGATGGCAACTTTTTCACATTCAGGACATCTTGCATCCATGTATTAGTTTTCTAATTAAGATATTTAATCATAGTTAATCAATCTCTTCTAAGCGGAGTTAGTTTAGTCTGGTATGACGTCAGCTTCCCAAGCTGAAGGCCGCGGGTTCAAATCCCGCACTCCGCATTATAGCTCTCTTATTGCTTGCTCAATAATACCTCTATCAGGAGCTTTTGGATAATATTTTAAATAATTTTTAAGATCATCTTTTGCTTCAGAATTTTTGTTTTGTTTTTCTCTTAGATACGCTCTGTTTTTGTAAATTTTAGCAGATCTTTTTGGATTAATTTCAATAGCCTTTGAGTAATATTTTTCTGCTTTTTCAAATTGATTTGTTTTAAGATAAAAATTTCCTAAGCCGTTATAAGTCAAATATGATCTTTTATTGATGTCTAAACATTTTCCATACAAATTTACACATTCAGGAGAATTTTGTTCATTCATTATAGAACCCAATTGATGTAAAGCAGTAGAATTATCTGGATGAATTTCTAAGGCTTGTTTTAATGATTCAAGTGCATCAGAAGAGTTTTTGAGAATATTTTGTCGCTCAGATATAAGACATAATCGATTAGATTTGTCAGTATAATCATTTTCAAGTTTTAAAGAAGACAAAACATCAGATGGAGCTAACAGTATCAATAATCTTCCCTCTTCAGTCCATTCTTTATCAAAAATATCTTCAGGTATTGCTCCTTCCTGTTGTTCCCCTTCTTGATTACCTTTCTGAACATAATGGAGAATTGTTTTTTCTTTATCATCATAACCAGTAATGATAGATGCATGTTGAGTGATTTCTGGAATCCCTGGAAGAATAACAATTGGCGGTATTCCAGAATCAATAATTTTTTTCAATTCTGATAAAGATGAATTTACTAGCTTACATGCTAGACCATGTCTTTCTGCTGATTCTATTCCTTCAATAAGTATACTACCACTAAATCCCGAATATTTTTTTGCAGTCTCTATAGCTTCTGACATTGGTAATTCAATGTTCCAATATTTTGATACAACGTTGATGGGTAATGGAAGACAAATATTTTCTTCTTCAACAAGAGGTAAAAGTAATTCATGTTCATCTTGTTCCATAAATTAAAGAAATTTTGAGAGTTATTAAAATCAATCAGAGTTTACAGAATTTTTCAATTAAATCATTACCATCCTCAGTCATCTCCGGATGAAATTGGGTTCCAAAAATTGACTTTTTATCATATTGAATAATTTCATATTTACAATTATTTGATTCTGCAAGAGGAACTAAAACGGGAGGTAAGCAAGATATTTCAAATCCATGACTTTCAAAAACTTGCAGAGATCCACCACAGATTGGATTATCTTTGAATATTTTGATTGTTTCATTTCCTTTTTGAGGTAATGGAATCTTTCTAATTGTACCACCTAAGGTAAGAGCTAAGATTTCCGCACCATAACAAATTCCAAGTAATTTGACATTATTTTTTATTGAATGATTAATAATTTTAGAATTTATTTCGTTAATCTTTTTTTCATTTTTTCTTCTTCCAGATAAAATAAAAGAATCATAATTAGAAAGCAAGTCCAGGTTAAGAAGTTGAGGAGTTTGTTTTTCAAATAAAAGATTTTTTTTAGTTAAAAAATCACTTAAATTTTTTGTAAAGATAGACCCATTATCAACAACTAAGAGCAATTAGTTGCCTACCTCAATTGAGACATAATGTATCTCAGAAATTCCATCTTTGACAAATATTGTTCCAATATTGAGATTGTTTTCTTCTTGCCACATGAAGACTCTATCACTGCGTGGTTTTACAAAGTCATCAATGAATTCATTGAGAAACTCTTCAGTGTTTTTACGATCACCTTCAGTAAAGAAGAATAGTTCACCTTCATTAAATGATAATGGGATCTGAATTGATGTTGGTTCAGATACAGTAATGTTATTTTCTTCAAATACTGATTTTATTATACTAATTCTATCACTTCTAACTAATTCAACATAATTGTCATCTGCAGTTGTGACAGTTGGTGCAACTCCAGAAACTTTCTTCAAGTATGCTTCAAATGCTTTTTCTTGGGTTTCACCCAATCCAACAAAGTATTCCCCATTAAATGCAGCACCTACTGCAGCAATGGTACCTAGTTGTGCAACTACACCACCAGCTCCTGCAGTATACACCGGAATAAAGTAAATATCATGATCACCTACACGATACAAAATATTATCACCAATTCTTGGATTTCTTAAAAGTGTCTTTAGTTGAGCAAACTCTGGGTCTCTGTCTAGTGCTTCTCTAACTGCAGTAGGACCAATTAATTTGGTTGTAGAGTTTAATGGAACTTCATAGAATTGCAAGTTTCCTAGATTTGTTAGATCATTTTCAACTACCATATATCCTGCAAGGTTTCTTCCTTGAGAACCTCTTAATTCCAATGAAAGTAATCCTAAAAATTCAGTTTGTGCAAAGCCTGGCGGTTTGGCTTCAACATAATATGTATCAAGACCACGTGGGATCTCATAAAATTCATTGGCCTGAATAAATGTCTCAACATTGGTTACGTGATAAATGTTATACATCTCGGTCTTCCAATTAAATAATTCGACCGGATATCGGATTTGTTCTTCTAGCCATTCTGGCATTGGTTTGAATTGTTCAGAATACTGACTGGCAAACATCTCTGAAAAGAAATCATCTCCAGTCTTTAGTAATTGGATATCACCATTGTAAGTATCTACTAGCGCATAACCTACTAAACGTAAGTATGGATTTCCAACAGACCATGGAACATCAAAAGTATCAAATCCAATAATTAATGGAATTAGCCAGTAAGAGTTTGTACCATCAGTAACAGGAAGTGAATCTAGTTCTTTTCCAAATAAATCATAAAGGAAGTAGGGGTATAATGTTTCCATTCTATCATGTACATCTTTGTATCTCATGATGTGAACTGACTCTGCTGGAAATGAGAGTAAAAAGTTTGGCTCAAATATCCAACTTAGTGGTGGTGAAACATCCAATCCACCTATTCCTGAATAAGACACTCCCCCTAATTCTGCACTAGCAGACCCTCTTGAATTTGGATAACCAGACCAAGTTTGCTCAAATAATCCACCTTCACCATAGTAAATCTCTCTTTGTTTGAAAAATTCACCACTATCAACAATTTGACCATCTGTTGCTTCAAGTGTTAAGAATCCATTTGGAACGTGCGTATAAACAAGATGTTCGTTATACCATCTATTTTCAAGGCTAACGGAAGTTGGTAAAATTGGTTTCATTGAAGCAGTCCAATAAAGAGTATTGTTAAAGCGGAGAATATCATTGTCTTCAAAGTCTACATATGGAATAAGACCAATCTCGGGCTTTAATTTAGCAAAAGCTGCTTCCCAATCCCAGACTCGAATGACATCAAGTACATCACTATGTTGATTTACATAATTTTTGATATTATTTGCAGAAACAGATGTTAGTCGAACATCATGAATATTTTCTTGTACATTATTTAATTCACCAAGATATCGATTTACTCCAATCTGTTGAGCTGTATATGGACCCAAAAATTCAATCTTTTTTGCATCAGCTATACTGTTGTTAACAGAAACTACACCTGCAACAATAATTGCAATTGCAATTATACTTAGAATTCTAATGTAAACATCTCTTTTAAACATATGAGTCAGAACACGTGCTCTAATTCTATCAACTACTGAGAATGCAATTAGTGCAAAACCTATGAGAAGTGTTCCACCAATCACATATCTTGTATTATAATCAATTTGGTCAGTAAAGAAGAGATTAAATCCTGCCCAAATTATTCCAATTCCTATTATCCCTTCAATTGTTGAAACATAGTTTAGATATCTTGGCTTGCCATCATTAGAATCATGTAAAAATGAGGTAATTACATCGATTATTCGATGAATTCCAACATACAAAACTAGACGCAATCCAATTGCTGCAAGTAATGGAGGAATCAGAATTACTAATGCTGGAATCATTGGAACAACATTTTCAGCTGCAAAATTTGGATTATTTTCAGGAGTTACAAATGGTAAAGAAAATAGTTTTGGTAGATTTTCAACACCCAAATAATTACCATCGATAAATGATACAGATGCAAATCCAAACATGATATTTGCAAAGAATGCGCCAAAAAGTAAAATTTTGGTAATTTGCCAAATTACAAATTGTATAGGTGATAGGTTGTATTCTTTAAAATGTGAAATATTATTTGAGATTGATTGCTGCCCTCCACTTCCAATAAATCCAATTGCTGTTCTAATGGCATACCAGAAAATCGAAGATCTTGCAGAAATATTTACACGAACAAGTGCAATTGCAGATAGAATTATTGTAGAGACAAGTGTGTAATAGAGAGGTTTACTGAATTGATCACCAAATTCGGTAAAATTCATTGATAAAATTACTGCCTGATTTCCAACCATGGCAAAAATTACTATGCCAATAATGACTACAATGCCTAATCTGATGAATTTTCCAGCATCAGGAGGGGGAGCTTGCTTATCAGTAGAGGCGCTATACAAAATCAAATTTTCTTATGATTTGGTAAATTAATGTCTTACCAGCAAAATTAAGCAATTCGTGCCAATTTTTTACAAATCATATAGACTGCTGCAAAGATTGGAATTGTTATTTTTTCATTGTTGTATGGCCCAAATTTTTTATTTTTCAGTTTGAATTCTATTGGAAAATTTGCTAAAACTTCTACAGTTTCATCACTTAGAAAAGATGCATCTATGTATGGATCAAATTTTGATATATCTTTACAAAGAATTTTTGTAAGACCACTTTTGCTGTTAATAGATCCTGGCAATCTAAAGATTCTGTGAATATCCATGGTTACATTCGGATCAATTTTTACTCCAATGTTTTCAGATACATTATCGAGTGTTTTTTGGAAAGAAGAATAACCATTTTCAAGTATTTCTGAAATAATTTTTGAGCGCTTTGATTTTGTTCCAAACACATGTTTTGAGAATCTTCCTTTCCATCCTTTATCATCAAAATCAGGAAAAGATGAGCGGTCTGGTTTGAATTTCTTCATTCCAAAAGTTTCAGGAATTGCTCCACGTAGCATAATGTAATCAGATAGTTCTGATCTTTCTCTAGAACCAATTTTTTGGAATTGAGATGTATACACATAAACATGAAATCCTTCGTTTCCTGAAAAATAAACTTGAATATTTTCTTTATTTATTGCAAAATCATCAACTAGAATTTCAGATAATTTAGATACCTCAACTTTTGATGTATCAATACAATTTTTGCATGGTAATGATTTTTTTTCTAATTTTGTAGAATTGCATTTTCTACATTGTTTTGAATTCTTTGAGATCTCATTGCATTCATTGCATATTGATACTGTATGATTATCCCTACACGATAAATTGAGATCTTTTGCATCAATATCAAAGATTAGATCTGCCTCCTTCCAATCTTTTTCATTCATTGGTAAATTTGGAAATGAATAGTATGCATTTGAACAATAAACATCAGAGGGAACATTTTGCATAAATAACAGATGTAGTTCTTTGTCATCTTTGATTTGGATATGACGAGTCATTCCTGAATTGAATTTTTGGTAACCAAATTCTCTCTCGGATGTTCTTTCAGGTACATGAATGAGATCAAAATGCTCAAAATAGTATTTTTTAAACGAATCTTCTAGAAATTTTATATCAGCTTCTTGCATTATTTTCTCTTCTTTCCAAATTGTAATGGGTTAATGATATTATCGCAGTCAGATGTTGCAAAACAGAGACTTTGTGTTTTTAGTTTCTCACATGAAGGACAAGAGTATTGAGTTCCACTTCCAGAAGTTCCTGCTAGATGATTTAGTTGATACAGTGTCACACGCTGATTATAGTCAGGAGCATTTTTGAATAGCGGTGCAATTTGGTCAACTGTTTGACCTTTTGAAAGAAGAAAAGTGGCTAGCATGAATCGTCCTGAATGCGGTAGGTTTTCACCTTTCTCAAGTACATTAATTGCATGCTTAATGCATGGTGGATATTCTCCAGTCGTTACAGTAAAAGTTGCAAATTTTTTAGATAGTAATGCAAGTTTGTTAACTGAATCCTCAAAACCTGGAATCATTGCAGGAGTTTTTG
Source organism: Nitrosopumilus ureiphilus (assembly GCF_013407185.1). NCBI lineage: Archaea > Thermoproteati > Nitrososphaerota > Nitrososphaeria > Nitrosopumilales > Nitrosopumilaceae > Nitrosopumilus > Nitrosopumilus ureiphilus. The sequence continues at coordinate 51,914 of NZ_CP026995.1, read as the reverse complement.
CATTGATAATTTTGGAATTGATGTATGTTCCTAATTCTTTTCTTATCAATCTAACTGTTTCATGTGGAGTTAAAAATACTAGTCCATTTTCCACATGCCTATTGATTAATTTCCATTCTCTTTCATGAAAATTTATTGAATGTTTTAGATAATCTGATACTGGAATTACAAAATAATCATCTTGTTTTTCAACCTGAACTGAAAAGAGATCATCAATTACTCTAATTGCCAATTCTTTTTTTGACTCGTCTGAAATATTTGATAGATCTCGTTCAAGATATTTTTCTGCACGTCGAGCTTCTGCTAGTGCAAATCTTTTGATTAGAGTATGCATCCCACATAGTTTTAGCAGTACAATTGCTAATAGAAATGAGAAAACCTCTCTTGGGAGTGCTGCCTCTTTTGAGACATGATCTCCAATTAGATCAGACTTGTAGATTTTTCCATCTGCTGCCACGAGAATTCTATCATATGCTTTATCGATTAGTTGCTTTAGATCAGGATCAGTTCCAAACTGCTCTAGTGAAAATCCTTTATCTTTGAGATATTGTCCAGCATCTGCCAAAAATGGATACTTTGCCATTTCATCTTGGCCTAATGCAATCATGATAATGATTCACTTAATTTACATAAAAATCTGGTTTTTAGGATTTGATGCTGGTTTAAATTATGTTTTAAGAAAATTATCAAATATGCAGATCGGTTGTCATGTCTCAATATCAGGATCGATTGACAAAGCAGTTGATAATGCAGTTGAGAGAGAATGTACTGCTTTTCAGATATTTACTAGAAATCCAAGAGGATGGCATGCAAAGGAACTATCAAAGGAAGATATTGCAAATTTTAAAATAAAATTAAAGGCAAGTAAAATTGATAGATTTGCAACATGTGCACATATGCCATATCTACCAAATCTTGCATCACCAAAAGATGATGGATTTGAAAAGTCAGTTAACAGTTTAATTAATGAAGTTGAGAGATGTGCACAGTTAGGTATTCCTTATCTTGTAACACACCTTGGTAGTCATTTAGGTACTGGAAAAGAAGCTGGAATTAAACGATTAGTTGAAGGATTGACAAAAGCTGGAAAAACAAAAAATGATGTAGTAATTTTACTAGAGAATACTGCAGGTCAGAAAAATTCTGTGGGTTCTGATTTTAAGCAGCTCGGTGAAATCTTCAAACAACTAAAGCCTGCAAAGAAATTTGGTGTTTGTATTGATTCTTGTCATGCATTTGTTGCAGGATATGATTTACGAACAGACGAAAATGTAAAGGAAACATTTTCTGAATTTGATAAACATGTTGGAATTGAGAATTTGAAAATTTTGCATTTAAATGATGCTAAAGGTGAACTTGGTTGTAATTTGGATAGACATTATCATTTAGGATTAGGAGGAATTGGAGAGAAAGGAATTTCTGCCATTATAAAATTTGCAAACAAGAAAAAAATTCCAATAATTTTAGAGACACCAATTGATGATGAAAGAGATGACTTTGAAAATATTAGAAAGGCAAAGGAGTTTGCGTAGAAATTTATTTCATGTATGAATGGATTGTATCATGAACTATGAAGAAGTAATGAAATTGGCACTTGAGCGTGGGTTTTATTTTCCTAGTTGTGAAGTTTATGCAGACGCACAGGCTGGATTTTGGGAGTATGGACCATCTGGTGTTGGATTAAAAAATAAATTTCTAGAATTATGGAGAAGAGAATTAATCAGACGAGATGGAATGCTTGAGATTGATGGTTCTCAAATTATGTCAAAATCAGTTTTTGAAGCGTCAGGTCATCTTGGAAATTTTGCTGATCCAATAATCAAATGTACAAAGTGTGATTCTACATTTAGAGCAGATAGAACAATTGCAGAGATTGCACAAATAGAAATTCCTGAAAGTGCAGATTTGGATGAATTTGATAATGCAATTTTACAAAATAACATAAAGTGTCCAAAATGCAAAGGGGACTTTGATAAGACTAGAAAATTCAACATGATGTTTCGAGTTGGAATTGGTCCTCAAGATGATGAAGCATATCTTAGGCCAGAAACTTGTCAATCAATCTTTGTAGATTTTCCTAGACTTTTCAAGACTATGCGAGGAAAACTTCCCTTTGGAATTGCGCAGGTTGGGAAGAGTTTCAGAAATGAGATAGCACCCAGACAGAGTTTGCTTCGTCTAAGGGAATTTTATCAGGCAGAAATTGAAGTTTTTTGTAATCCATCAAAGTTAGAGGAAGTGGAAAACTTTTCAGAAATTGAAAATACAGTAATTAGAGTTCAAACAGATGCAGATCCTGTATCCATGACATGTAAAGAAGCAGTAGAGTCAGGAGTAATTCCAAATAAGTTTGTTGCATATTACTTGGGGATATTGACTGAATTTTATGAGAAAACTGGAATTGATATTACAAAGAGTAGATTCAGAAAACTTGGCGATAAAGAAAAGGCATTTTATGCTGAAGTTGCATTTGATTTTGAAGTAGAAACTACTATTGGATGGTTAGAACTTGTTGCATGTAATTATAGATCAGATTATGATTTGTCTAGTCATGCTGTAAAAAGTAAAGAGAAATTTGAGGTAATGGATAATGATGAAAAAGTTTTACCTCATGTATTTGAGATTTCTATGGGAATAGATAGAAGTCTTTACACTATTTTGGAGCACAGTCTCAAAGATGACAAAGAACATGAGAGAGTTGTATTATCTCTCAAGCCATATTTAGCTCCGGTTCATGTCGGGATTTTGTCTCTAGTCAAAAAGGACGGGTTAAAAGAGAAAACTGATGAGATTTACCTTCAAATAAAGCGTAAATGTGATGCATTTCTGGATCATTCAGGGGCTATTGGTAGGCGTTATAGAAGACTAGATGAAATTGGGGCACCATTTGCAGTTACTGTTGATCACCAAACACTAGAAGATGAAAGTGTAACCATTAGAAAAAGAGATTCTATGGAACAAAGCAGGGTTAAGATATTGGAACTTGATTCAATAATATCTGAATCAATTGCATTTCCATAAATTAAAAAATTAATTTATTTGTTAAAATTTATTTTGAATTAATATCAATCATCGTCATGATATTTGTCATTATGTTTATCATACTCTTTCCGTCCTAATCATCTTCTCCGTCATCATCATGGTGTCCGTGTTAATGAATTGAATGTTAATATAATTAAAACAAAAAGAATGAACCGTTCGTCCTAATCAATCTACTCAAAGGTGGAAGTAGAGGATTGTGACGAAAGTCCAGTTGAAGATGGTACAGATGGGAACTTGTCTCCTATCTGTTGCTCAGCTACTGCAGATGCTTCTTGGAGAATCTTTTCTGTTTCTTCACTTGAAACATCAGATTCCATACTAAATGAATCTCCTGCCAGGGAGTCCATCATCAGTCCATTAAGTGTCTGAGTCATACTATTCAATTCTGAATCTGCTTCTGGCATAAATCTTCCAAGCGATGACTTCAATCCCTTCATTGTAGACATTGCTGGTCCAATTGCTACCATAGCATCACCAAGATCATGAATAGTTGTCAGTCTTAGTTGTACTTGTTCTAATGACATTCTTGCATTGCCGAGCATCTTTGTAACCTTACGAATTTCAGCTAATTCGTTAGACAAAACTCTACTTGTGCTAGTATCATGTTGTTGCATTGCAGTCACGACTCTTTGAAAGAGTTGCGCATCTCTTTCGTGCAGTTTACCTAACATAGAGTCCATTTTTGATATTTGGACTTGTAGTTTGTTTACTGCAGTTTGAATTCGTGGTTTTAATGCACCTTGAGGCTTTACTGCTTCACGGAGTTTGCCAGTTACGCTTTGAGTCTCTTGTCGAGCCCAAGTCTTATCGAAGTTTGGCATGATTGCAAGTTTAGAAATTTAGTCTTAATTGACGGTGTGGATTTAGATCAACTTTAGAGTAAATAAAGTTAACAAATTATTATCCAAGATCTTTTAAGATTAATTGTGGTAAGAATTACAGTTTTTGATTCTGGTCTGGGCTCATTATCTATAATTCATGCAATGCAAAAAATATTCAAGGCTGAAATTATCTATTTTGCAGATAGCCAAAATTATCCTTATGGAACAAAATCACATGCCCAATTAAGTAAAATTATGGAAAAAAACATCAGCCTATTGCAGGAACAATTTTCACCAGATTTCATAGTTGTTGCATCTAATACACCAAGTCTAATGCTTAATTTGGCAACACAGAAAATAATTGATGTAAAGCCACCATTAAATTATGCTAAAAAGATATCAAAAACAAAACAAATTGCAATAGTAGCAACAGAGAGTGCAATTAACAGCGAAGGTTTGAATCAATACATTAAAAAAAATAATTTTCCAAAATCTTTGAAAATTCTTAAGATAAACGCTTCTGATCTTGTAGAATTAGTTGAATGTGGAAAATTTATTACAAATAAGCAATATTGTAAAAAAATTATCAAAAAAATTCTAGATCAAAAAATATCCCAAAATGACATTGATGTAATAACACTATCTAGTACTCATTTGCCATTTTTGAAACCACTATTTGAAAAAGAATATCCACATGTTAAATTTCTAGATCCAGGAAACATGATTGCAAAAAAGATTTTCTTAAAAATTAAAAATAAGCAATCAAAAAGAAATACATTGAAAATATTTACATCGGGTAATATCACAGAATTTCAAAATAAATTGAAAAATATTGGTATTAAAAATAAAGTAAATTTCTTATCTATTTGACTTTAGCTTTTCTGTAACCATGACTAAATTTTTTGTCATATAGTTTAGAATATTCATATGTTTTTGGATCAATTACATCACTAATAACTACAATTGCTGTTCTTGTAATTTCTTCTTCTTTAATTTTTTTTGCAATGTCTTCAAGTGTCCCTTTAATTATTTTTTGATCTTTCCAGCTAGCATGATATACAACTGCAACTGGTGTTGTTTTTTTGTATCCACCTGCTATTGCCTCTTTTACTAGTTTAGAAAGTAAGTGTACACTAAGATAAAAGATCAATGTAGCTTTATGTTTTGCAAGTTCAGATACTTTTTCACGTTTTGGCACTTTGGTTCTAGATTCTGCTCTTGTTACTATAATTGTCTGAGTAACACCGGGAAGAGTTAGTTGAGTTCCAAGTGCAGCAGCTGAGGCTAAAAATGCAGTTACTCCAGGCACGACAACTGATTTGATTCCTTTTTTCTCAAGATTATCAATTTGTTCTTTAATTGCACCATAAATTGATGGATCACCATCATGAAGTCTCACTATAAGTTTTCCAGATTTTGCATTTTCGTACAACAGATCAAAAATTTCTTCTCTTACTAATTTTGCTGCATCATAGAGTTTTCCTTTTTTACAAAATTTCAAAACTGGTTCCGGAATCAAAGATCCTGAATAAACTACAACATCTGCTTTTTGAATTAATTTTTTGGCTTTAACTGTAATTAGTTCAGGATCCCCAGGACCGCATCCTACAAAGAATACATCAGACACGTTTTACCACCAATATTGAGAAATATTTTGTAGTTAATGTATCATCGTTTACTTCACCCAAAGTGAGTTTTCGAATAATTTCATGATCCGTTCCAAGATCTTGTCCAATTGCAAATATTGAGTTATCTGGAAATCCAGACTCTTTTAGAACTTGTATCACTTGATCAAAATATCTTCCATCTTTTAGAAATACCATCGTCTCAGAATTTTTTGCTATTTCTTTTACACTAGATAGATCATAGCATGATGGAATAATTGCAACTTTCTCTGCACCTTCTGCAATGCTTACACCAACCTTTGAGGCAAATGTGAACATTGAAACAATTCCAGGAATGACACTGATTTCCATATCTGGATAATTTTCTTTAAGATCCTTGTGCATGTATATCCAAGTGCTGTATAGATAAGGATCACCAACTGTTAGATATACTACATTTTTTCCAGATAAGACAGTTTCTGCCATTATCTTTGCATTTTTTTTCCATGTCTCCTCCAGAACATCTTTGTCTTTAGTCATTGGAAATATTAGCTTTACAATTTTTTGATTTTTTGATTTATCAATTAAAGGGGAAACTACTGACAATGCAATGCTGGGTCTGTCTTCTTTGGAAGCTGGACACATGATAATATCAGCGTCATTTATGGCATTTACTGCCTTTACTGTAAGTAATTCTGGATCTCCTGGACCCACTCCAATTCCAATTAATCTAGGCATAAAAAATCTGACTTTGTTCCCAATTAAATATCTAGATTAGACTCTGGTGGCAGAAATTATAGTTACAGGATTTCTTGCAAGCATCATGGTTCCAGTACTAGTCTTTCTACTCTTCGATATAGTTACTTGAGTAATATCCATAGATTCAAACTGTAATTTATCTAAAATTTGCAAAACTGAATAAAGTGTCTCAATTAGTATTATGCCAATTACAATTCTACCACCTGACTTTAGTTTATTCTCAGAGAGTTCAACTATGTCTTTTGTATCACCGCCTGTTCCTCCAATAAATATAACATCAGCTTCTTCAAGGTCTTGTATCTTTTCTTTTGCATCTCCAAAGATTACTGAAATATTTGAAAGACCAAACTTTTGGATATTCTTTTTTGTTAATTCTATTGCATTCTCATCATGATCAATTGCCAATACTTTACCTGACGATTCAATTTGAAATCCAGCTTCAATAGAAATAGAGCCACTTCCACAACCTATATCATAAACAGTTTGACCTGGTTTTAATCGAGCTTTGCTAATTTGAATGGTTCTTACTTCTTCTTTTGTGATTGGAACATTTTCTGTTCTCTCAAAATATTCATCAGGAATTCCAGGTGATTTGTAATTCCACATATGCAATCGTCATTTGTTTTTAGATATTAATTCCACTAGAAATACTTCCTGCATGAACTAGTGTATAAGTTACAATCCAAGTAAACAAGTACAAAAAGACATAGCTTCCAATAGCTTGTGTAACTATTTTCTTTCTATCTGAAGATGGTAGTTGCATTTTCATTCCTTTTGCAACTATAATTGTTCCAAAAAACACTATAATCATAAATGCAATTGATGCCCATCTTCGATCTTCACCTTCAATATCTTCAAAGATAAAAGTTGCAGCAGTACCTGCTATTACTGCCAAGACCACACGCATCCAAAATAATTTGTTTAATTTTCTATCTTTTTCACTTTTCTCAGCGACACTAACTGGTGGATCAGTTGATGGAGTATTAGGAATAGGCTCAGATTTTTCTGTTTCAGGAATATCAACTGAATTCTCTTTTCCTGATTCTTTTTTTGAATCATCAGGTCCAGTAGTAGGCTCATATTTTTTCTTTTTGAATTTTGCCAAAGTAAATTTCTAGCGTGACTCAGGCAAACCATGTTTAATATCTTTGGTCAAAGATTGAGCACGTCATAGCAAGGGTATAATTTTAGATATAAAATATCATATTCATGACGTTATCAGGAATAGAACTACGATACTTGGTAAATCAAATTTCAGAGCAAGTTCAAGACTACTATATCAGTAACATTTACGGTGTTACAAAAGACAGTATTCTCTTCAAGCTTCACCATACTGAGAAAAGTGATCTATTCATGATGATTTCAACATCAGGGGTTTGGCTAACTAAAGTAAAAATTGATCAGATAGAACCGAACAGATTACTCAAAAGATTACGAAGTGATCTTCTCAGATTAAAATTAAAAAAAATAGAACAAATTGGTGCAGAAAGAATTGCATACTTTACATTTGAAGGATTTGGAAAAGAATTTGTTCTAGTGGGAGAATTTTTTGGAGATGGAAATATACTACTTTGTAATAATGATATGAAGATTCTAGCACTACAGCATTCAATAGAAGTTAGACATAGAAAGCTTAGTGTAGGATTGGAATATGTACAACCACCAATAAGTGGGTTAGATATTTTTAATATATCAGAATCAGATTTTGAGGATCTTAAAACAACAGACTTGGTTTCAGCAAAATGGTTTGGTCGAACTTTGGGTTTGCCAAAAAAATATGTCGAAGGAGTATTTGAAATTGCAAATGTTGATGGAAAAAAAATAGGTAATCTGTTAACATCCGAAGAGATTAGGCAAATTTTTGATACTACAAAAAAAATTGTTTCAGATATAGTATCAGGAAATCATGAACCAGTTATTGTTAGAAATGAAAAAGTTGAAGTTCTTCCAATAAGATTAGGAAAATTAGATGGTGAAGTAACAAAAGCTAATAGTTTCATAGAAGGATTGGATACTGTTTTTACTCAAAATATAGTTGAAAAAGGAAAATCAATTCAATCAAGTGGTCCTGATAAAAAAATTAAAGAACTCCAAACTCAGATTTTGGAGCAAGAAAAAGCAATTGAAACAGTCAAGGAAAGATCAAAAAACATCACAAATGTAGCAAATTCTCTTTTTGAAATGGTTTCACGTGGAATTATATCAATAGAAGATAATTCTGCTCAAGAGATTTTAGCAGAACACAATGCAAAATTAATCACAGAAAAAGGAATTCCATTAATTGTGATTCAAGATGAAAAAATAAAGATCAACACTAAAGCACCACTTCAATCAATTGCATCTGTATTATTTAATGAAGCAAAAAAACAATCAGGTGCAATAAAATCAATTCAAGAAATCAAAGAAAAAACAATGAAAAGCTAGAAAAATTACAAAACAAAACAGAATCTGAAAAAGACATAACTATGATTTCAGAAATTAGAAAGAAAAATTGGTATGAAAGATATAGATGGTTTTTCACATCTGACGGTTTACTTGCAATTGGTGGAAGAGATGCTGCATCAAATTCTGCTGTAGTTAGAAAGCATTTAGTAAAAAATGATAAAATATTTCATGGTGATATTTTTGGTTCGCCATTTTTCATTCTAAAAGAAGCAGAAAATGCACCAGATAGAAGTATGAATGAAGTTGCACATGCCACTGTTTGTTTTAGTCGTGCATGGAAAGAAGGAATGTACGGTGTTAGTGCTTTTTGGGTAAAACCAGAACAAGTAAAAAAATCTGCTCCAAGTGGAGAATTTCTACCAAAAGGTTCCTTTACAATTGAGGGACAAAGAAATTTTATCAAATCAGATACACTCAAACTTGCAGTTGGAATCATACCACAAGATGAAGATTATGTCTTAACATGTGGTCCGCCAGAGCCAATTAAAAAAAATTCTATTTGTTATGCAATAATTGAACCACATGGATTAGAATTGGTTGATGTTGCAAAAAAATTACGAATAGAGTTTTTAAAAATGCATGAAGACATAACAAGGAAAATCAATCTTGATGAATTTGTACGTGTCTTACCATCTGGTAAAAGTCAGATTAAAGAAGTTAGTATTGGAGATTTAGAAATTGAAAAGTTTACTGATACTGAATTAGATTAGAAGACTCGGTATCAAGGGATATTTTCATTCCATTTTTAATAGAATTGAATTCTTCATCTGAAATTGTAATTAATGGAATATTTGCTAATGCACATCCAGTTGCTACTGTAAGATCTGCTTTTAGACATATCATTGCAAGAGGTGCAGAATTGTTTGATTTTATTGAATAAATTGTATAGGCACCAACGCTACTACCTACTCCTGAAGGAAATACAAGAATTACATCTTTTATTGATTTTCCAAAAAGATCATGATTGTTATCGCTGATAATTCCTGTTTTTTTATCAACAGTTCCTAGAAAATTAATTGGATTTTCAGATTTTAAAACAATTCCTTGAACTTGTCCTGCAACTAGAATTTTGTTCATCTTGTTTCATCTTGAACTATTTGTGATAAGGATTTTAGATTTACATCTACACCATTAGAATTTTTAAGATAAAATGCACCCTTGATACTATTTGTAGTGACTGAATCAACATTTTCTTTATTTATCAAAGGTGTTAAACACGTACAACAATCAGAAAGAATTTCACATCCTGCACGTTCAAGTTCTGTTGTGTATCCAATTTTTTTTGCTTGGTCCTTTACAGTTCTAGGACAAAAAATCATACATCTCTTTTGAAATGATTTACCTTTTAGCATACTTGTAAGATCAGATATCTCATCTAAACCTAATTGCGGACTACCAAGTGTAATCAAATCACCTTTTTCTGCAGTATTTAGCTCATCATGAACATTTCGCATATCTTTTTCATCAAAATCTATTTTTTCACAATTAGAATCGCCATCACCAAAAATAATTTAGCGCAGGTTCCTGATGTGCCCATTCCAACACATTGCTTTGCGTTGTCTTTTATCCATCTCTGCAAGACCAGAGATATTTACAGATGTATCTCCAACTTTTCCTGCAAAAAATCCTCCATATGTTCATTTGGATTTTTTTTCATGTTAATTGTAATGTTTGGAGTATCATCTTTTCTTATTGAAGAGTAAGGACTTTTTCCAACTATTGCACTTGCAAGTGCACTAAATGCACTTTCTTTGTTTGTTTTTAGATTATCATAAGAGTTTGCATGAATTGCAGCATTAGATTCTGCAAATGCTACTGTGTTTTTTTTGGAATATCAAAAATTTCATAAGGAATGCATGAAAATGAAGGAACTACACCCATTGTTTCATATGAATGTCTAATAGACAGTTGCTTTGAGATAAAATTTTCATCTAATCCATAGTTTGCAACATTGTCAATATCAAACCCCATTGGATTAAGAGTTGTTTTTACTGAAACTCTCGCATTTTTGCTAATATTAGAGAGAAACTCTTCGCCTGCATCACCAATTGTGTTATAATTTACACCAGAAAGATGAGCCCATTCGATTGGGATTAATTTCTCAGCATCAGTTGCCTCGCCTGTTGCAACTAAAATTCTATATGCCATCTGCATAATTTCTCCTTGTTCGCCTTTTAGTGCAGATTCTTCGTCTCTAGTTAGTTCCAATGGAAATCTTTGTTATTACAGTTATAATACTTGTACGTAGATCTTTGTTGAAAATGGAAAAAATTCTTCGTGGAATGACTGAGACAATGAATTCTGTAAAGCCACCAAGAATTACAGCATTACAAGATCTTCATGATGCAGAAACTGGTCCTTTTAGTATTTTAATTGGAACAATACTTTCTGCTAGAACTAAAGATGAAGCTACAACAAAAGCAGTAAAAGCATTATTCTTAAAATACAAAAATCCAAAGGAACTTGCAAAAGCGAAGATAAAAGACGTAGAGAAAATTATAAAATCAATTGGATTCTATCATGTAAAATCAAAAAGAATAATCGAGGTTGCAAAGATTATTGACAAAAAATACAAAGGAATGGTTCCAGATGATCTGGATACTTTGGTTCAGCTTCCAGGAGTTGGAAGAAAGACTGCTAACTGTGTACTAGTGTATGCATTTGAAAAGCCTGCAATTCCAGTAGATATTCATGTTCATAGAATCTCAAACAGATTAGGATTAGTCGATACTAAAAATCCTGAAGATACAGAACAAGAATTAATGAAGAAAATTCAAAAAAAGTACTGGATTGATATTAATGATACATTTGTAATGTATGGCCAAAATATTTGCAAGCCTATTTCTCCAATGTGTGATGTCTGTAAGATTAAAAAAAGCTGCAAATATTACAAAACTAAGAACGCTTCTTAGTTAGAAACAACACTCCGACTATTATTCCAACACCTGCTGCTATGTAAAATGGAAACAGTGCAAACACATTCTTTGCAGGATCGCCTGAAAGAATTTCTATAGTCATGCTCCCAGAGTTAACTGCCGGAGGATCAGTGGAGCCCTCCATCCCATGTACTGAATACGAATCGATTGCAAACGTGCCAATATCCAAATTGGTAACTACAATTCTTGCCCCATTATTCACGGTAAGTCCTGCCCTGTCAGTAAATGATACGATGGACTTGGCTTGCGGGTACCAGCCCCTGTCCTGAGCACTGTGAACTACGACGTATCCTTCTTTTGGAGTTTGGACTGCAACCCAAAACTTGTTGTCAGGCTGAGGTCCCATGCCAACTTCGACAAATTCATCGTGAGTCTCCTCATCATATATTCTGAGAACTGCGTTTCCGTTTGGATTTGCATATAGCAGATTGTTATCAATTGTCACCTGCCAGCTAACGGCATGAACGTCATCAAGGGATACTATTGGCGCATCTCGCAAGACTCTGTTGAACTCATCTGCAGGAATCTCTATTGTATCAATGAGCAGTGACGGGTTTTTTACTTCTTGGGCAAATGCGGGAGTGATGAGAAGTCCTAAAAACAATACTGCAAACAGATACTTCACAAGCAGAAACAAGTTTGATTGAATAAAAATCTAATCAACAAATGGTTTTGGATGATTTAAAATTACTTTAGCTACTTCTGGTCTTAGAATAAATTCAGAAGGTGCTTGACCATTTTGAATCATCTCTCTTAGTTTAGTTCCACTGATTTGCTCTTTGTCATCATCACCATGTGGACATGCTTTAGGAGTTGTATATGTAAGACATTTCTTACAATAGAAGAATGGTGGGAAAAACACTGGAGTAATTTCCAGTTCTGGATAGTCATCAAAGATTTTTTGTGCAGCAAAAGGATCATAAAATGTCCCAACACCCGCATGGTCTCGTCCAATAATGATATGTGTACATCCATAATTTTGTCTCATAATTGCATGATGAATTGCCTCTTTTGGACCAGCATATTTCATTTCAGTGTGTAGAGTTCCAAGCATACATCTGTTTTCTGGATAGTATAATTTTATCATGGTTTCATAGCATTTTATAATAACTTCATCAACAAAGTCGCCTGACTTTTTCTTGCCAATAATTGGATTGACAAATACTCCATCCCGTGTAGTAATTGATGTCTTTTGTAGCATCTCATGTGCAACATGTGGAGGGTTTCTTGTTTGAAATGCACAAATTGTCTTCCATCCTACTTTGGTAAATGCTTCTCGTGTCTGATTTGGTGTTAGTCTATTTTTCCTAATTTCAGTATCAGTTGGTCTTTGAATATAGTCAATCTTTCCTCCTATCAAGTAATTCTGCATTGACATTGTCTTTGCAACACCTGGATGAGAGTTATCATTTGTTCCGTATACTCCCCGAACAGTTTTTTCTTTATCAAAAGAATATGTTTCATCAACATGTAAAACTGCAACTCCGACTCCATCTGGATTTTTTAACAATACATCTTTTGATTCTTTCATTTTAGATGCGGTTTGTTCATCAACATCAAGTACAATTGGAATGGTCCAAGCTAAATCATTTGTCAGTCTTCCTCGTGAAACAACACTTTCAAAGTCTTGTTGTCCCAAAAATCCCTCAAGTGGACTAAATATTCCATCTGCAATATTTTCAACATCATTTGCAAGATCTTCTGTAATTGTAATTGAGAACAGTCCAGTTGGATCAACCTTGGCGATTCTGTTTACTAGAATTCCACCATGCGGTTTAATTGAGTTATTTTCTGACATGTTTATTCCACTATTCAGGGTCTATATGAAGGCCACACTCTTTATTTCCTCCCTGTTCCCACCACCATCTTCCTGCACGAATATCTTCTCCAGGCTTTATTGCTCTAGTACAAGGCTCACAGCCAATACTAGGATAGCCTTTGTCAAGAAGACTGTTGTATGGTAGATTATTCTTTTTGATATATTCTTGAATTTGATCCCATGTCCAATCAATTATTGGATTAATTTTTAGAATTCCACCATGTCCATTATCTAGTTGAAACATTGTTACATTTTCTCGATTTTTGGTCTGCTCTCGTCTCAATCCTGTAATCCAACCATCCAAAGTTTTTAGCATTTTATTCATTGGATGAACTTTACGAATATCACAACACAGTTTCCTATTCTCTATACTTTCATAGAATAGATTCATTCCTTTTTCTTTAACCATGTCTTCTACTTCTTTTGTATCAGGAAAGAGAACTTCAATTGAAATATTGTATTTTTTACTTACAATATCTATTATGTCATAGGTTTCTTGTGGCAGTCTTCCAGTATCTAATGTAAAGAATCGAAATTTTGGATTAATTTTTAGCATGATATCCATTACTACAGCATCTTCTGCACCAAAGCTAGAAGCTTTTGCAACCTTGGGATGAAGATTATCAGAAACCCACTGAAGTGCTTCCTGTGTTGTGTTAATTTTAGAGTTTAAATCATCTACTTGTTCTTGTGTAAATTGTACCACATTTTTCCATAAAGTATTTGTTTTATATTGATTACCCGAAATTTTATCCTAAATTATAAACAAGTAGATTTCAATTTAGAAAATATGGATGAAATATCATATGTAGTAGTTTTCCCAACTATTTTTTCAAAAAATAAAATTCCACAACTAATTACAAATATTAAAAAAATTCTTAAGATAAAAAATCAACAATTCAAGTCAGTCAAGCGTGATGGGGATATAATTCTAGTTGATGCAAATGATCCTGTATTTGCATCATCTGCTATCAATCTATTATTTGGAATTGAAAAAATAGCAATTGCAAGACAGATTAAAAATGATTTTCAAAGTATTATTTCAGAAATTACATCTACAGGTGGAAATCTACTTCTAAAAGGAGAAAGATTTCTAGTAAAAGTTGAAGGAACATCAAAAGGATTTCTTACTAAAGATGTTGAAATTGCTGCCACGTCAAATATTATTGAAAAGAAACAAAATCTTGGAGCTCATCCTGGAACAGATGAGAATTATGATAAATTATTGTATTCATATTTAACAAAAAACTATGCATATATCTGTATTTTCTCAGATAAAGGCAATGGCGGTATTCCATATGAATTACAAAATCAGAAAACAATTTGTGCAATATATGATGAATTATCTGCGGTCTCATGTTTTGAAACCATTAAACAAGGAAATGATGTAAAGATAATTGTTTGTTATAGACAAAAATCAGAATTGATGAATCTAACTAAAATTATAAATCAAATTCTACCAAGACTTGCACAAGATAATGTTGAATTAGAATTCTTTGAGATAAAAATCAAACCTACTGGAATTAAAAATTATTTGATTTATGTAAATTCAATTTTAGAGATAATGTTGAAGTATTCAAACAGTCGTGTGTCAATAGCATTATCATCCTTGATATTTTCTTCAAACTTTATTGATAATTCATTAATACGTATATTTGAAAAAAAGAAAATTCCAATAGTACCACTTGCTGGAGTAGATTCTAGTTTGTTTAATGATGCAAAAGAGATAGGATTGGAAAGGAATCTCAAAAAACTAGAAAATATAGTCTCTATCACTTCTAATGAAGTTCCAATTTACGCAAAAAAAGAAGTAGAGAGTGCCCTTAAAACAAAGAAAAAGATTTCAGTTAAGGTAGGACCTAACAATGTTCATGATATTTTAGATTCATTTGAAGAGAATCACTGAGAATTTAAACGGCATAATTGGTTCCATATTGTGCTCAAAATAGGAGAATTCATCTATCCATGGGGAAGTGGTCATTATTCTAGAATGATGAGGCTAAACGAGGTACTAGGAGATTATATTAATGAAAAATTTGAAATTCATTTTTCAAGTAAGGATCATGTTTATGAAAAATTATTAAAAAAATTTCCAGACCAAAAAGAGAAAATTCATGAGATATTGATGCCTACTCCAATTGATGGAAAATTTGGTCCAAGTGTTACAATGTCTTTGATGAATTTGTTATTACCAATTTCAAAAAACCCACCATTAGTAAGACAAATTGCAAATTATTTGAGAGATGAAAGAAAACTCTACAACAAGGAAAAATTTGATTTGGTAATTAATGATGGAGACATGGGGTCTAATATTTTGGCAAAAAATCGAAACATTCCAAGTTTATTTGTAACAAATCAATTTAGACCAAAACTATACAATTCGAGAGCGTATCTTTATCCATCATTAATTTTTGTAGCAAAACAAATTGCAAAAGCAACAAAAATTCTTGTTGCAGATTCTCCACCTCCTTATACAATGTGTGAATACAATCTAAATTTTATAAAAGAAGTTAAAAAGAAAGTTATCTATGTAGGTCATTTCACTAGTAAACAAATTAGAAATGAAGATAAGACAGATCTTGAAAAATTAGTAGAAAATAATGAATTTGGGTATTGGATGAGGACCGGAAACAAATCTACAAATGATGGAACTGGCCAGAGATATGAAAAAGTATTTCACCATGATGACATGAGAAATGAAAAAAGAATTATTTCACATGCAAGAAATGAATCAAACATAGATTCTGTAACAGGAAAAAATGGTAAGAAATATTCAATTTCAGAAGCACTAGATAAAAAAATAGATTGGATACAAATAGATATCGGTTTTCTTTCAGAGCATGAAAAAGATACAATTCTAAATTTATGTAAATATGCAGTTGTCAATGGTTCACATACTGTAATGGGTGAAATAATGGGTGGAAAATCAAAGCCAATTATTGGAATTCCCATTTATGATGAACATACAAACAATATCTTATGGGCACAAGATAAGAATTTAGGAATACTCGCCACAAAAACCACTCAAGTAATCAATGCAATATCCAAAATTAAGAAGAATTATGAAGAATTTGAGGAAAAATTGAATGAATTTTCAAAAAATTTTGTTCCTAAAGGAGCAGAAAATTCAGCAAAGATTGCTGCTCAAACATTAGAAGAAAAGAGATAATAGATTATTTTAAGAATTTTGCATATCTGGCACGCGGGATTTCGATGGGCGAACGGACCGAAAGGGATGATGAAAAAATCCGCGTGTCAGATGAATATCGATCTACAAAGAATGTGGGAACGCTTTTATGGAAAAAATTAAGCAAAATCAGCAGTGCCTAACTGTCCAGAATGTACATCAAGAGAGAAGAAGAAGATTCAAGCAAAGTATGAAGCAGAAACTCCAGAAGAAGACAGAGGAAGGGATGATTTATACAAATTATTTGATGAAATTGAAATTCCAATGAAAATGGATTCTGCGACAAAGCATTTCATTTGTAAAAGATGTGGATTATACGCAACAAGAGAGCAAGTATCTGATATCAGATACAAACTAAATCAAAAAGAAAAAACACGTGATGACAAACATGATGATTATTTAGATTGGTGGCAAAAAAGTAAAAAAGAAAAAGCAGAAAGCTAGAGTGAGTTTAGTATGGTAAAAAAGAAAGAAGATGATATTCCTGATTGGGTTACAGATGAAATCCAAAATGCAAAATTTGAGAAACCAAAACAGATGAAAAAAACAGGGTATGTTTTAGAAATGTATAATGAAGATAATAAAATAGACACACAACTGTACGATCCAGTTGAGGATGGAAGACACATAGTTACAATGGATTTATCTAAAAAGATCAAAATTGGAGATTTAGAGAAAGGAGTTGTGTATGAATTTACTTTTGATCAGCATAAAGCACCATTAAGCAAAAAAGTTTCAGAATACCTAGAAAAAGAAAAAGAAATTGAAATGAATGCAATTTATCAGTTTGAATTAAAATCATTAGAATTACTAGATGTAGGCTCAAGTGAATCTGCAGACGACGACTTGGAAGAGTAAACTTAGTTCTATTTTGTAGAGTCCAGCTGCTTTTTGAAGGATTTTCCTAATATCGGATTTATAAAAAAAGGAAATATACTTTTCATCCATATTGCTCCACGTACCACTGATGGAACAACAATTTCTAATCTTGAAGAATTTGCAGCTTTGAGAATTGCTTTTGCAACAGTTTTAGGATCAAGTGATGTAGGAGAATATTTTGGCATTTTTTCAAATGAAGAATGATTAAAAAAGTTAGTTCTGACCATTATTGGACTTACAACTGTAATTCCTACTCCAGTATCTTTTAGTTCATGCTTAAGACCTTCTGAAAATCCTAACATTGCAAATTTGGATGCACAATATGAAGCAATTCCAGGTAAACCAAAACTTGCTGCAACAGATGCAACATTTACTATATGACCAGATTTTTTCTTTAACATTGATGGAAGAAAATTTTTGATACAATAAATCATACCAAAATAATTTGTTTTCATTTGGGATTCTATATCATGAATCGAAAGATCAGAAACAGAGCCATATATTGCAAATCCAGCATTATTTACCAGAATGTCAATAGAATCAAATTTTTCTAAGACTGTTTTTGACATTTCTTGTACTTGATCTTTTTTTGAAACATCACATGGATAAACTAGTGTAGATATATGAAATTTTTTTAATTCATTTGCAATTTGTTCAAGTTTATCTTTTCTTCTTGCAACTAAAATAATGTTAGTGCCTAGTTTAGCAAATTCTATTGCAGTTTCTTTACCAATTCCAGATGATGCACCAGTAATTAGAACTACTTTGTTTTTGAAATTCACAAATCAAAAAAAATCGTTTAAAGATAAAGTGGTTTCTATATGGTAGATCATTTAGATATTTTACTCAAGGCTAATTTTACTAAAAGTAACCAGGTAATCACAATTGGTACGTAATATGTTGCAATTCGCCAACCAATAACTGCATCCCAAGCAACAATTCCTTCAGGAATTTCAAACGCAAAAGGATCTAAGTTATTTAGATATGCAACAATTCCAAACTCAGCCAAACCAGAACCACCTATAGTAATTGGCAAGTTTCCAATTGCATTTGCACCCATAACTGCCATGATAGAATCAAATGCACTAATGACATAGCCAGTTCCCATTACAATGATCATAAATGAAATTCCATAAAATGACCAAGATGTAAGTGAAAACAAGAAGGAAAGTGTAAAGATTTTTTTAGACTCAGGGGTTTTTAGATTCTCTCTACTCATAGTACATACTTCTTCCATCCAAATGTTTGTTTTATCAATGGCTTTTGCACCTTTCTCTTTTCCAAATCTTTTTGCAAGATTATCTAATATTTTTGGAACTTGGAATGTATGCTTTGATGAAAGAAAGAACATAACCATCCACAAAGATGTAATAATAATGCTAGTAGCTAAAATAACAGCTGCAACTACGTATGCACCATTTAACAATGCAATAATTCCTGCCATTATAGATAACAAACCTGCGGCAAATACTTCAGTTACAATATCCATAATTGCAATCCATGCCGCTTTTGCTGGATTAACTCCTTTCTTATGCAAATAATAGATTACAACAAATTCTGCTCCAACAAACATAGGAGTTGTAAACTTGATAAATTCACTTCCAACTCTGACACCTACTAATTTGAAAAATGAATCAAGATTTCCAAGATATTTTCTTGTAATATATGCAAATTTGATTCCCTGTAAACCTAATTTGATCATCATTGCAGTAACTGCACCAACAAATGGAAAAATTCCAATTGCTAAGACGTCATCTAATTGGATATCAAATTGAATAGCAATAATAAAAATAGGAATTAAGGTAATAGGAATAGCAACAAGTCTCCAGTTCATTTGATAATTTTTTTTGAGGAATCAAATATGAAAGTTGAGTAAGTGCCTAGTCATCAAAAAATACACATCTAAAATTAGGCACGAAAAAATGATTTGATTGATGTTTTTGTTGGTTTTGAAATTCTTGTTTTAGTTCTGCAAATAATGAATCCAACACATCAAAATTAGATAGATTTCTTTCTCGTAGTTTTATCATTAAATCTTTAAGATAATTTTCTTTTTCAGAATGCTTTTAATCATAAATCAAATGAAATAGAATCAGATAAAGAGAATGTGAAATTTTATTGAATTTTTTAATGCCAATTTGGAATTTATGAGAAAAATTAGATAATCAAGTTAGTTTGAAATATAAGCAAATAAAGAATCAGACAGGTTTGAAAACTATTTTTATTTCTGGTACAGCTGGTTCTGGAAAATCATTACTCACATCAAAATTATATGATTATTATACAAAAAATGGAGCTTTTGTAGCTGTCTTGAATTTAGATCCAGGAGTAGAAAGTATGCCATATACTTGTGATGTTGATGTTAGAGATTATGTAGACATTGTATCTATAATGCATCAATATGATCTTGGTCCAAATGGTGCTATGATAATGGCAAATGATTTGATTGCAGCAAAAATTGATGATATTCAAAATGAAGTTAATAGAATAAATCCAGATTACCTTATTGTTGATACTCCTGGTCAAATTGAATTATTTGCATATCGTTCTAGTGGACGGTTTCTTGTAGAAAATATTTCATCAGATGAAAAAACAAATATTTTTCTTTTTGATGGTGCATTAATCACTACTCCAGTTAATTTTGTTTCAATTGCGCTTCTTGCAACTTCAATTAGATTACGTTTGAATTTGCCTACAATCAATGTAGTAACTAAAACAGATCTTATTGAGGACAAGTTAAAAGAAATACTACAATGGTCGACAAATTTGAATACATTAGAGAATGCAATTTCTAAAGAAGCAGATGGAGATACCTATTCATTGACAACAAACATTTTACGAGGTTTGAATCTAGGAGGATTTGCACAGGGATTGATTCCAATTTCTAATGTAACAGGAGAGGGACTAGTAAATCTTGAAGGTGCTTTGAGCAGAATTCTTAATTTGGGTGAGGAGGTAGAAGATTAATGAAATCGATTTCTGTAAAAGCACCCTCATCTACTGCTAATTTAGGGCCGGGATTTGATGTATTTGGATTGGCAATAGACGCATTTTATGATGAAATAACACTAACCAAAACTAAAAGTGGGATTACAATAATTACTGAAGACAGAATTCCTACAAATCCTGAAAACAATACTGCAGGATTGGTCGTAAAAAATATGAAAAAAAGATTCCAAATTAAAAGCGGAATTGAAATTAAAATAAAAAAAGGAGTTCCTGCAGGATTTGGGATGGGTAGTAGTGCTGCGTCAGCAGCAGCAACTGCAGTAGCATTTGATAAATTATTTGGACTCAGACTTGATGGAAACAGTTTGGTAGAATTTGCAGGTTTTGGTGAAAAAGCCAGTGCTGGAACAATTCATTATGATAATGTTGCAGCTTCAGTTCTAGGAGGATTTGTCATTGTAAAGACTAATCCTTTAGATGTAATTCGAATAGATCCACCAATTAATCTTCGAATGTGTGTTGCAGTCCCAAAACTTGATGTTCCAAAAAAGAAAACCAAAGTGTCAAGAGGAGTAATTCCAAAGAAAGTGAAGTTAACTGATAGTGTTTTGAACATATCAAATGCATCTGCAATTGTTGCAGGATTTATGAGAAAAGATCCAGAGTTGATAGGCAATTCAATTAAAGATGTTATAGTTGAACCAGCAAGACAGCACATGATTCCAGGTTATGCTAACGTAAAGCAAAATGCTCTAAAAGCAGGTGCATTAGGTGTCACAATTAGTGGTGCAGGACCTTCAATAATTGCATTTTCACAAAAATCTGCTAATTTGAAAAAGATTAGTTTGGCAATGTCTAAAGGATTTGCATCTGCAAATATTAAATGTCAAACAATAATTTGTAAACCAAGTAAAGGTGCAGCAGATAAGAAAAAATGATTTTGAAGGAATATGAAAAAAGCGGTAATAGTGTTTAGTGGAGGAATAGATTCTGTTTGTGCAGTTTCATTTTTGAAATCAAAATATGAGTTATATGGAATTACATTCTCATACGGACAAAAAGCAAATAATGAAATTACAGTAGCAAAATCTTTTGCAAAAAAACTTGGATTAAAACAGCATAAAATAATCGATATTGGCTTTATGAAAGAATTGTATGGGGATTCTAATGTTTTGACAAGTTCAAAAAAGAAAATTCCAAGCAAATTTGAGTATTCAATAGTAGTTCCAATTAGAAATGCTGTATTTCTATCAATTGCATCTGCTTGGGCTTTTACACTTAATGCAGAACTAGTTGTATATGGAGCACATACAGGAGATCAGCATTATCCTGACTGTAGACCAATTTTTGCAGAAAAACTTGAAGCTGCATTTAATCAAGGTGAGATAGATGGAATTAAATCAAAATTACGAGAAAATATAGAGATTTGGTCTCCTTATCGTAAAGGATTATCAAAAAGTGATTTATTAAAATCAGGAATGAATGTATTGGGAGATTCTATTTTTAAAACTTGGAGTTGTTATTCAAATAAAAAATATCATTGTGGGATTTGTGAATCTTGTAATAATAGAAAAATTGCATTTGAAAAAGCAGGTATCATTGACAAAACAAAATATCTTAAATAATGCTAGTATTTGTTTCGAAGAATTTTCTTTTTTAGAATAAAACCTCTTATTCCAATATACCAAGCTAAGAAGATCAATCCAACAATTCCCATGAATACATAATTTTGTACCTCAGGAGTAAGATTTTCAATTGAGTTAGTGATTTCTCTAGATACTAGCATAGAGATTGCTATAACAATTCCAAACTCAATTGCATACCATGTCCAACTGGGCCAAGATTCTTTTGGAATATGGACGTATGGATTTGCTCCCATGATGTTCATCAAAAATGTTGATTATTTAATTTTTCAGTATAGCCTAGAAAGAAGAGTCTGAGGCACGTTTTCTAATGAGTGTCATTATTCCTTCTTTTTCTTCTTTTTTCTCATAAATTCCTCTAAATGCTGATGATGAAAGTGTTGCATCGTTTCTAACACCACGCATTTTCATGCAGAGATGTTCTGCATCAGCTAAAACAACAACGCCTTTTACGCCTTGAGCGTATAATTCATCTGCAATATTTTTGGTAAGTCGTTCCTGAATTTGGAGCCTCTTTGAATATTTTTCAACTAATCTAACAAGTTTTGAAATTCCAAAAACTCTTCCATTTGGGGAATAAGCAATGTGAATTTTTCCAAAAAATGGTAACATGTGGTGCTCGCACATTGAATAAAATTGAATATCGCGTGCAATTACTACATCAGAATCCTCTGAGAATTGTACAGATAATTCTGAATCAGAGTCATATCCTCCAAAGATTTCTTTGTACATGCTTGCAATTCTATCTGGAGTTTCTCGTAAACCTTCACGTGTAGGATCCTCACCAATTTCAATAATTAATTCTCTTACGAGTTTTTTTACACGTTCTTTGTCCATGTACATTTTCACAGAATTTTTCTAGTATTTGAACCTAATTAGATTTTTAGTCAGGTGCTAATATTATGGAGCTCCAATGAATTTGTGTAATTGAGGAACTACTTTGACATCAATATAATGTGGATATACAATATCATACAAATTCAATAAAAGTTCCAATGACGGTTCAGAAACACCATATGTTGGTTGAATGATAAATCCATCTATATCGTCTTTAGAAATAATCTCAAAAATTTGATTTACTAATTCTTTAAATTCATATAACTTAGTTTTAGAGCTAACAACAATTTTGATATAAATTATTTTTTTTGCTTGGATAGATGATTCAAGACATTTCATTGTATGGGCAATTAATTTTTTATAATGTTTAGAATCTACAAAATCAGAGTCTTTTGTTTTAAATTCAATTTTGACAATATCAATAAATGGTAACACATGATTGAATCTATCAATGTCAAAACATGATGATTCAAGATATGTGGGGATTTTTTTGTCTTGGATATGTTTTGCAAGTAATGCTACTGCTTGATGTTGAATAAGTGGATCACCACCGGTAAAATTTACTTTGTAAGTTTGGCTTTTAAGATTAGTATCAATTAGTTGATTTGCTTCTTCAATTGTATATTCTGTTCCAGAGTCAAGTGGAAGGGATTCTTTAGTGTCACAATAAAAACAAGTGAAAGGACATCCTGCAAGTCTTACAAAAAGAGTCTTTGTTCCATAAAGAATTCCTTCACCTTCAACTGATGTAAATATCTCAAATAATCTTACTTTCAAGTAATAATCATAATTTTTTTCATTATTTATTCAATGAGTTTCTAATGCATTACAGGTTCCTTGGTATAAAATAATCCAGAGATGAAAAACACCACTCCCAAGATTCCAATAGTGCTTCCAACAAGTTCCACTTGATTTTGGTAAATTCCTTCTAATGGAGCCCATAACCAAGCCATTAAAGCACCAACAACAATCATAGGGATACCTACTCCAACTATGATTGCTTTAGAAGCCATGTTCAATGCTGTTTAGAAAATGTATATGAAGTTTATGATGGGCATCAAAGAGAATTTTTGATTTCTTGTAATTGTTTTGCCAAATCTCTCAAAAGTTCATTGGCAGTATCAAATTCTCCATCATACAAATGACGTTTAATGCTTTGAAGTGTATCTTTAGCATTAGCTAAATCATCCTGATCTACTCCATCCATTTGAGATAATCGAGACATGGTTTTTTCAACTTGCAATACTCTAGATTCAAGTCTATCATTTTTTGTTAGTTCAAACTGTTTCTTTATTGACAAGATTTCTCTAATTTCTTTGATTATATCATTTGGATTATTTGCTGATGAGAGATTTTCTCGGGCATTTTCTAATTTTTTGATTATTTCATCAGATACGCCCTGGTTTTTGGCATTTTCAATTAATCTATCTAATTGCTCTAGATATTTTTGAGCATATTCTTTAGCACGTTGAGACTCTTGTTTTGATGCTTCATCACGAATTTCTTTATTAATTTCTACAATGATTTCTTTGATTTTCTGAAGTGTATCTAATGCTAAAGTAAATTGATTATCTTTGATTTGTTGTTTAGATAATCTAAATAATTCATCAAGCTCAGAAAAGTCAATTGAGACATTGTATTTTTTAGCAATTGTTTTTAGACTATTTACATAAACTTGTAATCTTTGAATATCATTTGATGGATCTTTGACAGTTGATCTTGCAGAATCCGATGCTGTTTTTGCTGCAACTTCTGATGTTGATTCTTTGGTGGGAACATCTGATTCTGTTGATTGTCTAGAAATTTGAGTAAAAATCTTCATTGCAGTAAGAAAATGTTTTTTTGCAGAATCAACATCATTATTTCTAATTGCCTTTTCAAGTGAATTGACATTTTGAACTCCTTCTTCAAATAATCTTTTTATTTTATCTGGAGATTCAGAAGAAATTTGATTTTGAACTTGGTTTTGTGCACGTTTTGCAAGTTTTAGGAGGATTGTTGAATCATCTTGGGCATAAACATTGCTTGTAGCCCCTCCAAGAACCATACTAGCAACTAAAATGAATAATCCAAAAGTTGCTATAGTTTTCATTCTTCTTCCTCCAATTCTTTTTTTAGTTTAACAAGATTTTGCAAGTCTTTTTTTACAATTTCAATTACTCCTTGTCTTTCTAGTCGTTTAACTGCTCTCCACATGGTAGTTCTTGGTTGAAGGAATTTTTTTCTAAGATCACTTTCTAAAACTTGTCCACCATTTTCAGAAATAAATTTTATAATTTCTTTATCATCCTCGCGCATTTCAGGTCTTAGATTAAAAATGGTTTCAGGATCATTGGAGTCAGTCTTTGTTTTAG
Organism: Nitrosopumilus ureiphilus; assembly: GCF_013407185.1. Classification (NCBI taxonomy): domain Archaea; kingdom Thermoproteati; phylum Nitrososphaerota; class Nitrososphaeria; order Nitrosopumilales; family Nitrosopumilaceae; genus Nitrosopumilus; species Nitrosopumilus ureiphilus. The sequence continues at coordinate 26,639 of NZ_CP026995.1, read as the reverse complement.
ATTCAGTAATTTCATTTTCTATAACAGGTAATGATTTTGTTTGTTTTCTTTTAATCACAATAATTGCTCCAACTACAGCTGTTGTAATGGAGACACCAATAATTGAAATTGTAAAAATATCAAGGGTAGACTGTTTAGTGTTTGTTACTGGTGGGTTTGTTACTGGTGGGTTTGTAGTTCCAAGAATGTAATTAATTTCTGATAAACCAGTACTTAGTTCCAACTGTGTTTGATCATTTATTATAATCATATTTGATGGCAATGCATTCATGCCAACAATGATAGAGTTTTGTGGCATTAATAATGAATAATCAGTTGGTGAATCAAGAGAAAAAGTCCAAACTCTTCCTTCTTTGGAAATTAAGTCATGAATATCATAATCAATTGTAATAGAAGATGTTCCAAAAGTATCGATAGTTACTTTATCATCAATTATTTCACTAGATAGTAAAAAGCCATTTTCGCCAACTGCTACAAAATTATCAATTGAGGGACCAAATAGATTAACCTCAAAATCTGGATTTAGAGGATCCACATCTAATTGAGATGATACATGTGCAGAACCATCTGAATAAAGAGTAAGATCAAGAGTTCGAGTAGAGCTGAATGAGGTCTGAATAGGTATCGCTAATGCAACAAAGATTAAGCTAGCAATTATCAAAGGTGCTTTAACCATTGTTTCGAGGATACCATCAGTCCTTACAAAAAGCATTCCATCTTCTCGAAGAAACTCTTTCCTATGAATTGGTACGATTTCAGAACTCATTGGATCAATACCTTAGATTCATGCTTTCTACTAGTCCCTGAAACCTCTTAAATTCCTGGAAAAATTGAAGTCCTTTTTCGGTAATCAAAAAGACTCTATTCCTATCATTTTTGACGGATTCGACTAAGCCAGCTTCTACCAGTTTCTCACATTTGTCTAGTACTGCGTAGTGAGATAGGTTGGCTTTGCGAGAGATTGCAGATACAATGATTCCATTACGACCGCCATCGGCGGTAACGTCTAAGATATCACCCATTATGCCCATTTCGGACCTGTATTGTTGTTTTGACATGCTATAGTAAAGAATTACTTAGTTTATGAGGAACATTTTGAAACTTCATAGCGGAACACAAAGCGGAACACTCATTTCGGTAAAAAAAATGATGATTTTTTGTGAAAATGGATGCGGAGAGAAAAATTCTGGCAAAATTTATGCCTAAAAAATTGATTAGAAAAGCTGATTTTCTTTAAAAAAATCTTATTTTTCATGTTTTTGTAAAATTGAGTGAATTTTGGTAGATTTTTGGATATTTTACTGAAATTTTGTATATAAGGAACAGGATGTTTCCTTACCGTTCCTAAACTATTATTCAAGCAATATCTACGCATGGTAAAACCCCGAAAAAGAACTATTGGAGGAATAATCATTCTTTTGATGCTTTTTGCTTCACCATTATCTGTAAGCTATTCATTTGCAGAATCACAAGAAAGTCAAGAGGAAAAGGTAAAGATTTCAAAAAATGTGAAAAAAGAGAGACTTTGGGCAATTCTAACTGAAAAAGTAGTAGATGGAAAGTTAGAACTGCAACATTATGCTTTACCAACTGATGTTTCAGAAGAGGACATGAAGAGACTGCTATCTTTTGAAGATCAAACATCTAGTTGGATATATGTAAATTATAAGGCATATAACTCAGGGATCGTCCTTTTTGATGGAAAAGCATCAAAAGTTGAAGAAAATCTATGGGAGATTACTGCAAATGGTGTGTTAAATCTTGAAGAAAAAGAGTTTGACTTGGAATTAAGTGGAAAATCCAATGGTTCTCATGTAATAATGCATGGAACAGCCTCTGATGAGGATCTAAGTTACAGAGTCATATTTTCTGGAAAAATAGCAGAAACAGATGAAGAGAATGTATTTGCTATTTCCTTTGTAATTTCTGGTTTAAAAAATCCTGAGACAGAACAAAATTTCAAGCTTTTACAGATCGGAGAATTAAGCACTAATTCAGAAAAATCCAGTGGTTTTAACCAAGAATTTAGAAATTCAATATCGATGAGATAATCACCATTTTTCTCTTTAATTGAATAAAAATCATTCACAAGGTCAGCTTTGAGATTCATAATAACTTTTTATTCCCATTTTAAAAAGAAGATCATAAAATGTTTGATAAATTCAAAAATGAAGGAGGAGAAATGGTAAAAGAAAGTGTTGATTCAGGTAAATCTGTAGAATCTAATTCAACAGTTGAATCTACAGGTGAAATTGGAATTGGGGAGTTAATGGGGAAACGTGCAAAGTTAGAAGAGGCAATAGATTATGTTGGTTTAATGATTAAGAATCTTAAAGACAAGAGAACATCACTTGAAAAAGACATCGAGGAAGAATCAGTAGATATTAAGAATCTTAAAGAAAAACTACAAAAAGTAAGTGAATACATTGACGAGGAAAATAGAGGAATTAAAGAACTTGCCAATAAGAGACAGCAGGTAGAAAATGAGGCAGACGAGGTAGGTACAATCATCAATTCGTTAAGGGAAAAACTCACAAACGTCGATAAAGTAATTGATGATGAAGGTAATAGAGTTAAAAGAATTAAAGAGTCCAGAGAATCATTAACTGATTAAAAATTTTACAATTAATAGAATTTTGTACTAGTTGCTTCTTGAGTACTTGTAGGAACTGAAGGGAACATTTGGCCTGTGGAACTTTCTGCAACAGCAGCAGCTTCTTTTAGAATACTTTCAGATTCTGCAGTAGTTGTTGCATCTATTCCAAATGCTGAATCACCTGAGAAACTATCTGTCATAAATCCTCCAAGCATTTCTGCCATTTGGCCAATCTCTTGTTCAGCACCAGGCATTATTTTTCCTAGTGAAGATTTTAGATTTTTCATTAAACCCATTGTTGGCATTATTGCTACAACAGTATCTCCAAGATCACTACATGTAGTTAGTCGTAATTCAATTTGCTCTAATGCTATTCTAGCACTACTTAAAATTTTAGTAACCTTTCTTACCTCAGCTAATTCATTTCCAAGAACTTTGGTAGTTTGAGTGTCATGTTTTTGTGTTGCATCTACAATTCTTTGAAATAGTTTTGCATCACGTTCTTGTAAGTTTGTTAACATTGTATCTAATTTTTTAATTTGAATTTGAATTTTTTTAATTCCATCCTGAACTCTTGGTTTTAATGCACCTTTAGGCTTGATAGTATCATTAATTTTTTCAGATATACTAGGCTGTGGTTGCTTTGACCAATCTTTTGACAAGTTAGGCATGAGTTTGATTTTAGAATATGTACTTAATCTCAGGTGTAAAGAATGGTTAACAGTACATTAAATTTTACTAACTAAAACTAAACGTTAAAAATCAACTCATTTGAGGCTAAATTTTTCTTTTATTGTGAGAATCAGAATTATAGTTACATTGACATTAAAATGATCAGGACCTCTGAAAATCATCATTATTATATCTATAATCTTTAAGATGGATGAGATGTATAACTTGTTTTAGTGAACAAAAAAATTATTGTAGTTCCAATAGCTATTGTCATTAGTATTTTTGTAATAAATTTTTCATCAGATCAATCAGTTGATGAAAATAATGTTGTGTTTCATGTAACTCTTGCAGATCCTAATCTATACTCTAATGGAGTTTTTATTAATTCATTTTTTATGGATGCAGGTCAGTATTCATTTAGATTTGTTCCAAATGGGAGCAGTCCAGAAATTTTATCAATTACATTGAATGGGGAAAATTTTGTTTTTTCTGAAGATTTTAAGCTTGAAGGTACATTACATCAAACAGAAATCTCGGAATATTTTACATGGAAGTATATAGGACAAGAAAAAATTTTGATTTCTGAAAAACAAGAAATTTCAATTACGATTAATCCAAATGGGAAAACAATGGGTTCGGTGTCTGTAGATATTTTACAAAATTAAAAAAGGCGTAAACCCCTTTACTGCAGAACTTTGAGAGATTTCCTCTCTTTCTCAGATGCTAAATGTCTGATTACCTTTTTCGTTCTGCGGGGTTACGCAGTGTTAGTCGATAGAAATTACATCTATTGACATTAATTACTATACTAACTTTAAGTATTTAAAATTTTATGTAAAATTTTATAAAAATTTAATATATTTTATAAAAATTTTTATGGCTAATTATGAGTTAATTGGGGTATAAATTACGATTTTCTATCTAAAAACTAATGAGATTATCTGGAAAAGTTGCATTAGTTACAGGCGGAAGTCGTGGAATAGGATTTGCTATTGCAAAAAATTTTTCAGAAAATGGGGCAACGGTGATAATTACAGCAAAAAATCAAGAAAGATTGGATAAGGCATCATCAGAGATTCCAAATTCAATAGGTATTGTGGCTAACATTAGAAACAAGGATGATGTGAAAAACGTAGTAGACAAAACAATTGAAAAATTTGGTAAAATAGACATTCTTGTAAATAATGCTGGAATTTTTCCAAAAATTAAGGAACTACATGAAATTGATGAAGATGAATGGAATGAGGTTTTAGATGTAAATCTTACTGGGCAGTTTAGATTTACCAAAGAGGTAATTCCGTATCTAAAAAAAACATCTGGTTCAATTATTAATATTTCATCAGATGCGGGATTAAAGGCATATCAAGGATTTAATGCTGATGCATATTCTGCAGCAAAAGCTGCATTGGTTTTGCTAACAAAATGTTGGGCACTTGAATATGCAAAAGACAAGATCCGTGTAAATTGTATTTGTCCTGGAGTAGTAGATACAGATATGACAAAACCATTTTTGAAAACTCAAAAAGATAAAGAATTCATGGATAACGAACACCCAATAGGCAGAATTGGTCAACCTGAGGAAGTAGCAAAAGCAGTATTGTATTTTGCATCAGATGATGCATCTTGGATTACAGGAGCAATTCTTGCTGTAGATGGAGGGGAATCAATTAAATGAATTCACATGAATTTAATACAACTCAGGAGTACAAAAAATGATGAAAGATAGAAAATCAAAAGCTAAATTGATAATACTTTTAGGGATCATTTGGGTGATTATTACATTGCCACTACCATGGATAGTGAATAATCCAGAAGTCTCAGAATCGCAATTTAATACTATTCTTGGAATTATTGGAATAATGTCAATTCCATTTATTGTTCTAGGAGTTGCATGGACATTAAAGCCAGAACTTACAACTTAGGTTTTTCAATTGAAAGATATTCCAATAGTAGACAAGATTCCTGAATTAGAAATTGCTATCAAGGCTGTAGAAATGGCAGGTAAAGCAATTTTAGAAATTTATCAAGGAGATTTTGAATCATTTGCAAAAAGCGATGATTCTCCAATTACAGAGGCAGATATTAAAAGCAACGATATCATCAAGGAGATTCTTTCACAAACAGATCATCCGATATTATCTGAAGAAGATAAAGATGATCTCAGTAGATTATCAGAGGATACTATTTGGATAGTTGATCCACTTGATGGAACTTCTGATTTTATTGATAAAACAGGTGAATTTACAATAATGATTGGGTTAATTAAAAATAAAAAACCAATTCTTGGAGTAATTGGTTGGCCTACAGAAAAAACATTGTTTGTTGCACAAAAAGGAAGTGGTGCATTTCGATATTCTGATAATGAATGGAAGAGAATATCTGTGACAAAAGTTTCAGATCTTTCAAAATGTAGAACGGTTGGCTCAAGACATCACTTGTCTGATAAAGAAAAATCATTTATCAAAAAATTAGGTATTGAAGATTTCACTAGTATTGGTAGCTCATTAAAGGTAGGAAAAATTAGCTCAGGAGAAGCTGAGGCATATATTACAACTACAAACAAAATGAAAGAGTGGGATTCTGCTGCTTCTTATTGTATCATTTTAGAAGCTGGAGGGAAAATGACAGATATGCTAGGAAATGATATTACATATAATAACAGAGAAGTTCATCACCAAAACGGAATTTTGGTAACAAATGGATTAATTCATGATAAAATTATTGAAGAATTTAAAAAATTAGAGTAGGTTTCTTTCTTTAAGAAAGTTCTTTACTTTGTTTGCACTCTCTGAAAGAGGTTCATTTTCTGTATCTATTACCAGATCAGCATTTTCAGGAGCCTCATAGGGATCATCAATTCCTGTAAAACCCTTGATTTCTCCTTTTCTTGCCTTGGCATACATGCCTTTGACATCTCTTTCTTCACATTTTGCAAGTGAACATTGTACATAAACTTCTGCAAACTGATTTCCAGCATCAATAATTTCTCTAGCATTTTTTCTGTTTTCAAAATATGGAGAAACTAGAGATACTATGCTTGGAACGCCATGATTTAACAAAAGTTTGGCCAAATGAGCAACTTTTTTGTTATGCTCATCACGTCCTGCTTTTGAAAAGTCTTTTGGGGAGAACCATTCTCGTAGCTCATCTCCATCAAGCATTGCCAAATTTGGAATATCTTTTTGCAAGTCTTTTACGATGGTAGTCTTTCCTGAACAAGGAAGACCAGTCATCCAAAGAACAAAAGGTTTCATAAATAAAAATGCCAAAACAACCCATAAAGAGCTTACGTTAATTTTTAGCCCAAGGTTGATTTTCTAAATAATCAATCTCTACAATCATTTCATCGACCTTTTTTACTATGGCAAATACTGATCTGTATTGTTCATACATTTCAATTTCTTCTTCTTTGGATAAGACATTTGCTTCTGCATCATCAAAGAATTTGTTTTCCTTGTTAAGATGATCATTTAGGAATATTGCATATGTTCTCAAGTATCTTGATACCGGTTCTTGCGCATCTTCTCCATCTTTCCATCTTTTTAGATGATGTGATATTTGTCGGGCAATATTCCTTCCAAATTCATGTTCTATCATAAATTTTCGAATTTCTTCTTTTAGAGTATCATAGCTTGCAACACATGGAAAATACGAATCTTCTTCTCTTGAGTGATGAATGGAATCAATAAATTCTGAAATAACTATGGTGATTTTTGTCAGATCTGAAAATGGAATTTTTGTTCCTTTATAGAGTTCTTTAGAACATTTTAACACTATCTTTTCTAGACGACGAACTTGATCATGGTCAGCACGTAGTTGATTTGTAGCACTCAAGTAAGAAATCTATTGCCATTGTTGATTTAATGTGTATCTAAAATCAATCAAGGAGCTAAAATTATCAAATAAATCTGATTTAATTTCATTCTAGAGATGTATAGATTCAGTCATAAATGAATCCAATAATTTTATCTGTCTTGCAATTGTTTAGAGGGCAAATAGGGGATTTTATTCCATTATCTAATTTTGATTCAAGTTCAATTTTAGAAAAACTTACAGAATTACAGAATTCTATAGGCACATTATTTATTCAAGATGGACCAATTGCTTCTGCTCATGTTATTTTACTTGCAGCAGGCGTTGTAATTTTTCTTGGAGTTGCAGGTGAAGCATTCTTCAAAAAAACAGGAATTCCTGATGTAGCATTCTTGATGATTCTTGGAGTGATTATAGGACCAGTTTTTGGGTTAATTCAACCAGAAGCCGTTATCCAAGTAGTTCCATACTTTGCAGCACTTGCACTAATAATTATCATGTTTGATGGAGGATTGAATCTTGATATCAAACATGTTGTAAGAACTGCTCATTTTTCAGTAACATTAGCAGTTTTAGGTTTTATCCTATCTGTTGCCATGATTACATTTGCTGCTCATTTTGCTTTAGGATGGTTATGGTTAGAAAGTATTTTGTTAGGTTCAATTGTTGGTGGAAGTAGTTCTGCAATTGTTTTTGGTCTTGTCAGAAATATCAAAATTTCCGAAGAGACCAAATCTATGTTAAGTTTTGAATCTGCACTAACTGATATTTTAGCTACAATTATTGCATTCATATTATTTGAAGCGGTGCTTGCAGGACATTTTGATCTGCAAACACTGGAAGAAACTCTTGGAAGAGCAGTTGTTGTAGGTTTAGTACTTGGATTTGGTGTAGGAATTCCTTGGATGTATGTTTCAACAAAGCTTGGAAATGCTCAACACGCATATATGTTGACATTAGGTGTTTTGTTTGTTTTATTTTTCTTGGCAAATTCATTTGGAGAATCTGGTGCTTTGACAGCACTAGTATTTGGTTTAATGATTGGAAACAAAAGACATCTTTCAAAAATACTGAGATTTAAGCTACCAAAAATTGAGATGGACGATCCTACCCATAACCAATTAACATTTTTGGTAAGATCATTCTTTTTTGTATTTGTAGGATTGATGGCAAGTTTTGGGCAAGTAGAATATCTCATATTTGGAATTTTAATTACACTTGCAGTTTATTTTGGAAGAATATTTGTTGGCAAGGTAACACTAACCAAGAGATTTTCTCTTTTAGATAGGGCAGTAACAAATGCTATGATTCCAAGGGGATTGGCTGCTGCAGTGCTTGCTACGTATCCAATTACTATGGGCATACCAAATGCAGAAGCATATCCACAAATTGTCTTTTTCATAATTTTATCATCAGTAATAATTACAACCATTGGGTTAGGAAAATCAAAGAAGATTCCTCCACCTGAATCAGTTGAAGGTGGATTTGTTAAACCAACTGAAGGAGATTCAGATGAAGGTATACAAACTAATGATTCTAATAATTTTTAAAATGAATCAGTTGAGGGTGGATTTGTTAAACCAACTGAAGATTCTCAAAGAAAATAGATTACAGATCAAGTGATTCTTTGAGACCCTTGTACCTATTCCTAATAGTAACTTCAGTAACATTTGCAGCTTCGGCAATATCACGCTGAGTCTTGTCCTCACCGTTTTTCACACAAGAAAGATACAACGCGGCAGCTGCCAACCCCATAGGATCTTTTCCAGCTGAGACTTCATTGTCTTGAGCCATTTTAAGCACCTTTGTTGCGTATCTTTTTGTTTTCTCAGCAATTCCAATTCTGCTTGCGATTCTTGCAACACATTGAATTGAATCAGTTACTGGCATCTTCAAATCAAGTTCTTTGACTAGTAATCTGTAACATCTTGCAATATCCTTTCTTTTGATATTAGCTGCTTGCTCTACATCTTTGAGATTCCTTGGAGTTTCAGTATCACGACATGCAGCATAAAGGGCGGATGCCATCAAAGCTGAAATGGAACGACCTCGAACTAGACCTTTCTCTAGTGCTTTTCTGTAAATGTAGGCTGCTTTTTCAATTACTGCATCAGATATTGTTAGTTTGTCTTTTAGTCTGTTTAATTCGCTAAATGCCTGTCGAAAATTTCTATCAACTGGTTCATGAACTTGACTTCTACTATCCCAAGTCCTTAGTCTTTCAATAGTACTTTTCATAGACGCTGTAAGTGGTCTGCCAGATGCATCTTTGTTTACAGGATTGATAATTGTTGCAAGACCCATGTCATGCATTGTGAGTGACGTTGGTGCACCAGCTCTTGCTTTATTTCCACCTTCATCTTGGGTAAAGGACCTCCATTCAGGTCCTGCCTCTTGTAGTTTTTCAGTAATTACAAATCCACACTTTGAGCAAAACATTTCTCCTGATTCATTATCAGTAACTAGTTTTCCTTGTGCGCATCTAGGGCATAGATCTTTACCTTTGCTTACCATAATTATTTCTAGAATCCTAGAATTCATGGTATTTATGAATCAACAAGTTTTTTTCTTGAAATTTCATGCCAAATTTGAGGCTAACAATAATACTGAATAGTCATTATTGGATAATTCAAAGTAAGACTATGAAGTTTATCTGGATTATTCCCCTACTAATTGGAGTCTTTGTGTTATTTCCAGAAATTTATGCAGAGACCATTACACAGAATCTGGAAGGAGGGATGGATATTCAAATTACATATCCTGAAGAGATAGTATCTGGAAGAGAGGGAGTTATCTCAATTTTAATTAAAAATAATGGGTGGGAAAATAAAGAGGACATATCATTTGGATTTTCACTATCAGCAATTCCGACATTAATCATAGAGCCGTCAGATAGAATTACTTTGGATAGACTTACTCAGGGAGGATCATATGGTGAAAATATCAATTTACAAATTCCTAATGATGCTAGTTTAGGGGTTCATTTTCTCAATCTAAAATATTCTCATGTTCTTGTTGCAAATAATAAAACACCACAATCTCCATTTTTTCACGACATTGCAATTCCAATTACAATAAAGGAAGGCCCAAGTGTAACCATACACACAAAAATGCCTGAGTCAATTTTTTCAAATGCAGAGTTTCCAATAGAAACTGAAGTATTATCAAAAGACATTGATATTACAAATGTCAGAATAAAGATAATTCCTCCAAAAGACATTGAATTTAGAGGAGAAACATTGCATACGTTTTCAAAAATAGAAAAAAATATGGCTGTAGCAATTACATCGAGAATCATTACACCAATTGATGAAGTAAATATAGAATACAAGCTTCCATTTCAAATCATTGTAACATATACAGATGATGTTGGATTAAACAAAGAAGATTCACAGACAGTTTCAGTAGTTTTGCGACCTAGAACATTTATGGAATTAACTACAGATGGAGGAATTTGGATTGGGAGTTTCTTTATTGCTCCCTATGTGAGCCTTGGAACAATTATAGGAATTCCTGCAGGGGCCATCATATCATTACTAATTAGGAAAAAACAAAATTCTAGTAAAAAACGCCCAAAAAAGAAAAAACTCTAAGATTCTAGTTTTTCTTTAATTTTTTGAGTGTATTTTTCGCTATATTCATTGAATAGCTTTATTTTATTTTGAGCTAAAGCCATTGCGCCAGGTCTACTGTTAATGTGAGATTCTGCAATTTTTTGCTCTTCTAACAATTTTTCGAGATTCTCTTTTGGGGTTGATTCTAATTCTGCAAGTAAAGTTACAAGTTCCTGTTCAAGATTATCTTTGGTATCAGGAATTTCAGGTGGATCAGAACCAATAATTTCTTTAGTAGTTATTTTTCCAAATACTTTTTTGTCTAATTCAAGCAATAATAAAAAATGAAATTAGCGGTATAAATTTTATTTTATAATATTTCCTAAAAGTGAGTGCAGTGCAATCAAACATTTTATCTTTTTGATAATTTTAGTCTTCATTGATGGCTTATTGTATAGGTGAATGCAAAAAATACAAGGCTTTCAAACCATCACAGATTGGCAGATATGCTGCTGGACAAAAAAGATGCAATTATTGTGAGATATTTATAGAAATTGATGGGATTGTTTGTCCTTGTTGTAAAAGTCAACTACGATGTTTACCTAGAAGTAGAAAGGGAAAGGAAAAGTATCTAGCCCAAATTGTAAGGTGAATTTAGTAAAGGCTAAATATTTTTGAAAAATTACAGGTTTTGGAATTTATCACGCCTAAGAATTAAAGTTCTATTTATAAGAAATCAATTCAAGTAAGAATATGGCAATTCCAGCTGATATCGAAGAGTATGTTGAAAAACATATCAAGTTAATGATTTCCCAAACTGAGACATACTTGCCATTTATCAAAGTTGCATTTCCATATTCAAATAATGTAGCTGATGGAGTTTACAGTCTAATTATCGGCAGTGCGTTATCTGTATTTGTAAATCAATTTGCAATGAAAATGAAATATCCAACTGCAGAAGATTTTGCAGATTTCGGAAAGGTTGCTCTAAAATACAGAGATCAAGTAGACAAATTTTTTACATAGTCAAGCCAATTCACCTAGAAAATGAACAGTATCATTAGTTACTACAACTGTTCTATCTTTTGGAACATGGTATAATTTTTTTGAACCATTAGATGATTGGACAATAATCTTTGAAAATGGATCTTTGAGGGATTTGTAAAGAATTCCTTTTTCACCAACTGACTGTGACCAATGAGTTCCTTGAACAAAAGATATGGTTTGAAATTTTACAATTTGATATGAGTAGACCATTTCTATTAATTATTAATAATTGCACTCATAAAGAATTTTCCTCCAAATAATGCTATAATTGAAAAGCTGACATTGGCAAAAGCATTGATTAAGAGTGTTCCATAATGACTGTTTTCAAGAAGATTTTCAGAATCAAGTGCAAATGAAGACATTGTTGTTAACGATCCACAAAATCCTACTGCTGCAAATAAAGAATATTTTCCATCAAGATTCCATTGTTCTGATACTATAACAAATGCTCCAAGAATAAACGCTCCTATAACATTGACTAACAAAACATTGAGAGGTAATGTATTGAATAATAATGGGGATTCAGTAAGTTTGTATCTTAAAAATGCTCCAAGTACAGAGCCTATAGCAAGTAGAAAAAATTCTAAACCTTTCATATATTATTCCATAAATTAATCTAAATAATTAGTGTATTATTTGGTAAATTTAGGTTGAATTTATGCCTAATTTTGTTTTAATGTAGAGATACATGTCTATGGTTTTTATAGGTTCAATTATTTTTCCAGATAAATGACCCTTAAACTAAGATGTGATGACTATGGTTTTGAGTGTGAATTTATCCTAGATGGAGAAAAAACTGTAGGACTAATCGAAAAATTAAGAAATCATTTTGAAGAAGAGCACGGAATTGATTATACAATTGAAGCAGTTATTCAAATGATTACAAACCGTGGACATTCTTTAGAATCAATTAGAAAATAGATTATTCAAAAAAATTATTTTTCATTTTTAACATTTATTACAATGTGTATTGTATTACAATTAACAAGTTAATTTTAAAGAGATTCTAGGAATTTTTGGTTTGCAATGTTATAATTTTAATACAAAATTACCTGAAACAATCTCCTTTTATTTTATAACCACTAATAGTTACTAGTAGTGTTAGAAAATTATTCAAATGATTATGATGTCAAGTGTGAACTAGATACTTGCAAAACCTACCCTGCAATAACAGATTCTGAAAGAGGAGAAATTGTTTGTGGGGGTTGCGGTCTTATTCTAGTGCAAAACATGTCTGACGTATCATATGAAAGCAATGGTTACACTCAGGAAGACTTTATGAAGTTAGCAAGAACAGGTCCTGCAACGTCATTAACAATGAATGACAAAGGATTATCAACTGTAATTGGCACCAATAGAGATTCTACTGGAAAAGCATTATCCAATAAAACAAAATATGAATTCAATAGATTACGAACATGGGATCAAAGAAGTAAATCAAGAAGGACTGCTGCATTAAGCAAGGCCTTTACATTACTTCATGGAATGAAAACAAAGCTAGGAATCCCAGATAATGTTGTCGAAAATGCTGCCTATATTTACAGAAAAGCAGTTAATGCAAAATTAACTAGAGGGAGAACAATGGCGTCATTGGTTTCTGCCTCATTGTATGCAGCATGTAGAGAAAATAACATACCCAGAACATTAGATGATGTTGCTGGTGCTGGAAACGTTGAAAGAAGAATACTTTCCCGAGATTTGAGAACCATAATCAAAAAGCTTGAATTGAGTCTTAATCAATACAACACTTCATCGTTTATCTCAAAAATTTCAAACAATATGAATTTGAAAGAAAAAACCAAACGAGATGCATTTGAGATACTAAAACGATGTGAGAAAGAAGATATTACTGCTGGAAAACACCCCGTAGCACAGGCTGCTGCTTCATTATACCTTGCATGTATAATAAATGGTGAAAAAATTAGTCAAAAGAAATTTTCAGTGGAATCTGGAGTCAGTGATGTTACAATAAGAAACAGAGCTGTCTTGATTAAGAAAACATTAAAGCTAATTGAGTAGATAATTCAAAAAAATCCTACAAGTTAATTGTAGGAGAAAATATTTTTTCAAATAATACATCTTTTAATCTGTTTGCCAAATCTATAATTACACGTATTTGCTCCATTATGATTTCTTTAAGACTTGTGATAGCATCATTTAGTTCTGATATCTCCTCTTGTAATCTTATCTTTTCATTTTTTAGAGTGGATATCTCTCCTTGAAGATTGGTGTTTTCTTGTTTTAGTTTATCGTTTTCTTCAGTCAATCGTTTTACTTTTTCTGATTCAGATTCTCTTGGAAATGGTGCTGGTGCGGGCGCAGGTTCCGGCATACGAATGGGTTCTGGTTCTGGAGAAGGTTCCGGAATTTCCGGAGGTTCTGGTTCTTGTTCTGCTTCAATTGCTAAAGCAAATGAAATACTTGCTAAGAGAATCATTATACTTAAACCAAAAATTAGACCAGTTTTCATTTTTTTTCTCAGACAAACTAGAATAATTTTGTATATGAATATGATTATTAATTTCTAAGAATGAAAAAGAGAGTTATTTGTAGAAATCAGGCTCTTGATCTTTCTTTTGTTTAGGAAGATCTTCCATTACTGCTTGAACTACTTCGTTATGGTTGTATGTTAGATGTCTAAGAAACTTTGCTGATTCATCTGCTCTAGTTTTTTCATCAGCAAATAACATCTCAGGACTACTCAATTCTGCCATCATAGTATTGCACTCTTGGCATGGATTAAAGTCAAGATACAGTTTCATTGATTTGTCTCATCACCCTTAGTATTTAGACTATTTTATGGATTGAGGGATAGATGCTTCCTTTTTTTGAGGCCTTACCTTATCGATTGAATCAATCAGATCTTCTTGAGTGATCTTGATCTCTTTAACATTTTGAGATTTTCCACTGACATATCTCTTCAAAGCAGTTATTGCTGCTCTGTTTGCAACGGCTGCAATTTCTGCACCACTAAAGCCATCGGTTAGTTCAACTAGTTTTATTATGTCTACATCACTAGCAAGGGGTTTCTTTTTGGTATGAATCTCAAAGATATGTTGTCTTCCTTTTGCATCAGGATTTGGAACTTCGATGATTCTATCGAATCTTCCTGGTCTTAGAAGTGCTTCATCAACGATATCTAATCGGTTTGTTGCACCAATTATCAATACGTTGTGTAATTCTTCAAGTCCATCAATTTCAGTTAAAATTTGAGAGACTACATTTTCTGTTACATGTGAACCTGAATCTCCACTACCTCTTCGTGGTACAAGCGCATCAACTTCATCTAAGAAGATTATACATGGTGCTGCTTGTCGTGCTTTTCTGAAAATTTCTCTCACTCCTTTTTCAGATTCACCAACCCATTTGGAAAGTAGTTCAGGACCCTTAATACTGATAAAGTTAGACTCTGTCGTTTTTGCAAGTGCTTTTGCAATCAAAGTTTTACCAGTTCCAGGTGGACCATGGAGTAGTATCCCCTTTGGAGATTCTACATCAACATAATCAAATGCTTCTTTGTATTTCATAGGCCATTCAACTGCCTCCAAAAGTTCTTCTTTTAGTTTGTCTAATCCTCCAACGTCATCCCAACTAACATCGGGAATTTGAACTTGGACTTCTCTTAGTGCACTTGGTCTTACTTCTTTTAATGCATCTCTAAAATCTTCACTTGTAATTTGGATCTTTTGAAGAATCTCTGATGAGATTTTTTCTTCATCAAGATCAATCTCAGGAAGAATTCTACGAAGAGATCTCATTGCTGCCTCTTTGGATAAAATCTCTAAATCAGCTCCTACAAATCCATGTGTGATCTTTGAGATTTGTTTAAGATCTACTTTTTCATCAATTGGCATTCCACGTGTATGAATTGAGAGAATGTCAAATCTTCCCTCAGTATCAGGAATTCCAATTTCTATTTCTCTATCAAATCTACCAGGTCTTCTAAGTGCAGGATCAATTGAATCTGGTCTGTTGGTAGCTGCAATTACTACAACTTTTCCTCGGGACTTCATTCCATCCATTAATGTCAATAGTTGTGAAACTATTCTCTTCTCAACTTCGCCTGATACCTCATCTCTCTTTGGAGCAATAGAATCAATCTCATCTATGAAAATAATACTGGGTGAGTTTTCTTCAGCTTGTGAGAATATTTCTCTAATTTTCTCCTCACTTTCTCCATAGTATTTTCCCATAATTTCTGGACCGCTAAGTGAAATGAAATGGGCATTGGTTTCTCCAGCTACTGCTTTTGCAAGTAGGGTTTTTCCAGTTCCAGGTGGACCATATAGCAACACACCCTTTGGTGCCTCTACTCCTATTTTTTCAAACAACTCAGGATGTCTCATTGGTAATTCAACCATCTCACGAATCTTTAGCACCTCATGTTTTAGGCCTCCAAGTTCATCGTATGTAATTCTTGGAACAGATACATCAACTGCTTTAGTCATTGAACCAAGTTTGAATACTGTATTTTCAGTAACAAGTACTGGTTTTGATGGTTTGGTACTAGTTACAATAAATTGAACTCGTCCGCCCATCTGTGTATTCAAAGATACCGAATCTCCGGTTGTAAAGACATGATTTAGATAATTGTAAATCATGTATTCTTGTAACCCTTCAGCTGAAATTTTTTCAGTTGGGGACAAAACAATCTGTTCTGCATTTTCAGCTTCAACTGATTTTAATGAAATTTTATCGCCTATTCCTGCACCTATATTTTGTCTTGTCATTCCATCTACTTTGATTATTCCTGCACCATACTCTTCAGGTGCACCTGGCCAAAGTTTTACATGTGTTTTCTTGTTATATGTTAATTCTAATATTTGGCCAGTATTCCATTTTTGATCCTCAATAATTTTAGGATCAACAATTGCTCTACCTTTTCCAACATGTTGTTGTGGAATTTCATCTATTTTTAAAACAATTTCACTCATATCATTACCTCAAAAATTTAGGAGGTTTATTCAACCTCCACCGTTTTACCTTTTGGTTTTTCTTCTTCAATTAACTTGAAGAGTATTTCTAAAACTCCATTTTTGTAAGAAGCCTTTGCAGAGTTCTCATCAATTTTTTGTTGAACTGGAACTTTTGCATGATATTTCTTTTGATCATGTTCTGCAGAAAGATCTACAATCTTGTTTTCAACAACAATTTTGACGTCAGTTTTTTCAACTCCTGGCATCTCAGCTATGAGTTTTACTACTTTTTCTTTTTCATCGACAATAGTATCGACTACTGGTTCTCGTGTATCAGAAGTTGGGAGAAGGCCTGGTTTGACATTTCCATACTCCTTTACAACAGGTTTTCCATCTGGACCAACGGTCATTGTATATCCATAATAATATGGACCAGAGGTAGAACCATTACCCTTGAATTCCTCAAAAATGTCATCTATGTTAAAAAAAGAGTTTGACATTCTCTTGAAGATTCTATCAAATTCACTATCAAAGAACATTGTCATATTCACCTATACTATGTAATATATATGACATTATATAAAGATTATTATAATTTCCTTGATTTCTTACATAATCCTATTATAATTGACATAATATAATAATCTTTGATGAGAGTTGCTAGTATGTCTATTCCTGAGATTGTAAGGGTGATCATTACCAGAAATCGCTCAATTTATGATTGTATGAAAATGGATCTGATAAACTATACAGCATTAGCTGTAAAGATTCAACCAGAGATTGAAAAAATTCTGGGAAATTCTGTTAATCTCAATACAGTAGTAGTTGCAATAAAGCGATATGCAGATTCATTTGAAATTAAAGAAGAGGTTAGAGATGAATCAGTTTTGAAAAATGCTAGATTGGTATTAACTGATGGAATTATGGACATTAAATTTTCAGTTAAAGAATCAGATGAAATGGATCCCATGGCCATTTTAGATAAATTCTCAAAGATTACTAACAATTATGAGTTTTTTCGATTATCTGATTCTTTTAGATTCCTTACGGAAGATTTGGAGGATATTAGACAAATTTTCAGTAATGTTCCAAGTAGGGATGATATGTTCAGTACAGGTCTTGCAAAGATTAGAATCTCAATACCTAATACACAAAACCAATCAGATGTGGTCTCTTATGTTGCCGAGGTATTGCATGCAAACGGAATTGAGCTTGTAAATGCATTTTTCAGCCAAGATAGTATCATTATCATTCTAAATGAAAAGGATGCATCAAGGGCTTATGATATCTTACATTCAGATATAATAAGAACCTGAAAATTTTATGAATAATAATATTATTTCAAATATTGATCTCATAGGATATATTCAGTAATTTTGTGGGTACAGGTAAATGGCTCGAAATAAGAAAAAAATTGTTATTGTAGGTGGAGGTTTTGCAGGAATAGAATGCACGAGAAGATTGGAGGGGTATTTTAAGAATGATTCAGAAATTGAGATTGTTTTAGTCAGCGAGGATAATTTCTTGCTGTTTACACCAATGCTACCTCAGGTAGCATCTGGAATGATTGAAACTAGACATATTGTAATGCCAATTCGAACAATTACAAAAAAGGCAGTTTTTTATGAAGGTAGAATCAAAAACATTGATCCGTATGGAAAGATTGTAAATTTATGGGGAAGTAGAGACAAAAGAGGAGTTTCAATTCATTATGATTTTTTAGTAGTTGCATTAGGTAGTGAAACCAACTTTTTTGGAATGAGTGATCTTGAAAAGAATGCATATCAAATGAAAACACTCAATGATGCAGTTCTTGTAAGAAATAGAATTATTGATATGCTTGAGCAAGCTGAAAATGAAACTAATCCAATTTTAAAGAAAAGTTTCCTAACATTTGTTATTGTAGGTGGAGGTTTTGCAGGAATAGAAACAGCAGGAGAATTAATGGATCTTCTTTTGGATGTGAGAAAATATTATCCAAATATCAAACGAGAAGACATTCGTGTAATTGTTTTAGAAGCATTGCCAAATATTTTGCCTGGTTTTAGTGAAAGTCTTGCAAAGTTTGCACAAGAAAAATTAATGGGACATGGAGTTGAGATTAAGCTTCAGACAGCTGTAACGAGTTTTAATGGAGACGAAGTAATGATTAAGAGATTGGATGTTAACAAAGATACAATTGATGATTCAATGGTAAGTTCTATCCAATCAAAAACTGTAATTTGGACTGCCGGTGTTACACCAGTTAATACAATCAAAAGGTCATTATTCAAAACAGATAAGGGGAAAATTATTGTTGATGATAATTTACAAGTGGTTGACTTTCCAGGAGTTTTTGCAATAGGGGATTGTGCATTATTTTTAGATCCTAAGACTCAAAGACCTTTTGCACCTACTGCCCAAATTGCAGAAGCTCAAGCAAAGGTTGCTGCCAAAAATCTTTATTCTCTAATTAAAAATCAAGAAAAAACAAAATTTGTTTATGAATCAAAAGGCCAGATGGCAATAATTGGAAAAAGAACTGGAATTGCCTCATTCTTAGGAATGAACATTCATGGTATTGTAGCATGGCTTCTTTGGAGAAATGTTTACTTATCAAAAATACCCACGTGGGATAAACGTTTTAGAGTATTTCTTGATTGGGCAGCAGATATTTTCTTTGATAGAGATATTTCTAGACTAAAATTCATGAGACGTGAGCCTGAAAAAGAATACAAAATGCTTGATGAAGTAGATGATGTTTGGTAATTCAAAAAGTTATTTTAATAAATTGTTTGAATTAAAATATACAAATCTGGGATTTACAGATATTTTCTTTTCAAACTATACACAATAATTGCAGGAGCCATAAAGTACATGCCCAAATTCATTACAATTATTCCTATACCATAGCCTAACATCTCTTCTTCAGAATCAATGTCTAGATGATTTAGAATAAATAATGAAGATAGCATAGGAGTAATTGAGATTTTTACTATTTCTTTAAAAACAGAGTTTTCACGCTCATAGTCTGCAATAATTGGTGAAAATGAGTAATAGAATTGATTGAATGTATTCATAAATGTAGTTCCAGTTTCTGTTGATAAAATAGTATTATCTCTAAGCTCTCTTAGTTGTTGAACTTGTGGTGCAAGTTCAGAACCATATGTCGCAGTTGCAATTAAGCATCCACCTCCCTCTTGATTATCACTAGATTGTGATGAAAGATTATTTTTATTTGATTCAGATAATATTTCAAAAGAATCAACTGTTTCTTCAAATCTTGGAAGTTGGGAATCAAACTCATTTATTCCATTACTATATGAAAGAGTGTAAAATTTTTCAGTACCATAAACCATAATTTCTCTAAATTTTATTTTATATGTTTCATCATTGGAAAAAAAGTTTCCTTCTGCATCAATTACATATCCTTCATTTCCTTTTACCAAAATTTTATCTTGTGAAATAATGTTAAGATTGCCTGATTCAACTACTTGCTTAATTGTTTCAATTTTTTCAGAAATGAGATCATCAAGAGTTCTTTGGTTAGTTTGTTGTACTGTTAAGGAAAATACTGGATTAATTTCTCCATTTTTTGGTCCCACTGCAACTACATCAGGAGAGTTTGGTTGTGATTTATCAGGTTGTTGTAATAACCATCCTTCAGGTACACTGAATGCTATTTCATGTTCTTCACTTTCATATTTTTGATTACCAGTAGATGAGATTGGAATAGATTGAGTACGTTCAGGTTCAGGCAGCTCAAGAATATTTGAAACATCAGATCTATTGACTACTGAAACTTTTGTAATTCTAACTTGTTCAGGATCTATGGGTCTGTCATTTGATTCTGTTTGAACTGCTGCAATTTTGTCAAGTGTTTCAAAACTTTCTTCAGTTACAATTCTACCAAATACTGTATATTGTTCATCAAGAGAGTTTGAGTCCTTATGAACTATGAAAAACTGTGATCCACCACTGTTTGGATCTTGTGATCTCGCCATTGAAACAATTCCACGGTTATGTTTGATTGTGTTAAATTCTGCATTTACTCTTTTTGATGGACCTCCTATTCCCCAAGTATTTGGGTCACCATCAATGGTATTTGGGTCACCACCTTGAATCATAAAACCAGGAATTATTCTATGAAAAAGAGTTCCATCATAATATCCACTTAAAGATAATTTGATAAAGTTTTCAACATGATTTGGTGCATCGTCATAGAAAAATTCTATAGTAATTTTCCCAAGATTTGATTCTAAAATAACTATCGGATTAGTTATGTCATAAGTTTCAGGAGTTTGAGCAAATATTTGACTTCCAAAACTAGTTAAAAATAAAGATACAGTCATTATCAAAAATATTTTATTCAATATTTTTTTTCAAAACGGCTTACATAAAAGCTAATTGTATTAGTTTTTAACAACCCCAAATAAAATAATCAATATGCAACCTGATGAGAAAATTCAGGCACATTTAGTTTCAGTCTGGAGAGAATCTAAAAAATTCTTTTCAATTGGTGGAAAAGAAGGAATGCTGATTTTGACTGATAAACATCTAATGTTTATTCACAAAACAGAATCGAAGATGAATTGGTGGAAAGCCATTACTCAAAGACAGGTGGTTAATTTTATCAAATCAAAAAATACAATGATTCGTCATGATGGCTATGATGAAAAAGAGTTAATGAATGATTTAGAAGATGAAAGGAATATTGAATTATCATTTGATGATATTTCCAGTATCAGTTATGAAGAAAAGGATTGGGGTAGTCCATTACTTTTAGAATATGAAAAAGATGGGAAGAAAGAGAAATTTCAATATTCAATTGCTCAAGATTGGGTGAAATATCCTGTTAAAGAACCTATGAAATACATGAAGGTGGATTGGGAACCCTTTGTGCAATATATTAAAGACAGGCAAAAATTTACAAAGTAAAATTGGGAAAAATTTTTGCTGTTGGTGTTGGGCCTGGTTCTCCAAAATATGTAACTGAAATTGTTAAGGAGATTATTCAGAATTGTGATGTAATTATTGGTTACAAATACACGTTAAAAACAATAGAACATCTGACTGAAGGAAAAGAAATATACGAAATTACTATGAATGATCAAGAAGAGTCCTATCAAAAAATTCTTCCAAAACTTGGTGATAGAACATTGGTGATTCCATTTACTGGTGATGTAAATTTTTCAGAATCAGAGGTGGTGGATAGATTAATTGAAATTTTCGGTAAAGTGGAAATTATTCCAGGAATTAGTTCCATTCAGGTTGCTGCATCAAGAGCTCAAGTTCCTCTTGATAAGTCCAAAGTAATTACCATGCATGTCACAACTCCAATTGAAGATAAAAAATTGGAATTACAAAAGGCATTGATTGATGGCTTTAGTGTAATTTTAGTTCCAAGACCATGGTTAAAACAACCAGACAAACATTTTATGCCATCAGAAGTTGCCGTTTATCTTAGAGAAAATAATTTTGATACTAGTAAAATCAAGGTTCATGTTTTTGAAGCAATAACAACTGAAAATGAAACAAGTTTTGTAGGAACTGTAAAAGACTTGGAAGGTAAAGAATTTTCTGACTTGTCTGTAATGGTGTTTAATCAGACAAGTTTGGATTCATATATGAATTATAGATGGCAATGGGAAAATTAATTTCCTTGTTGATTAGTAGTTGTACCTAAAACTAAATTAGTAGAACTAGGAAATACATATCCATCAATCCTCATCCAAGGATAATTAGTATCTAATAGTCTGTAAAATCCAGTTTCGGTAAATTTGATTGATATTGATTCTCCAGGTTTAATTTCATTTGAATTAATTCGACCATCTAATGTAAAGTCACAATTTGATTGAATGTAGCTTGAACCAGCTTTTACTTTTGTATCTTGTTGTTCACAGATTACTACTTTGCCTGAAAGAACACTGCTATGAGTTCCAAGTCCAGCACCACTAACTATTTTATGAGAAACTATGTCATCATTTACAAACGTAATTGTAGTACCTGGTTCTAGTGAAATTCTATCTTTTGAGAAGTATTTTGTTACTGTTTGTGATGATGATCCTTTAAGAATATGAATTGTGTTCTGATCTGATTTTTTGGTTTCTGTAGCAACTTTATCGATTTTTGAAAGTGTAGATAATTTTGTAGTGTAAAGTACTTTATAACTATCATCAGGGGTAGTAATCCTTCCAGTAAATCCATAAACTGATGCATCTTTGCTTTCTTCAACTAGTCTTCCAAAAAAGCTAATTGTAGTATCAAATCCGTTTGAACTTTCTATATTTCCATTAATTCTAATATATTGACCTTGACGCAAAAATTTTCCATTTAATTTAGAGATTACAAATTCTTCATTATCTAATGTGACAAATCCATCTTCTGTTACAAAATTAATTGTACTTCCACTTTGTTTTTGAGAAGAGAGTCCTAGATCAATTTCAGATACTCTAATTGATTCTTCAGTTACAGCAAATCCAGATCCTTCTAAAAGAAATGCTTGGTTTTCAGAAATTTCAGCAAATGATTCATTGATGAAATATCCTGATGAAATAACAAGCAGTGCTAATAGAAATACAACTGTTTTCATGATTAATTTCTCTTTTAATTTGGTTTATAATTTGCTACTAAATTATTTTAGACTGATTAGGCAAAACCATAGATTATATGAAAAATTAGAACCCAGGCATCTCAAAACCTTCTTGTTGAACTAATTCTAACATGTAAAATTCAAGAAATCCTCCTGCTAGAAGAAGTGCTATAACAATTCCAATTTCTATTGCTGTTGGTTTGATATATGATGTTAGATTAATCTTTTTAGTAATTGCTCTAATCAAAATAAAACTTCTAGAAATCCCTAATGAATATGCTACAAGCTCCATCAATCCAAATGGAGATAAGAAAATAACTGCAAGTGGAGGAACATCTGCTAGAATTGGAGTAGTGGTAGAAATTGCTGCAAAAGCAAATCCGGTGGACCAAGCAGAGAAAATTCCCCATGCCACTCCAAATCCAGGAATAAACATCGGTAATGCAATAGTAGTGTTATGTACAAAGATTCCAAATGCGTCAATATCTAACACTAATTCCTCAAATTCAGACATGAATATTTTAGCTTCTTCATCACTTACAGTTGAAATCGAGCCAATCTGATAAGCAATAGCAAAAATTATTAGAAATATAAAAAATGTAATAATTCGAATTTTATTCATATTGGCATTGATTACGAACAATATTTGAGGGTTGGTGTGGGCGCAGATTTAATTAAACCAGATAATATTTTTTGATATGAAAAAGGAATTATCCTTTGCATTAAACTATGCATTAAACAAAGGATTCCAGATTCATCCAGATGCTTTTAAAATCTTAGAAAATGTAGATGTTAAAAAATTAGAGAGAATAATTAAAGAAATAGTAAGAGAGAAAACTAGACAGAAATTATTTCAGATTAGTCAGGATGACTTGGAGACATATCTAGGAATCAAAGAGGATCTAACATTACAAAATGAAATCAAGGTAATATCTGAGCCTACAAGCAAAATAACATCAGGAGAGGGGGTAAAAGGTTACAATGCTTTGTTTTCTAGTCGTTTTAACAAACTTAAACGAATAATTTCAGATAGGCCAGAATCAAGAATGCTCAAATCTGCAGCTTCTGTAAAAACCGCAAAATCTGATGATGATATCTATGTATGTGGTCTTGTTACCACGCGAAATACTGAAAGAAATGTCACTAAATTGATTTTAGAAGACCCGTCAGGCTCTTTTGAGGGTATTATTTTTGACAATGAATTACAAAAGACAGCAAATACTCTTTTGATGGATCAATTTGTCATGGCAAGAATTAGTTTAGGCAAGAATTCTGGATATATTATCAAAGATTTGATTCTGCCAGATATTCCAGATCAGGCTAAAAATAAATCAGAATCTGAAGCGTATGCAGTTTTTCTATCGGATCTTCATATTGGAAGTAAGTACTTTATGGAGGAGGAATTTTCCGAATTTGTTTCTTGGTTATCAAGTCCCGATCCTGTTGCAAGAAAAATTCGTTTTGTCTTAATAGGTGGTGATGTGGTGGACGGAGTTGGAATTTACCCAAATCAGGATAAAGAGTTAGTTTGTCAGACTATTCAAGAGCAATTAAAAAAAGCAGAAGATTTGATTGATAAAATTCCAAAAAATGTGAAAATTATCATAATGCCAGGCAATCACGATCCTGGAAGACGAGCACTTCCCCAACCAGCCATTCCAAAAAAATACAATTCAGGTTTGTGGGAAAGAGAAAATGTAGTGATGGTTGGAAATCCAGCCTTGGTATCATTGAATGGTGTTAAAATTATGATGTTTCATGGCCAAAGTATTGATGATATTGTAAAGACTACTCCAGGTCTAAGTTATGATAAACCAACCAATGTAATGAGACACCTTCTAAGAGCAAGGCATCTTAGTCCTATTTACGGTAGTCAAACACCAATAGCACCTGAAATGGAAGATCTTTTAGTAATTGAAGACATTCCAGATATTTTTCATGTAGGTCATGTTCATAGGGCAGAATTAGATATGTACAAAGGAATTTTGTTAGTTAATTCTGGCTCGTGGCAAAAACAGACACCATTTCAGGCAAGTGTTGGTATGACTCCAAATCCAGGTATTGTTATAATGGTAAATCTAAAAACTTTTCAAGTCTTTCATGAAAATTATAGTTCAAATTCAAACAATGTCTTGCAAAGTTAAATCATCATTGAAAGTCTTTTTTATCATTTCAGACGATATTGTAAGTTTGTATTTTTTTGTCCTTCCATGAATTCCTTGATGAATTAATCTTCCAGAGATTAATCCAGATAATTCGATTTCACTTAGCATTTGTGTGATTCTTCTTTGAGTTAGTTCATCTTTCCCAATTACCTTACAGAGATTTTTGTATGAAGAGTAAATTTCACCAGTAGAAGAGCCATTTGCTTTCATTATTGCGATAAGGACCAGTTTTTCGTGTAGTGGGAATGATTTTAGAGATTTTTCTTCTTTGTTTTCTTCGATTTTTTGAGAGGCTTCTCTAACATGCTCTATAGTGACTTTATCAGATTGTTGTCGCTCAGCAAGCTCGCCTGCCACACGAAGTAAATCGATGGCCCTACGTGCATCACCATGTTCTCCGCCTGCAAGAGCAGCAATGAGGTTTAGTGCATGTGTATCTACAGAGTTTTCAATAAATGATTCGTTAATTCTTTCTTGAAGAATTTTTTTTATTTGTTCAACATTGTAATTTGTAAAAACAACCTCCTCTTCTCCTAGACTACTAATTACTCTAGGATCTAGTTTTTCTTTAAAGGTGAGATCATTTGAAATTCCGACTAAAGTTAGAGAACCTCCTTCTTCAAGTCGCTCATTTGCCCTAGTAAGTTGATAGAGGATATCTTTTCCTGTTTTAGCCACTAATTGGGCAAGATAATCGATTTCATCAATTACAAAAATTGCATTAAGTTTCCCATTTCTTATTTTATTGAGGAGTCTTTTGAATACCTCACTAATTGCAAGGCCAGTGTTGGGTAATTCATCTTCTTCTAAACCTAATTGCCTGCCTAGACTGACTAATAATCCATATAATGTTGTCTCTTCTTTAGAATTAGTATAAATCAGTTTAATTGGAAAATCTGACTTTTCTACTCTTTCTTGAATTTTATCAATTACTCTTCTGACAACAAGAGTCTTACCAGTTCCAGGTTTTCCATAAACTAAAAGATTTGACGGTCTTGATTGTTTTAGAATTGGTAGTAATGATTGTGTAACTTGTTCTAATTCAGATTCTCTATGTAAAATGATTGGGGGTTTGTAAGAATAGTGAAGGCTTTCTCGATTTTTAATAATTGACTTTCCAGATTCAGCTGCATCAAGTAATCTATCTATTGGATCAGACATTACTCACACACCTTCATTTCCGATGTATCTATCATATTCATATCTAAATTAAGAGAGTATAGAATACAATAATAATTGTAGTTTAGTTTGTAATTAATTATTTTTAGTTAGTTTTAGATTTTCTTAAAAAAATAATTAAAAAAG